>JBEVKW010000141.1:0-40703 GCA_040509495.1 Chitinophagaceae bacterium | reverse complement strand
AAAGATTATCCCGACTACTACAGGATGCGTTATGGTTCGATCGTGAAATCAGTGCCGGATGTACAGCGGTCATTGCCACAGAACAGCACACTGGTGAGATATATGTTCATCGATAAACAATTGTATGCGCTGGTTGCTGACCGTAATCAAAGACATTGGGTGGCGCTGCAGCCATCCGGACTGGAAAACAGTATTCGCATTGTCGCGGATTATGGCGCCGATGCCAGTAAAGTAACCGATATATTGCATGAGTTGTACCAGCAATTGTGGCAACCATTAGCGAAGCATATTCATACCAATAAGATCATCCTGATCCCAGACGGGATTTTATTTAATCTCAACTTTGAGATACTTACACCCAAAAAAATAACTGGTTACGAGGAACTGGTCAGATCCAGTCTGCTGTCTACCTATACATTCTCGTATCACTACACGCTCACCTTAGTGGGGCAGCAGAACAGTTCGTCAGGACTGCCGGGCAACTTCGTTGCATTTGCTCCCGGATTCCTGGAAGAGGGAAAGAAGAAGTATGCAGCGACGGTAAAAGATTCCTTTCAGTTGGATCGGAGCTATATTACGTTATTGCCGCAGCCGTTTACGCTTGACTTTGTAGAGAAGGCTCAATCGATGTTCGGCGGAAGAACATATATAAACAATGCTTCGACAGCAGCCTCATTCAAGGAACATGCCGGGCAGAACAAGATCATTCATATCGGAACTCATGCAGAATCAAACAATCTTCAGCCGGAATTTTCGCGCCTGATATTCTCGAAGAATGATGCAGGAGAGGATAATTCACTCTTTCTTCATGAATTATATAACTGCGATCTGCGTTCTGAACTCGCGGTACTTACGGCCTGCGAGTCGGGTAAGCCCGGTTACCAGGACGGTGAAGGGATGATCTCGCTCGCACATGCGTTCAATTATGCGGGCAGTGAGAGTATGGTGACTGGTTTATGGATGATCGATGAAAAAGCCAGTACCCTGCTGATGGAGTCGTTTTATGCAAACCTCTTGAAAGGAATGGATAAGGATGAAGCACTGCGCCAGGCGAAACTAAATTATCTATCTTCCGCAAAAGGGAGAATGCTGGCACCTCCCTATTGGGCAGGCTTGGTATTGATGGGCGATACCGCTCCGATAGTTGTTGAAAAACGATCAACTGCCTGGATCTGGTTGATAGGCGGTGCAGTCTTGCTGCTGGCAGGAATTGTGTTGGCGAGAAGAAGAAAGTAAGTGCAACATACCTTCCCGATATTTTTTTATGGTTGAGCTCCGTTTAAATTAATGTGGTTCAATAAGCTTGTATGAAAAGGCAATTCAGGCACGGCACCTTATTGTTGATCGGGGTGTGTCGGCAATTATTATTCCTCTTTCCATCCTGCTTCCCCGCGTCACGAATGGTAATACTGTAACCGGTTTAAAATGCTTCCCAGGTAACCGGCCGGTCTGACAGGTTTACTTGCTTATACATCCACGTGGGCCGGGAGACTGTGTAATCGTTAGGATCCCCGGTTAGTTACAGGCATTGTTTTAAAAGATGATTCAACGTCAGTGTCGTTTTAGTTTAGCATCAACGGTGCGTGTCTTACTACACGTCAACTGAAGGTTTGCCTGGCGTGGAAGTAACGCGGCGGACCGCGGCGATACGCAGCGGACGCAGCGAAAACAGCCATAGAACATGTTATATTTTCCCATGCTCTCCGCGTATCGCCGTGTCCGCCGCGTTAATTCGGGGCTGCTGCCCACACGACACTGAATTCGAATTAATCGCGACTTATCTTTCAAGTCGTAGAGAGTGTCGAAAGTCTTCATCTATTGCTATACCAATCGCGGGAATCCTTTTGCTGCAACAATCCTATTTCCTCAGGCCGGGGCGAGTTATCATTATCCGGTTGACAAACGGGGCGACAGGTAATGCGATCTGTATTCTTCAGAGCCGCCCGGGATCGCTTATATCGGTGTTATTGCCTGAAAGTTCAACCGATCATCCGGACTACGGGACGCGAGGGGGGCCAGCGCGAGGCTCTCTGACCGGTGCGTTATTGCGCGATTTATGCGGTCGCAGCGATGGCTATAAATGGGCATACGACGGCATCCGCATTGCTGCGTTTGACCATCGTCGCCCACTTTCATCTGTATAATTCCACTTGCTCTATCTCACTTTTTCCTTTTTTGATCATACAAGTCATGAAAAATAAAAGCACCGCCCTCTTCAGGACTGCCCTCCTCCACCAGTCCTGAAAATGACGGTGACTAAAGAAATTTCTCTGCTGTAAATATCGCTGCTGGCTCAAACGAATCAATGAGAAAAAAACAAAATCCAGGGAGAAAATCACGGTAAGAATGGGTGGAAAAAACGAACAACTAACACGTTCTGTTTAAAACTGAATGGGTGCGTGTTTGCAGGAGCTGGCGACTAGATTGACCTGTTCTTTTTTGCAGGACCGGTAAAGAAAAAGCCACCCCAGGAATGGGGTAGCTGAACTTTCACGATAGAGAAAAACAAGGTTTAAAACTGGTCAATGTCTTGCCACGGCGTGCTGGCATTGTTGATGATGGGCCACAAAAGATTATCGAGGTCATTATCGAAAGAAGAAGTGTAGCTTCTTGAGTTACACAAGACGGTCCAGGTGTAGCCATTTGCTGAGCGGATGATCTCCGAAGCGGTGCCTGGCAGGCCTCCCGTATGCCACCAGTGATTCGCATCATTTACGCCCCAGCCGCAGGCATAATTGGAGGAGGGTACTGAGCGTGTGGTCATGGTAGTAATGGTGGCCGGTAAGAGAATATCCGGTTTTGTTGAAAAGCCATCCACTTTGACCATAAAACGGGCGAGATCTGTTGCAGAAGCGATCCATCCGCCATGAGCATCCATGCGGGTGATGTTGTATGCGTATGGGTCATTGCCGCTCTGCCCCGTGTAGATCACTTCATCTGTTTTACGGTCGGACAGCTTATTGCCGCCCATTGTCATTTTGGAGATACCGGAAGGTGTCAACACTTCATCTTTAATGAATTGTTCGTAAGATTTGCCGGATAGCTTTTCAATAATGCGTCCCAGCAGGCAATAGCCGAAGTTGGAGTAGCGGTATACGCCCCGCCCGGATGTTGCGGGATAGTTTGCAATGGTCCATTTGATCAGGTCTGCATGATTGAGGGTTGGTTGTTTGAACATGGGGTCATTGCCATCGTTTCCCCAGGAACCGACCGTGTGGTGAAGCAAGTGGCGTACTGTAATGTCATGCATGCCGGCGGGAGTAGTAAAGTCAGCGCCAAGAATGCTGCCTGTTCCAAAAACTTTAGCGTCAAGCGTAAGCTTTCCTGCTTCCAGTAATTTCATGATCCCCACGCCGGTTACCGGCTTTGATATACTGGCGATGCGATACAGGCTGCTATTCGTCACCGGCGTATTATCCGAGGCGCTCATTTTTCCGTATGATTTGATATATACGAGTTTGCCAGCCTTTGTTACAGCGATCGACACACCTGGTACGCTATACTTTGTCATGAACGCTGTTACGGCATTATCAACCGTGGTGATATCTTTTTGGATGGTCGATGGAGGGTTTGGCGTTGGATCGACCGGGTCAGGGCCGTCCCCGTTATCTTTTTTGCAGGCGATCAGCATGGATAACACGGTAACGGTAAGCAGGATCTTTTTCATGATGATAATTTTAAAGACTGTTTAGAGGCTTATCGGGGAACACCGCGGAAGGTCATCATGGTTTGGAAAGAATATGGCGGGACAATTTGCAAGGGCTGATGATCGATGAACCTTATGCCCGTTCAGGGGTGTTGCGGTTAGTGAGTGATCGGCATTCAGTGTTCGGAAGATTTCTTCCTGTTTGATATTGGTCGACCTGAAGCCGGGTATTCGGTCATCTGCCATCCACCGTGATATGGATCATTGCCCTCAAACAACGGCAATGCCATTTCTTCGCCCAACAATCCCGCGATTTCCCCTACATTTGCCGCCGTTATTGGTTCCTGTGGCCCGGCCACAAGGATTAAAAGGGAATCCGGTTTAATTCCGGAGCTGTCCCGCAGCTGTAAGAGGCCCCGAAAGGGATCATCCTGGATCTGCAAAACCACTGTTACGCCCCTGGCGAACGGGAAGGTACCAGCATGAGCCTCAAGCCAGAAGACCTGCCCATAGCATCATTGTTCACGGCTTTCGCGGAAAAAGCCAGGAAGAAATTGTTGTAGCTGTTAATGCTATCCAGGTCTGCCTGTTTTCAATCCCGCTTGTGGTGAACGCTGAGTCACATGACTAGTATGAATAACCGGTCTTGCCGACAGGTCAATGCACAATTGATCGGTCAGTCAGGCCCGGACAACCGATATGAAACCAGCATTACGATATTTTTTTTCGGGAAGTATTGCTTTATGTGCCGCAATTTCTTTGCATGCGCAGGATACAACACGCACCCTGGAAAAAGTAAAGGTGACTGGTGTCAAAAAGAAAAATATATTTCAAGAGCGTTTACCTGCACAGAGCCTGAACCAGCAAACCCTGCAACAAATAAATGCACCAACCGTAGGGGATGCGGCACGTTTCTTTTCCGGCGTACAGGTGAAAGATTATGGAGGGGCCGGAGGTTTGAAAACGATCTCCGTACGCAGCCTCGGTACTTCACAAAGCGGTATTTTGTTTGACGGCATTCCCGTGTCAGATGTGCAGTCAGGCCAAACTGATCTGAGCCGTTTTTCCAGCAACAATCTGCAGTCACTCGATCTGTATCAACCCAATCCCTCCGGCACTTTATTGCCGGCCCGTGCTTTCGCTTCCGCTTCCGTGCTGGCGATGTACACGCCTTCATTCAGCAGGACAGGTCTCACCCGCAATACATGGCAGGCTGGTGTGAGAAATGGTTCTTTTGGCTACTGGCAGGCGTTTGGCAGGGCTGCGTGGATATTGCCCCGCCATACCACATTGAGTTTCTCTACAGAAGGTATTTCGTCAGAAGGAGATTATCCCTTTACGATCATTAACGGAAACATCTCTGAAAAAACAAAACGAAACAATGCCAGACTGCGTTCATTGCAGGGGGAAATAGATCTGAGCAAACAATTCCGCGATAGTTCTTCCCTGCAACTTAAAGCGTGGAGTTTTGTTTCAGAACGGGGATTGCCCGGTGCGATCATTTTCTTTAATGATCGTTCCGTTCAACAACTGCACAACCGTGATCACTTCATACAGGCGCGTTATAAGAAAACTATCTCCGTCAATACATCTTTGCTGCTCGGTGGAAAATTCAGCCATAGCTATACGCGCTATCGCGATCCGGACTTTTTGAATAACTCAGGGGGGCTTGATGACCGTTACCGGCAGAAGGAAGGATATTTCACGGCTTCTGTAAGTCATGTTCTATTTCCGAATATCACCACGGCACTTGCTACAGATCTCGCCTATACAACCCTGCATGCTAACAAATCAAACTTTGCCAAACCATCGAGGCTGAGCAACTGGAATAATTTCCTGCTGTCATATGCCGATTCATTATGGCAGGCACAGGCCTCCGTCTTGTGGAGTTATTTCAATGATGAAACAAAAAGAGATAACACCACTGTTAGCAGGAATAAATTCACACCAACAATTTCTGTCAGCAGGAAGCTGGGCATTCGCAGCCCGTTCATGCTGCGCGCATTTTACAAAGGCGTTTACCGGATGCCTACATTCAATGATCTCTATTACAATTTTATCGGTAATACTTCGCTGAAACCTGAGCTGGCGAAACAATATAATTTGGGGATCACCTACGTTACGCCTTTGAAAGGAACAATAAATCGCTTCAATCTCAGTCTTGATGCATATGTTAACCGCATCAATGATAAGATCGTTGCAGTGCCTTCGCAAAACCTTTTTGTGTGGACGATGCTGAACCTGGGAAAGGTAGATATAAAAGGCGTTGATATCACCGCAGAAAGCAGTGGTGTAATTAATGAACTGTCCTGGAACGCACGTTTTTCCTATACTTATCAGCAGGCAAGGGATATCACCGACCCCGGGGCTTCGAACTATAAAGACCGGATACCGTATACTCCTGATCATTCCGGCTCCGGAATACTGTCATTTGGCTATCGCAATTGGATGGCTGGCTTCAGTGCGGTGCTATCAGGAACACGATATACGATCGGTGATAACAGCTCCTATACGCAAATGGATGGCTGGGGTACACAGGATGTTTTTGTATCACGTGCTTTCCGTATAAATCAGCTGCAATTGCAGGTGAAGGCGGAACTGAATAATCTTGCTGACCGCCGGTATGACATCGTGAAGTTTTATCCCATGCCGGGAAGATCTTATAAA
The DNA here is from genome assembly GCA_040509495.1 of Chitinophagaceae bacterium. Taxonomy (GTDB): domain Bacteria; phylum Bacteroidota; class Bacteroidia; order Chitinophagales; family Chitinophagaceae; genus Terrimonas_A. The sequence continues at coordinate 34,390 of JBEVKW010000141.1, read as the reverse complement.
ATAGGCTTTATAATAAATCAATAAAAATGAAAACAAAATCACTGCTTATTGCACTGTCCCTGTTCGTGTTCATAAGCTCATGTAAGAAAGATGACGACCCAGCTCCGGAAACGCCAAAAGTTACAACAGGTCTGTATGTAATGAGCGAAGGGAATTTCAACCAGAACAATGCAATGCTTACCTACTACGGATTCAGCGACAGTAAGGCCACTACTGATTATTACCGTAATGTAAATGGCTACGATCTTGGCGGGGTTGGTAATGATGTGTTATTGTACGGCGGTAAGATCTATATCGTGATGAATGTATCCAGCAATGTAACAGTTGCGAATGCCTTCACGGCAAAATTGATCAAAGAGCTTGCTTTTACGGACGCTGCAAGTGGTATCAAACGTCAGCCGCGCTATGCAGTGGCTTATAAGAACAAGGTACTCGTGTCATCAAATGATGGAACGGTAGCGGTGATCGACACGGCTTCATTAAATGTAGATAAATGGATAAAAGTAGGTGCAAATCCTGACGGGCTTGCTGTTTCCGGCGACCGTTTATATGTAGCCAACTCCGGAGGATACAATCCTGTATTTGATTCCACGCTATCTGTGGTTGATCTGAATACGATGGCCGAAACTCAAAAGATCAAGGTGGGCGTGAACCCCGGAGTGGTAACGGCTGATAACAGCGGCAATATTTACGTAGCATGCGGCGGAAATTACTGGGATATTGCCCCGTCCCTCGTAAAAGTTAGTACGGCTACGAACAGCGTAACAAAGTCCGCAGATACGGCTGTTGGAAAGCTCCGCTTTCATGATGGGCTGTTATACGCAACGGGTGGTTACTCCGGTTCAAAAAATCTGCGTACACTCAGTACTACTGATTTCAGGGAAACCCGCTCAAACTTTGTAACGGATGGTACCGCTATCGTCAATCCTTACGGCGTTAATATCGACGCAGAAACAGGCGACGTATATATCACCGATGCGAAAAACTTTCTAAGCACGGGTGAGGTTTTCTGTTTCGATAAAACAGGCAGGAAAAAGTTCGCATTTTCTGTGGCACCTGCTGTTGGTCCAAACACGGTTGTGTTGATCAGGCAATAAATATTTTCACGCATACGCCTCAAACGCCAGAAGCTATTGCTTCTGGCGTTCTTGTTAGAGCAATTCAGGGATGAATGAAGCACGGCGGCTCCTCCGATGTCATTCACTGGATAAAACCCGCTGTTCACTGATTCTGATTGATCAGACCGGTGCAGCGGGATAATTTTGCTCCATTAACGAACGATAAAGTGTCTATATGAACATCAGAACAAAGATCGATGAATGGGAAGTGCGAGACCTGGAAGATAATTCCGTGATCCGTGTATTGGTAGAACATAATACTGAAATGGGAAATAAGTCGTTGCCCGGAATACAGGTGATATGCGCCGGCAATTTCGTGAATTATGAACCTTTGCACGTAGAACGCTGGGCATATGAAGCAAAAAAATCCGGGAATGCAGCATACCTGATCGAAAGCCCTTCATGGATGGTGTATGAAGATCGCTTTGTAAAGCACTACCTTTTAACAGGCGAGAAATTAAAGGCAAAGATCTCTGTAAAAGTGCGCAGTAAGGACAAAGCTGTAGAGAAAGAATATGAATTGCCTTTTACACTGGAGGACTAATGACAGACAGGGAACAATTTACTCCCAGGCAGCTGTATATGATGAATGGCGGCAATACCCTTTATATATTTAAGGACGGTTTCGGCGATATATACCGGGCAACTCCTTCCGAAGAAGCTGTTTGGAAAGAAGAGATCATCGCCAGTACATTGAAACGCATCGATACAGAAACGGATTTCACCTGTCTCAGGGCAGCAATCGATACACTGATTTTTCATCACTACAATGGATTGGCAAGGTTGCTGGTAGAAAAAATGCAACATACCAGCCCGGGCAGGATCATCGTATTTGCAACCGGACTGTGGTTGCTGAAGGAGTATAATTGCAGTTTTAGCATTATCTATCATCAGTTCCTTCATCACAGGGAAGATTGTTTGAAAGATGTGTTCCAGGCAATGATCGAGTTTCGCGATAGTATGGCTGCAAGGAATTTTATGCTGGAATGCCTGGAAGCTGAAGATGCGTTACTGCATGAAAAGGCCTGCATCACGATCACCATGTGGGCGTATACAGGAATGCCGGAACTACGCATACCAGGTTTGCTGGAAGCACTGAGAGATAAGGTTGACCCATCTTTTGACAGGGCCATGCATCAATTACGGGAGATCTTTCTTTTCCGCTAGCAGTTTACCCTTGGCGGCTGCTGACCGATATACTGTAATGCTAACACCATTTTAATTTCAGGTTAACCTCCGTCTAAGTATAATGTACCATATTCAGTGAATGCATGTATGGCCTTGCTAAGATCCGGACGCAGATCATTTGCGGCTGTACTTATTCTTTTAGGAAGATCATGAATGAGATTGTCTTCCGGTGATTGTAAACGTCATTTTGCTTCGCAAACAACATAAATAGACAATACCGCTGCCTTATTGCATGCTATTTATATATTGAGGTATATAGTTATCTATAAAACTGCAGTCTCATTTTAATGTTCTTTTAATCTGACATTAACTTCGTTCCATAGTCTTGGGGATAGCTTTGCGGCATGCTAAACAGGATAACAATCGTTGGCAGCGGCAGCTGGGCAACAGCGCTGGTGAAGATATTTGCAGAAAGTAAGATCCATGTATCATGGCTGGTGAGGGATGCGGCAACCGCTGAGTTTATAAGGCTTCATGGTCATAATCCGCGGTACCTCAGTGCGGCTTCTCTTGATCTTTCTTTTATACACGTCACCTCGATACACGCGGATGCGTTTGCCGGATCATCGCTGGTTGTATTTGCTATACCATCTGCTTACCTCCAGGATACGCTGGAGGATCTTGGTATTGATCTAATTGGCCAAATTCCGGTAGCTGTATCAATCAAAGGATTTGTTCCCGGTACCGGGCTAACGCCCAGCCGGTTCGTTGCGACGCAATTGGGTCGTAACGAAAATGATCTCCTTGTCATTGGCGGACCATGCCATGCAGAGGAGATCGCGAATAATCGTAACACTTATCTCACTATCGCGGGTCAGGATCAACCACTCGTGGAAGCAATCTGTGAAAGGTTGAGCTGCCCTTATGTACGTGCCATACAAAGTCTCGATCCCGCAGGTATTGAATACGCCGCCATCCTTAAAAACGTGATTGCTGTTGCAAGTGGCATCGCCCAGGGGCTTTTATATGGCGATAACTTTCAAGCGGTACTCGTCGCCAATTCCATGGGAGAGGCAAGCCGGCTGATCAATTCCATTGAGCCGGGCACACGCAATCTTTTCCAGTCTGCATATTTCGGAGATCTGCTTGTAACCGCTTATTCAGATTTCAGCCGCAACCGTACACTGGGCAAATTGATCGGTCGCGGCTACGCGGTGAACAAAGCACTACAGGCAATGGAAATGGTCGCCGAAGGGTTTAATGCCTCGAAAGAACTGGAAGTACTGTTGAAGAACTCAGCGCTGCAGACTCCGGTGTTCAATTCCGTTTACCGGATACTGCACAAACACTCGAATCCTTTCAATGAGTTCAAACTACTTGAAAGCCAATTTTCATAACTTAAATCAGGAAGTATGTTATTAGCGACGGATCTTGATGGGACTTTCCTGGGTGGGAAGAGTTTACATAAACAACAATTATACAGACTTATCAGGGAGAATACTGCACTCAAACTCGTATTCGTTACAGGGCGGGGGCTGGAATCGGTCATGCCGTTGTTGAATGATCCGATCATCCCGAATCCCGACTATATCATCTGCGACGTAGGCGCGACTATTGTAAATGGTCATACGCTCGAGCCCGTTGAGCCTTTACAGGCTGCCATAGAAAAAAACTGGCCGGGGGAATTGAAGATCCTTGATGTATTGAAAGGAATACCCGGGCTTGAATACCAGGAAGTACCGCAGCAACGGCGTTGTTCATTCCTGATCAAAGATGAGCAACTGATCGGATTGGTCCGTGATGCAGTAACACCGCTTGGATGCGACGTGATCTATTCTGCGGGGAGATTTCTTGACGTATTACCCGGCGGTATAAACAAAGGCACATCGCTTACAAAGCTGATCGATCATATAAATACAGACTATCGGGAAGTACTTGTGGCTGGTGACACACTGAACGATCTGGCGATGTACACCTGCGGATTCAATGGCGTGGTGGTGGGCAATGCGGAAAAACGCCTGGTAGAAGCCACTCAGTCGCTGGACGATGTTTATCTCGCCCACAAAGCCGGTGCGGGCGGCATCACAGAAGCATTTGGCAAATTTCCTGTATTTTCTTCACTGGCAACAAGGCCACCCGAACAAATGATGGTCAATGCGACACCGGACACACCGCAGCTTATAATGATGTATCACCGGTTCCCCTATGAAACAACAAAAGTCAACGGGAAGAAACAATATGTTTCTCCCAAAAGTCCAAACGGGATTCTTCCCACCTTACAAAGTTTTTTTGCAAACGGCCGGGCCGGTGTCTGGATCGCCTGGGAAGAAGTAGAGCAGGAAGGGGAAACGTTGCGCAATTTCTATATCGATAAAGAGCGTTATCCTAATTTGATGGCAGCGCGGATAGGGCTGACCAGCGGGGAAGTGGAATTGTTTTATAAAACATTTGCAAAAGAAGCCTTCTGGCCTACGATCTTTTCTTTCGTGGATAAGGCCCAGTTCAATCATCATCACTGGGAGCATTTTGTTAAGATCAATAAAATGTTTGCACAAAAAGCAGCAGAGCAGGCAGACCATGGCGCGATCATCTGGATACACGATTACAATCTCTGGATGGTTCCCGGGTTCTTGCGTCAGCTAAGACCTGACCTTACTATCGCATTCTTTCACCATACCGCTTTTCCTGCTGCAAACACATTCAACATCCTGCCCTGGAAACGGGAGATCATCGGCAGCCTGCTGCAATGCGATTTTATAGGATTTCATATTCCCCGGTATGTTGAAAATTTTGTGGATGTGGCCAATAGCCTGTTTCCGATAGAGACGCAAGCGAAGATCAATTGTGCACCGAAGTTTTTAACTTATCGTGCTGCCATTGGTGTGTCGCAGATGACGCCGGCGATCTTTATGGATCAGCGAGCGGTGAAACTCGGTGCATTGCCGGTTGGTATCGATATGCACCATATCCGAAAGCTTTTTGCCGATGGCTCCATGCAAAACAAGATCGATACATTAAAGCAAACCCTCGCCGGAAAGAAAATGATCGTGAGTGCGGAAAGACTCGATTACGTTAAAGGGCCACTTGAGAAAATCCTTGCATTTGAACAGTTCCTGGAAGAGTATCCGGAATTTCACAGCAAGGTTGAGCTTGTCAATATCTGTACGCCGCCTGCAGGAGGCATGAGGATCTATGATGAGGTGAAGTTGCAGATAGAACAGGCCGTTGGCCGGATCAATGGCAAGTATTCAAATATTAACTGGACACCGATCCGGCTATTTTTCCGCGCGATCCCGTTTGAAGAGATCCTGGTATATTACGGCGCTGCCGATATCGCGTGGATCACACCTTTACGTGATGGTCTTAATCTTGTCGCAAAAGAATACATCGCGGTCCAGGGAGAAGTAAAGGGTTTCAAAGGCGTGCTGGTACTATCTGAATTTGCCGGTGCTGCCGTCGAACTTCCCTATGCAGTGCTTACCAATCCATATGATCCAAAGGCGTTACGCGAGAACCTGCTGCAGGCATTGCTCATGAGCAGCGAAGAGAGGAATATCCGGATGGAAAGATTGTATGAACTCGTCAGTCACTATGACATCAATTATTGGGCGGAAGATTTCCTGTCACAGGCTACAGAAATACAGCAACGGTCAACCGCTCCACCGCTTGAACGGGTAACACTAAAAGATGCAATGGAAGAATTAACGGTTTGATACACTAAAGGAAGTACACCGTTACACCGTTAAATCTTTCCCGCCGGTTTTTAAAACAGCAAAGGGACTGCATGGTAATCTGCATTTGTAGTTATTGTTCTTCCTTTCTTCTGACGTCGAAGGTCAGTTGCTGATAGCCAACTTCTCCGTTGGGTGAAATGGCTTCTGCGATCACGAGCATTTTGCCGGTCAGATCGGCATTGTAAAAGGAAACCGATGCGCGCCCGGTGCTGTCTGTCTGCACATTGGGCGCCCAGTGTATCAACGAACGGAGATCCTGTTTTTTCCAGTCTTCGGCATTGGGTTGTTCATATTTTGGCGCATAGAAAGTGCGCTGTGGTGAGAAGACAGGGATGGCTGCTTTGGTAAGTCCCGGCGCACGGTTTGCACCGAATAAGCCGCTCTTGCCATACGTATAGATCGCGATCACGTTTCCCCATGCAGGTGCATTCATACAGTTTTGCGGAAAGATATCGCAATAAAGGCTTGAGAAGTTTTTTGCAAAATCGATCACTTCAAAGGTCTTGACTTCGCTTGGAGGGATAGAGGGGATCAGCGGGTAGTCATGGGGCATCACAGGAATTCCATCTATTACAACCAATGTCATTTCCCTGTTATGATGCAGGGCGTATAATGTACCATCACCCGCACGTACGATCCTGATCTTATCAGGATAATTAAAAAGAAGAACGCTATACAGGCCGTAAGACCATTTTGCTTCATTGGCACGGATGTCATCGCCTTCGATGATGATACTGGGCTTGCCGTAACGATCTGTAACTTTTTTTCTTTCCGGGGTCAGCACATAGCTTTTTACGATCACTTCGCCCAGCGTGACCCCTTCGGTTGCCGCGATGTAAGCATCCTCCGTTTTTTTCCGGTCAATACTTTTTTTTACAAAAGCCTGGATGGTACTGTCTGGCTGTTCTACTGTCCTGATCTGATCAAACATAACCGCTGGGGTTTGTTTCTGATCGAGTGTAATGAGGTAATCTTTCTTCTCTCCGGCTTTGTTATTGGTTTGAATAAGAACATTCACTGTTTGCTGAAAGAGATCATTGATCATAAAGCTGAACCTGCCTGTGCTATCTGAAGTTGTACTTTCAACAGATGGAGGTTTGCCAAATGTCATTAGCGTAAGCGAAGTGCCCTTCTTTTGTTTTTTACCGAACAGGCCGCCTTTTACATTTCCTGAAATGGTCAGGAATGGTTCTGGCTGAAAACGGATCGTATCCTGCTGCTTAACGTAGTTATATTTTCGCCAGCCCTGCGTCAGCAGAAGCGCATCGAGATCGGCACTTCTTTCCTGTTCTTTTTCGAAATAATAACCCGGTTGTTCAATTGTTCCTTTCAGATCGGAACTAAGCAGCAGGTAAGATATGATGTTCTGCCTGTTAAGCTGCATGTCTCCCAACTGATCCTTATTCAGCACTGTTATGGACAGACTGGCCTTCGCCGGTTCACCCTCACTGTTTTTTGTGTCTACCAGGAGTGTGCTTTTTTCACGTTGCTGATAGTTAGGTTTGTCTGTAGTAATGGAAAGGTTCAGGCGGTGCGCGGGTCTGCTGTTAAAAAACAATCGCTCTGCTACTGGCATCAGGGTGTCTCGCATGATTGCAAATGCGATCACTCCATCTGGCAGACTGGTTGCCGGTAAGGAAAATTCGAGCAGTCCATTTTTCAAGCGGCCAGTTATATCAAAATAGACGACGCCGCGGCATGATGCACGGACCATCACACTGTCTTCTCCGGTAGTTGAGTAAGCTCTTATAAGAACGCGATCGGCCGCTTTGCTAATATTCAGTACATATCCTTTTGCCAAAACGGGCGGCAGCAGAAAGCTCCTGGACGGTAAACCGGGATCGCCGGCGTCAGCAACTTTTGCCGTGTATTGGTCGGTGCTGTCGGAAAAAGGGAGTGTTACCGTGCCCATGCCGAATGCATTCGTTTTAAAACGAGCGACTGTTTCTCCTTTACGGTTGATGATATCTCCCTGAATGATCTTCCCTTTGCCCGAACTGTCCAGTGCTTTTACACCGAGAACAGCAGGCAAGCCATGGATAAGCTCACCGCTTTCGGGAAAGAATTGCAGGTCCAGGTAGTTCCTGGCAAACAGAACCGTCCTGGAATACGTCCGCAGGTTTTTTGTTTGCAATCGAAAAGTGATCAATTGACCATTTGCAGGCAGGGGATATTTTAATAAGTAGTTGCCTTTATCATTTTTCCCGATCACCAGTGTATCCTTTTTATCATCCATGGTTACAAACAGCGTAAGGTTTTTGGTGTGGGCGCTGTCTATTGCGAGCGGATCGAACAAGGCGTTAATGTACTGGCTGCTTTGTTCTTCATTGACCAGGGTGATATCCCTGATGGGATTCAGTTTTACGGCATTACCCGATGCAAAAACCTGGATATACTCCCGGAAAATAAAATCATTGCCAAAGTTCTTATTCCATTCTGTATACGCGCGAAGTTGATAAAGACCTTCGGGATAATCAGCACTTAGTTCAATAAAACCGTCGCCAACACCTTCCGTGATGCGGATCAGTTTTTTTTCCATTATTTTTTCAGAAGGATCGATCAGCTCTACATATAATACACCGCTGAGCTTTGTCGGCAGATGTTCCACTGCATCAGTCACCACAGCCCTGAACCAGATCGTCTTATTATTCGTGTAAACGCGGCTGTCAGTCTGAAGATAGATCTTCTCCGCAAGTGACGAAAACGTGAATATATTTTTCTCCTGTGAAAACGCCTGAGAGGTTCCGGATAACAGGTGGATGAATAAAAGCAAAGGAACAGATGCAAAGAAAAGACCGGGGCGATTATTTTTCATCTGGCTGATTTTCGCGGCGTTATGGTTGGTGATGGCTATGAAGATAAAACGCAAATGCGAGATCCGGACTTATCAGTGATAACAATGCGGTTAAAATATCCGGAAGAATCACTTTTTCCTTATTACCGTCGTATTGTCTGGCTGGAAGGTAACCATTGAAGAAAAACAAGGTATCCACGCGTTTCTTTGACAAATGATAAGAAAATTAAATAAAACTTAGAGAAGAGCAATATTCGTAATAGTCCACCGTTAAGTAATTACCCTTAATTTCACTAAGTGGAATTTAGGATTTGTCTTAGGCTTGAAAATCAGGCAAAAAGACAAAAACAACCACCATCCATTATCCATCGAATTGCTATGAGAAAGTTTTTACTTTTCTTTCTGTTACCCTTTTGTGCGTCAGCCGTGTCTGGCCAAACAACGTTCACCTGGAACGGATCTGTTTCATCAGATTGGTCCATTCCGGCGAACTGGACGCCCGCAGGAGTTCCTGCCTCTTCCGATAACATTATCATCCTGAATACGGCGAACAGCTGTACGTTAAGTGGAGATGTTACGGTGAACAACATGACGCTGACCAGCGGCACGCTTAACTTGTCGGGATTTGTGATCACTGTAAATGGCACCAACTTTACGTGTACCGCCGGTACCATTCAGCCCGGCCGGCTGATCGTGGCTGGTGCCACCAACGTTTCATTTGGAAATGGTCCACTGGTGTTCGATTGCAAAACAAGCATTACTTCAGCATCGATGATCGTGAGGAATACCCGGTTCGGGGATTCTACTTTTTTGAATAAGACCGGGAGCACAGGAGATGGCATGCATGGGAATAATGTGTTCAATGCTCCGCTCAATGTTATTTGCTCCGGTTCTGGTAATCTGATGCTGGGCACTACGATGGCTGATCAGTTCAATGCTCCTTCGGTATTTACCAACACCGGTGTAGGCAACCTGTTTGTGGCAGCCAATGCCGGCGGACATGTGTTCAACGCGCCGGTCACCTTTAATAATATGGCATCAGGTAACAGTGCGATCTATGTTGCCAATTCCTCCACGTCAACCGTCTTCAATGCGGATATTACCGTCAACAATACCGGTCAGGGTATCTTCTTCTGTAACGGAAATAGTTCAGCCCAGGCAACGTTGACGGCTGGTCACCGGATCATTGTCGGCACAGACGGGTTCAGTGCAGGTGCTCTTTCATTAAGACAGTTTATCCAATCAGGTGCAACGCCACAGAATATCACGCTTACGTCAACCGCTACGTTGCGTTTTGGACCTTTGTCTGCTTTTGATGGAGATATTACCAGTTCCAGTCCGGGTTTGCTGCTGAACGGTGCAACTTTTAACGGTGTTACTTCCTTTTTGAAGACAGGTGCAACGGGTGACTGGAGTAATGGAGGTAATATTTTCAATGGTCTTTGTACGATCACTAACAGTGGAGAGAACTTTCTTGTGCTGGGTAACAGTGCTTCAGATGTTTGGAACCAGGATGTAACGTTTACGGCGGCTGGAGCTGACAGGATCTTACCTGGCTGGAGAGGGCAGACCTTTTTCAACGGTAATATATTTGTGAACTCAGTTGACACCGCCAGGGGAATACAGTTCTGCGGAGGTGATACAGCGGCTAGAACTTATCTTGCCGCAGGAAAGACGATCAGCGAAGGGTCACTGGGCATTACTTCAGGATACATTTATCTTCGTCAGTTTTTCCAGCAGGGAAATACTCCACTTGCTATCACGGCAACGGGAAATGGCTCCGTTTATCTCGGGCCGAATAGTGATTTTGAAGCGCCGGTAACTGTTACGGCACCGAATGTTTATGCGCAGGGTGCCACTTATCATGCGCCTGCCAGGTTTGTAAAAACCGGGGGCGGTGGTAATTCCAACAACAGCTATCAGAACATATTTGAATCTACCTGTACGATAGATCAGCAAAGCAATACAGGACATTTCATGCTTGGACACCGGTCAAATGACCTTTTCAAGGATGATATCATTGTAAGTAATTCAGGCGCTGGAACGATCTACCTGGGCAACAGTGCGGTTGGCAGCATGCCTGAATTGCAGGCAGGGAAAACGATCAGGGTCGGTTCTGCAGGCTTCTCTGCAGGTTCTCTTTACCTCAGGCGTTTTATACAGCAGGGCAGTGAGCCGGTAAGGCTGGATTTTACAGGCACAGCAATGCTCGTGATCTCGGACACATCTATTATTGGGGGGGATCTCATTACCAATACACCAGGCATCTATTTTAACGGAAGTATTTTTAACGGGAAGGTGAATGCCATAAAGACCGGCAGTAACAGTGACTATTCAAATGGCGGCAATCTATTCAATGGCGAGGTTTCTTTATTGAATAGTGGAACAGGATATCTGATAATGGGAGGGTCGAGACCCGATTCGTTTTTTGCCAGGACCAGTTTTCACAGTAACGGCACATCATATGTTGGCCTGGGCTGGAATACCTTCGGTAACTATTTCGGAGACGATATCACCGTAGCAAGTACCGGTTCATCAAGAGGCGTTTACTTTACGAATAGTTCCGTTACAAACTCCGCGACGTTAAAAGCGGGCCATTCGATCAGCGTAATAACAGATAGTTTTACCGTTGGCTCTCTGGCGATCCGCCGGTTCACGCAGGAAGGTAATGCAGCGATAACGCTCGACATGTCCGGAACTTCTCAGTTAACAGTTGGCCCGGGTGTTTCTATTGGCGGAAATATCACGGTGACTACACCTGGTTTTTATCTGAATGGTGCGGAATATCTGGGCACCACTAACTTTACGAAAACAGGGGCATCCAGCGAAAGCAGCGAGGGCGGAAATATATTCCACGGGGTAAGCCGTATCAAAAATAACGGATCCGGTTTTTATTTATTAGGCGACAGGTATGCAGATACCTGGTATGATGATGTTCATTTTACCACAACCGGAACTGAAAGGGCGCTGATCGCCTGGGGTTCTACAGGTAATATGTTTCGGGGAAATGTCTATGTTAACTCAACAGGAACCGCAACAGGCATTCGTTTCTGCGGAGGAAATGCTACGGCTACCGCAATAATCGATGCCGGCAAAACGATTGCGGTGGGAACTGATGGGTTTTCTTCAGGATACCTTCAATTACGTCAATTCACTAAACTGGGGTCTGTTCCTGTAAACCTCCTGTTCACCAGTACAGCGAGCTATGTGCAGTATGGACCATCATCTGTATTTAATGGCGATGTTTCTTCGTCAACTCCAGGCCTGTTTGTCCACTCAAGTACGTTCAACGGTAAAGTGAATTTTACCAAAACCGGAACAAATACAGACTACAGTAATGGTGGTAATATATTTAATGATGAGACGGTGATCACCAATGCCGGTACCAGTTCTCTTGTATTCGGGCAAAATGCACCGGACCTGTTTAATGGTACAACAACCTTTAATAATACAGGCACGGCAAATATTCATGTGGCCAATAGTTCAACCGGCAATACATTCAAAGGTGTTACTTACTTTAATAATGCGCCTTTGAATAATTCAGCGATCTATGTTGCAGGAAGTGGACCGGCAACGTCATTTGATAATAATGTATTTGTCACATCTGTCAATGGCGGTGGTGTACAGTTCTGCAATAACAGCGCGGGCTCTGCAACACTTGCTGCCGGATATACGATCAGGATCGGAAGCGCCGGGTTTACCACCGGCACACTGTTACTGAGGCAGTTTACACAGGTTGGAACGACAGCACAGCACCTCACACTTACGGGTGGCGCATTATCTTTTGGGCCTTCTTCTACGTTCGGCGGCGAGATAGTGACTACAAGCGGAGCTTTATTCATCAACAGTACTGTATTCGAAAGTGCGGCAAATTTTACAAAAACAGGCTCTTCGAATGATAACTGTGCCGGGAATAATACATTCTATTCAACAGCTTCATTCACCACTAACGGTACAGGTAACCTGGCGCTTGCTAATACAAATCCTGACAGGCATGTCGGAGATGCCAGTTTTATCCAGGCTTCTACCGGAAGAATGTATCCAAACTATAACGCGAACGTAGAGTATCTCGCGAATATCAGCGTAACATCTACGCCGGGCCTTCCCATCACATTCGGCGCCAGCAACGGAACGGCCAGTTTCACAGGATCGGCCAGTCAGTCAATAAGTGTAACAGCCGGATCCGCCGTGCCGGTCATCGCACGGATGGTGTTGGATAATACCGGTGCAGGGTTGACGTTGAACAGCAATATTAATGTCAGCCGTTCCCTTACTCTCAACAGGGGTTTACTGCATACTACGCTATCGGCAATTTTGACAATGTTGAACAACTCTGCCACGACCGCCGGAACCGCTTTGTCAACAAGCTATGTGGACGGGCCAATGCGATACCAGAAATCAGTTTCCGGATCCACGATACTGAACTTCCCAATCGGAGCCGGTAGTTTTAGCAGGCCTGTTGTGTTAACTGTAAATCATACCAACGGAGCGTTATATACTTACCAGGCGCAAATGCATAATGCCAGTGCCAAGGCGCTGAACTATACGCTGCCTTTCTCCGTATCCAACGTATCGGAGCAACATTACTACACGATCGATCGGTTTAATTCATCAATGGTGAATCAACCTGCAGCAGATCTCTCGGGTAACCAGTTCATAGAAATATTCTTTGGCGAGCAGGATGTGGTGAAGGACGGGTCTAAAGTGACCATTGTAAAGAATCTGCACACTGCTCTCACGTCATGGATCAATATCGGTGGCGCTGGTGGTCCGGCCTATAATGCAGGAAATAGTCTTACCGGCAGCATCCGCTCTACCTCCAGCCCTTCATCGTTCAACTCGTTCTCTACTTTCGCTCTGGGGAATATCGTTGGCGGGATGAATCCGCTTCCGGCTACGATCGTCGATTTCCAGGCAATACCGGCAGGAAGCGAAGTAGCACTTAGTTGGTCAACCGCTTCAGAACAGAACAACAGCTATTTTACCATCGAACGCAGTGCAAATGGCAGCAACTTTCAATCGCTGAAGCAGGTAGCTTCAACTGCATCAGGCGGCAATAGCAGCGTGACGTTGAACTACGGATCAATTGATGCAACACCGCTTCCCGGAATAAGTTATTACCGGTTGAAACAAACAGATAAGAACGGCCAGTCAACCTACGGAAAACAAGTGAAGGTTGATCGCAGGCAGGATGGAGCATTAAGCTTCTATCCGAATCCTGCAGGCAAGCAGATTCGCTTCAACGGGTTTGCCCTCAATGAACAAAAAGCATCGATCGAATGGTGGGATATGGGTGGAAGAAGCGTGTTGAAGGGGTCGCTTGCCATTGCCGGAGGTTCGGCTGTAATGAATATCAATTTACCGGATGGCGTTTATATAACCCGTGTTACGCTGTCAGATGGAACGATATTCCTTCGACAGGTAATGATAAGGAACTAAATAAAAAGAGGCTGATGATCATCAGCCTCTTTTTTTACCTGTTGCCCGGTCCGTTATTCCATTTTCTTTACTGATTCACCCGGAACTTCCAGTCTATGATAGGGATCATCAATGAATTGCTGCGTAAGCAAACGGAATTCCGGAGAATTCACACCATGTCCTTTTTTCAAAAAAAGAAAGCACTGGCTATTGGGAAAATAATGGCGGAGTTGTAAGACGTATAGCGGACTGCAGGCAGCATCCATTTCGCCATCCGCGATCAGCGCCGGTACAGCACTGTAAAAGGCTTGTTTCGTGTGCTTATTCACAGGTGGAACGCCAATACAATCGCACATCGCTTTATACACATCATTGATCCTGTAATCACGGAGAAACGGATAAAGCTTATAGACCTGCTGCAATCTGTCCGGGTTGTGATAACTCGCCTGGTCAGCACAGTAAACCGCCATTCGCATCCCATCAGGAGCAGGATAGCGCGTTAGCATACGCTCGAGATAAGGACGCATATACGGTTCATGATTTCCGGCAATAAGACTGTTAACGATAGACGGAACATCCCTGATGCGGTTATTATCCAGCATTGCCGACACGAGGATCTGAAGCAGTTCATTCTTTGTGTAGGCTACCTGCCGGATAATTGCTCCGTCGGGAATGGCCTGGTAGAATTTCTTATCTGTAATGCTATTGAAGTAATTGATGAAGCGGTTGTAAAGGTTTCCATATAAAGACTGATCTGCAGAATCCTTTTCGCAGTAACGGGAAAGTGTACGCATTGCTTCCATGAAATGGATCGGTTCGTCCTCATCTATCGGAGAAAACATCGGCAGGGGGGAGTCGAGTATCATTGATCTTACAAGATCCGGTGCTTTTTGTGCAACCGCTGTCATCAGCCCACCGCTGTAAGAACCGCCGGAAAGATTGACAGAATCGATCCGTAAAAGCCTTAGCAGATCAATGATATCATCAACCGTTTCGGCACTATTGTATCCGGCGAGATCGATGCCACGCCTGTCAAGCTGCTGCTTATAACGTTTTACACCAACGATCGTCATACTGTCTATCGGCAGGTTATGGCGATAGGCGTCGTGCCAGGCACTATCCAGTTCGGTATTGCGGAGATAAGGAATGGCGTATTTGGTTCCGCGTTGCTCAAAAGCAATACAGTCGCGCGTTTCGATCAATGTACTTCGGGTGATGCCCACCGCCCAGCCAAGCGAACTGTTGCCGGGACCACCGCTGGTAAATAATACAGGATCCTTTTTCCTGGCTGGATTTTTACTTCTGACAATTATATAGGGTAGCCGGATGGTCCGGCTGTTTTTCTTTGACCGGTTTTCAGGCACGAGCAGATAACCGCAATCTGTCCTGAAAGCCGGATCTGTCTTATTTAAAAAAACAGAATCGGCACGAAGCCTTGGCGGAACAGAAGCCAGGTAGATACTGTCCATCCTGAAGTTACAATCACAAGGTTGAATGACTGGCTTCTTCTGTGCCGTACAAAACATACTAAGCAGGCACAGTGCCAGCGTTGGTAATGGCTGTTTCATGAAAGCGAAAGTAAAGGAATTATATTAAATAACGAAGGTCTTCGTATTTAATTAAACTTCCCTTAACGAGGATGATTTAAATGGATCAGGGAGTTTAGGACTTATCGCAGTAGTTGCCTGCGGCAAAACGATTTTATTCTTGTGTGAGAAAAGAACATAAAAGAAAGAGAAACTGTTCTTTAAAGAATCAGCTCCTCTTCAATTAAACGGAACGGATATTTTCTTCTTACAAATTGTCCGGGAAATCCGCTTCAGCCGCTTTGTTTATTTCGATTTTTGAAATACGGACGGTCATGGTTGTTTTTCCATCTGTGTGTTTTTCTGTGAACGGCAGCAGTACGCCGTTTACATTCCTGAAATCTTCATAGGTAATTCCTAAATATCCCGCGCTCGTTTTTTTTGCTTCTCCGATCATTTTGAAATCATCTGTAGTTAGCAATGCCATTTCCACCCCTCCGGCAGAATAGGTCAGGCTGTATCCTGATTTCTCTTTCTTTACAGTTCCGGCGTTAAGCTGTGCGATCTTTGACTTTCTCAAACCTGCGAGGCCTGCAGCAAATCCTGCTTTCAATTCCTGGATGCGTGGAGCATTCAGTGTTGTCTTTTTCCCTTTTAACCATTGCCAGCCGGCATTGCCTTCCAGTTGTTCAACCATGATGAGTTTCCCGTTCTGTCTTGTTTCGAGGCGTGTCCATTCCCTGGTGTAGTCTGTTATCGCTCTAAGGGCGAGTCCCTGTAATGTAGCTTCTACGATAACACTTTTTAATTGATCTATTGCTTCCCCGCCATGTGTTGAACGCATTTTTTCTGTCAGCGAAGGCGCGGAGACGTCTGTATCTGTTGAACCGGTCGCAGCATTGTTTCCTTCTTTTTTTTGTTGTGAATTGGCATTGCTGTCAGTTTTTTTATTCTTTAGTTTTTTGGCAATTTCTTCCTGCGTCATTTCGAAATAAAGATCGCCGTTGATAGTTGCCATTGTTTCGCCTTTATCGTCCTTATGGGTAAATATGCTGGATACAGCTTTCTTTCCATCTGCGGAGGTAAGGGTGAGCACACCGTCTTTGATAGCATAAGTGCCCGCTGTATTGTCGGTGCTGTTGGTGCCGCCGCCGATATTGTCACCGATCACTGCCACTACTTTCGACGCATCTTGCGAGAAGTTCCCTTTACCATCAAAATAAATGTACCTGTTCCCGCTTACGCCGACGTAGGGAAGATTTGAACCAATGCCTCCGCTACCGCTGGCATATTTGAATTCATACAAACCTTTCGGAATACTGTTTGCGATCACCATTTTAAAGAGAATATAGCCGCCGCCGCTTTTCAGCTTTTCAGGGCTGACGATCGTGAAAGTTCGTGGCTTACGTTTGCCGTCATTGTAGTTCAGCACAACATCTTTACCCTGCACCACCCATTTCCCTTCTACATCAGTTTTCCAGTCTGCTTTTTCCATGCTTTGCGTGAATGTTTTATCTGGTCTTAGATAAAGCGTAAGATCTTCCCGATCCATGGCGCCGCCCATCATTGGGCTGATGCTGAGTATGACGCCGGAATAAACGCCGCCAACAGATTGCGATTGGCAGCCAGTATTCAGTATAAGTAATGACAAAAAAAGGCTTAGTAAGACCAATGATCTTTTCATGATTACAAGGTTTTGTGTGGTGTACTGTTGACTGGTATTGGCGCGGTGCAAGAATGTTGCCAGATTCGGGCGCAGGTTCACAGATGCGATCGTTTCATTGACGGGGTTAACAGTCGCAGGAGCAATGCAACCGCTACTGGGATACAAGATTTCTTTTAGTAATGTTGATTCGTTCTTTTTCGATCTTTTTTGATTTGTGACGTTGCTGCTTTGATAAGCTGATGCATGCAGTCCCGTACTTTCCTGAGGTGATCACTTCTTTTTGTCGAGAGATCGTTTTATGAATTTCTCGATCTCGACCACTACGAATACAATCGCGGATACACCGAATGCAAGTCCCAGTTCACCCGCTGTCAGTGGTTGCGTGTGAAAGAAGTCATTTAAAAAAGGAACGTATATAACTGCCAGTTGCAGCAGTACAGTACCGCCGACGGCCAGCAATAATGGTGTATTGCTTAACAGGCCAATGGAGAATAGCGATCGCTTTTCGCTTCGTATTGCCATCACGTGCCAGAGTTGTGCGAGGCAAAGAACCGTGAATACAATGGTCTGCCAGTGGGTTTCTGTATGATTGATCGAATACCATTGTGTACCGATCGTCAATAAGCCTA
Organism: Chitinophagaceae bacterium; assembly: GCA_040509495.1. Classification (GTDB taxonomy): domain Bacteria; phylum Bacteroidota; class Bacteroidia; order Chitinophagales; family Chitinophagaceae; genus Terrimonas_A. The sequence goes on along the minus strand of JBEVKW010000141.1, from coordinate 16,377 downwards.
TGAAGAGGCCGACCCAGAGGATATGTATGCCAAGCCCCTGTGCGAAGATGCTTTCTTTCGGGCTTCTTGGCGGTCTTTCCATGATACTCTTTTCTTCTGCTTCTGTTGCGAGAGCGAGTGCCGGTAATCCGTCCGTTACGAGGTTGACCCAAAGTATGTGAACGGGCAGCAGTGGGATGGGCAATCCCAGAACAGGAGCGAGAACGATCGTCCAGATCTCGGCGGCATTACCGGTCAGGATATACTTGATGAACTTCCTGATGTTATCATAGATGCGTCGTCCTTCGCGGACTGCTTTTACAATTGTAGCGAAATTATCATCCAGTAAGATCATGCTTGAGGACTCTTTCGTGACGTCTGTACCTGTGATTCCCATAGCGACGCCGATATTAGCCTGTTTCAATGAAGGGGCATCATTCACGCCATCACCTGTCATGGATACGAACTGATGACGATTTTGCAGCGCCTTTACGATCTTCAGTTTCTGTTCGGGTGATACGCGGGCATATACGCGAAGGGCTTCTACTTTTCCGTCGAGCTGCTGGTCTGAAAGTGTTTCGAGATCTTTTCCCGTGATCACCTGGTCATCATTGTCTACGATACCCAGTTCCCTGCCTATTGCCGCTGCCGTCAGAGGATGATCTCCTGTGATCATCACAGGTACGATGCCTGCGCGTTTACATTCTCCTATGGCATCTTTGGCTTCTGTCCGCGGAGGGTCGATCATACCGGCGAGTCCAATGAATTCCAGGTCTTTTTCCAGTTCTTCTGCAACAGGTTTATCGGGAACCTGGTCGAGCATTCTGCCTGCAAATCCGATCACCCGCATGCCTTCCTTCGCCAGTTGCTCTTCCTGCTTTTTGATCTCGTCAGACAGGTTTTTGTCTTTAAGCATTGCCTGTATTGATTCGGTGGCACCTTTCGTGATCATCCAGTACTTGCCATCTTTTTCATGGATGGTGGTCATGGCTTTTCTTTCCGAATCAAACGGGATCTCCTTCAATCTTTTTAGTTCTTCATGATCTTTAGCATATTCAAGCATGGCTACTTCGGTTGGGTCGCCCATCCATTTTCCATCTTTCTGCTCAGAATCGTGGCTTGATCGCATGGCTGATAACAGGGCATCTTCTCCTTCTTTACCGGAGGTCCAGATGGACTTCACTTCCATCTCATTTTTGGTGAGTGTTCCTGTTTTATCTGTGCAGATGTATGTTACCGATCCCAGCGCTTCGACTGCATACAGTTTCCTGATAAGAACCTGTTGTTTCATCAATCTGCGTGCGCCGAGTGCGAGCGATACGGATACAACTGCGGGCAATGCTTCCGGAATAGCAGCAACAGCGAGGGACAAAGTGGTTAGTAATAACTGTTCCCAGGGTTCATCGCGGATAAAGCCGACCGCAAATAAGATCGCGCAAAGTATGATGATGATGAATGTAAGTCTTCTGCTGAATGCGGCCAGTCGTTTTTGAAGTGGTGTGCTGCTTTCAGCATCATCCAGCATGCCGGCGATCTTTCCAAGTTCGGTGTTCATGCCCGTGGCGATCACCACTGCTTTTGCTTTACCACTGGTGATGGCTGTTCCTTTGAAAGCCATATTGAACCTGTCGCCGAGGGGAGGATTTTCTTCATCAAGCGTATCGGGATTTTTATCCACGGTATTTGATTCCCCTGTGAGGCTTGCTTCATTGATCTTTAAAGCGTCTGATTCCATGATACGCAGGTCGGCGGGAACGGTATCCCCAGCCGTGAGCGACACGATGTCTCCGGGAACAAGTGCTGCTGATTCAACTTTAACTGCCTGGCCGTTTCGAAGCACATTTGTGGAGGGGGCAGACATCTTTTGCAAAGCCTCCATCGCTTTTTCTGCCCGGTATTCCTGCACGAAGCCGATGATCGCATTTAAGATAAGGATGATGACGATCACGATCGTATCAGATAGTTCTCCAAGAAACGCGGAAATTACAGCTGCTACAATGAGAACCAGCACCATCACATCTAAGAATTGTCTAAGAAAGATCGTCAGCGCGGTCTTTTTCTTTTTTGCTTTCAATTCGTTCTTACCAAACTCAGCTTGTTTCTTTTGGACAGCATCTTCGGAAAGGCCGTTGCTGTTACTGCCGGTTTCTTCCAGTACTTTTTCTATGCTGAGCGAATGCCAGGAGGTGCTTTTGTCCATGTTTGGTTGGTGATAGGTGTGATGTAGTAAAAGATACACTGATTATCAATAGTAAAAGTATATAATATCATGCCGGATTTCCTGCTACGGGAATGCTTATTTGTTGGCGATATCACGTTTTGAGAGGTACAGAATAAAGATTTTCCCGCGGTGTACCGAGGTTTGTTTCAGACTGGCGGAGGAGTGTCGCAAAGCGCGCAAATGAATCCCAAAGAACGCCAAGTAAAGCGTAGCGAAGCAGAGAGAGGGTGGGTTAGAAAGTAAAAAAAGCGTGTCATCGAAAGATGACACGCTTTTTTTTTTATTCAATCCAAAAGATTTATTTCACGATGATCCATCGGTTCAGGAAGTTTTCTTTGGTTTCAATCACCACTTTGTAAAAGTTGCTGTTCATTGAGCTGACATCGATCACCGCCTCTTTTTTTGAAACCGGGATAGTTTTAACCAGCTTGTATTCATCCTTTCCACCTTCTTTAAAATTATTGGTCGTCGTGAGCCAGATCTTAGCATCTCCGTTGCCAATAGCTTTCCAGGAAACGGTGAGTTTGCCTTCGCTAAGTGACGCCTGTGCATCTGTGGCGGAGAGCTTGCCTGTAAGAGAAACTCCGTCAATTTCCATCAGCCTTTCTTTCGGGATCTGCAGCCCGATATGTTTTGCCATAGAAGGCATGATGTCAACAACACCCGGATTTCCATTCTTGAAATAGTCATTCAATCCCTTTGCATTCGTAACGATCCAGGTACTGCGTTCGCGGTCTGACTGACCGCCGTGGCCTTTGCCAGTTTTTGCATCACGTCCATGGTCTGTTGTGATGTAGATCACCCAATCTTCCTTAAATTCTTTCTGACGATACGCGATAGCTTCCCAGAGACGGCCCATTTGTTGATCCATCAATGACACTGCACGAAAGAATTCAGGACTGTCACCAAACATGTGCCCCATATCATCGGTGTATTCAAGATAAACCCAGGAAAGATCAGGGGCTTCTTTTTTAATGTGATCTGCAGCGTTATTCACCACTGCTTCATCAATGCGATGCATGAAATCACGCTTCTTGTCGTGCGGGTAATTAACGGTATCCAATTCAAGTCCGTCAAAATGATAACTCAACTTAAGATTGTTGGTTTGCGATAAGTCTTCGCCAACGAGCTTCGTACGGTTATCGATCCAGCTTGAAAATATGGCTGCCTTCTTTTCCGGATATTGCTCTTTTAAAAATCGGAAGATCGTCCAGTAATTATAATTCGGAGCTTTGATATCATTGTCCCATACATTGTGCTTATTAACCCAGGTGCCTGTCAGCAGAGAATTATAGCCTACGGCCGAAATGGTCGGCGTTTGAGAATAGCCGCCTTTTTCGCCACCGACATGTGCCCTCGTATATCCGCCCTCCTTCGCGATCTTATCCAGAAAAGGAGTGGGTTGTTTTTCAATTACATCCGCCGCGATCCCGTCAACAATAACAAAGATCGCCTTCTTTTTCTGCCCTGCTGCCAGCATCGTCAGCATCATTATCAGCAATGTTATACCTTGTTTTTTCATGTAAACTGTTTGTGAAAAGGAAAGGAAGTTAAGGTTAAAAGGTGGAAAGGAAGGGTTCGGAGGGTTAATGGTTTAAAAGTTTAATAGTTTAAAAGTTTAAAGTTAGCTGGAAGTTTCGAAAGGTTTAAAACTATAATGCAGACTAAATCTTCGGTTGTTCTAAATCTTTCAATCTTTTAAAAACTATTAAACCTTTAAACTATTAAACTATTAAACTTTCAACCTATCACCCTTTCCTCTTAAACCTCACTGCGCCAGCCACATCACCCCATTAATATCATCTCCCTGCGTGTATTGGTTTTTTACGGCGTTTTGTACATTGGTGGCGTTGTTGTTGTATTCGTCATTGGGATACATCCATCTTTTGGGGATCTTTCCGCCATTGAGGACGCCTGTGCCGCTGGTTTCAAATTCGGGGAAACCGGTGCGGCGCTGTTCGAAGAAGATCTGCCAGCCGGAGTTCATGAACTGGCTGATATATTTCTGGGTGATGATCTGCTGGATCGCAGTTGCTGTTTGCAGGGCGATTACAGGTTGTGCCAGGTAATTGGTGATATCGGTGGCGGAGAAACGGCTGCCGAAGTTAGAGAACTGCATGGCAGATTCGATTCCTTTTTTATAGAATGTTTCTGCATTGCCGGTGATCCAGCCTCTGACGGTTGCTTCAGCAAGGATGAATTGCAATTCTGCGAAACCCATCAGCATACTTGGTTCATTGATCGCCTCATAAGCATATCTGCGATTGATCTGTGATGCACGACCCTGCCCGCGTTTTGCTGTATTGTAAGCAAGAGGAGCACTTCCTACCAGCCCATCGTAGCCATTGAAGTTTCCCTCCGGTAAGCCGCTTGCTGTTGTCGGTTGTCCATATACGAACAGCCGCGGATCGTTATAGGTTTTCAGCATGCGTACAAAAGAACTATCCAGGTAATAGTCCGTTTTCATCGAGTTGTTATTGAAATACGGATACTGATTGTTGGTGATGTTGTAATAGGTCAGCTGGCCATTGTCTGCATTGGAACTCATCAGTGGATACTTTGCTGGATTGGAAACGATCTCGGCAAAGCGCTGTTTGATATTCAGCACGGTGCTGCTTTCTTTCCTCGAAAGCCCCATCAATATGCGCAGTGTGTATGAATTGATGAGTCTTTTCCATTTATCAATATTGCCGCTGTAGATCAGGTCTCCGCTGATGGCAACTTGTCCCGTGGCGAGAGAGTCGCTGGCGATCTTCAATTCGTCAAGGATGCCTTTGAATACGTCTTCCTGTTTGTCATACGAGGGACGGGCAGCTGCTGAATCGAAATTGTTATTGATAAGCGATTGCATCATTTGTGAATACGGGATATCGCCGAGGCGCAGGGTCATTTCCGTAAGAAAGTATGCTTTCAGGAATTTTCCGATGTATCGGTAATTGGTTTTTCCCACACGCATCGCTTCCTGATCCATGCGGATCACCTGGCTTATCCTGCCATAGTTCATGCTGCCTCTCTGCCAGCCGTAATATTGCGCGTTGCTGGATGATTGAGTATATACCAACTGACGGCTTGCAAGAGCTGCGTCAGCAGAAATAGTAGAGAACGCTGACATCTGGATATTGGGCAGCAATAACGAAGGGTCCGAAACCGTCGGATTGTTTGGATTTTCCTGGAAGTCTTCAAACTTTTTGCAGGACGAAACCGAAATGGCAAGCGCAATTGCGGCGATGATAGGTAATTGTTTCATTGGTTGATCTTTTATGAACGTTGTCGGTCTGCGTTAGAATTTAAGATTGATGTTGATACCCATGCTGCGCATAGAAGGTGTTTGCAGGTTATCGGCTTCTGCATCCGGATCGACGTTCGGCATTTTTGATAACAGGAACAGGTTATTACCGATCAATGACACGGAAGCAGCGTTGAAAATTCCTTTGGTCCATTTACCCGGAAGTGTATACGTGACGGAGACTTCACGCATTTTTATGTACGTGCCGCTGTAATAGAAATAGTTGTTCAGCATGGCACCGCTTGTAGTTTGCATAAAGCTGATGTAGTTCACTGGTGTTGTGTTTGGAGCGAACTTCCTGGTATCTGAAGTGATATTGCCGCGTGAATCATATTCAACCGTTCCCGAGGTAACGATCACGCCCGGTCCTACATAGGTGCTTTGTCCCGCATTTGCATCATCGCGGAACTGGTTTACTGTGCCCGGAGCTGTACCACCCCACCACATTTTCTGGTTAGTTGTTGAATACATCAGCCCTCCGAGGCGACCGTCTACTGAGAAGCTTAACGTGAAGTTTTTATAAGCGAACGTATTCTGCCAGCCATAGATCCAGTCAGCATCGCGGTTGCCAAAGTATTGTCCGTATGGCGCATAAGCCTGCATGCCATTACTGTTATAGATGGCCTGTCCGTCCGGAGCACGTGATTCTGTAATAAAGATCCTGTCTGTTCTGTCGCCTTCTTTAATGTTATTGATATATCCGTCGGGGCTATCAGTGGCTTCCTTCAACCAGCGATGAACGCTGCTGAAGTTGAATCCTGTTTCCCACTTAAGCTGGCTGTTCTTCAGCGGAGTTCCGCTGATCATGAATTCCCAGCCTTTGCGTACATATACGTTTGCGTTTTTCAGCATTGATGTGTAGCCACTTCCTTGTGATTGTGGTACGCTGACAAGGTTATTGTAGTCTTTATTGTGGAAGTAAGTTGCGTCAACATTGATGCGGTTTTTCAGGAATGATGCGGAGATCCCATATTCGCCGGACATCACCGTTGCAGGTGTCAGGTCTGGCGAGATCGCAGTTGCCGGCCAGGATAAAGATGGAACATTATTCCATTTGGAACCGATTGAATAGGTGAGGAGGTGTGCGTAAGGGTCAGCTCCTGATCCGATAAAGCCTGTATTCACCTTTGCCCATGAAGCTCTGAGCTTCAGGAATGAGACGGCAGAGGGGAGAGTGATCACGTCAGATAATACAGCTGATACGCCGGCGGATGGATAGAAATATCCGTTGTTCTTAACAGGTAATGTTGATGTTTTGTCATAACGGCCTGTAAAGTTGAGGTAAACAAAGCCCAGCGTTTCGATATCCGCCATACCGTATACGCTGCTCGTTCTTCTTTCCCGCAGAAAGTTAGATACCACCGGCGCATTGATGGAATTGCTCAGGTTATAAAATCCCGGAATAGTTAAGCCGTCTGTAGATGCGGACGCCTGCTTCTCATTCCGGTAAGCGTTTGCACCACCTGCAGTGATGTTGATATTGAAGTTGTCGCTGAATCTGTGTTTGTAATTCAGGATCAGGTCTGTGGTAAGATCGAAATAGGTAGAATTTGTTACGGAATAATTGCCTCTTGAGATATAAGAATACGCAATATAACTGTAGGGCTCTTTTACGTCTCTGTCGACAGAAAACTGGTTGAAGCCGGTACGCAGTTTTGCGGTAAAGTCTTTGCTGAACTGGTAGTCAAAGGTTACCTGTCCGAAGTTGTTATTTCTTTTATAACCATTCAGTAATTCATTTGCTACAAAGTACGGATTGTTATACCATGACAGGTTGTAGTTGCGCTGTTGCAAGCCTTCACGTCCTGGCATCCAGTAGTTTTTCAGATCGCGGATATCCACGTCCGGACCGATCCATAACAGGAGATTGTAAAGGATATTTGGCGGTCCATAACCCACGGTAGGATAGTTATCCGAATATTCTTTGTTGAAAGTCAGTTTTGCGTCTACATTGAGTTTAGCGCTAAGCATATAATTTCCACCAACAGAGAAGGAGGAGTTGTTTACGCCCGTGTTTGGAGTAACGCCTTTTTGCGCGATATGGGAGGAAGAGATCCTGAAAGAGCCTTTGTCAGTTCCCATTGACGCAGATACGCTGTTGGTTGACAGGATACCTGTGCGGAAGAAATTCTTGATATTATTACTACCTCTGGAGATCCATGGAAGCGGTACAAGCTTTCCCGTAACAGGATCGACAGGGCTATTGTATTGCGTGGTTTCGTAGAAACCGCTTGGCGTACCGGGATCGCGCTGATCAAGTTTCGGTCCCCAGATCCATCCGCCGCCTTCTGTTCCATTACCAGACCCGTTCACATAAGCATAGCGGCCAGCGTCTCCGTTACCGTATTGAGTTTGCACTTTAGGTACAACAGTATAGCTGGTTTGGAACATGGTGGATGAATTCAATTCAACGTTCAGTTTTCCTTTTCTCCCTTTTTTAGTGGTGTAAAGGATGGCTCCGTTTATTCCCAAAGAGCCGTAAAGTGCACCTGCTGCGGGACCTTTCAATACCGAGATACTTTCGATGTCATCAGCATTCAGTTTGTACGGGTCAGCATTGGGATCAGGAATTCCGTCTATTACGATCAAAGGAGTAGCGCCTCTTAAAGAGATCGTTGGGTTCTGAAAAAGATCGGTTGTATTGATCACGTTGAGGCCCGCTACCTTACCTGTAAGTGCGCCGATCGCTGTAGGCTGTTTTACTTTGGCTAACGTTTCACCGTTTACTTCCTGTACCGCATAGCCGATTGCTTTCTGGCGTTTCTTGATGCCAAGTGCAGTCGTTACAACGACCTCACCCAACTCGCTGCCGCCGGACTGCTGGAGATAGATGCTGACGGCCTGCTGGCCATTCAGCGCGATCTCCTGTTGAGTAAAACCCAGGGAGGAGATCACCAGCACGCCATTACGTGGTGATGATATACTGAAGTTCCCGGAAGCATCCGTAGTTGTACCCTGGGGTGTTCCTTTTAGCACGATCGAAACCCCTGACAGGGCAGCGCTGTCTGCCCCTGAACGGATCTGGCCGGTCACCAGGATGTTCTGCGCAAGACCGGCTGTAATGAGCACGAAAAAAAGAAATGCAGTGAAAGCAGCTTTTTTCATGATTGAAAATGTTTTGGAAATGATTATTTCTGTTTGGAAAGTCAGATGTATTGCCGTGGCAAATATGAGGATGTAAAAAATAGATTGAATGGTCATTCAATTAATTTGTTTATTTACTAATAATAATTTTACAATTCCTTAATATGGATATTGCAGCGGGCTTGACAGGTGATCTATGCGGATGTTTTGATGCATTAACATTCGGTTAACTGCCTATATTTGCCGCAATAAAACCGTTCGTCAATTGTATGGGAAGGAAAAGTCTCAAAGAATCGCGTCAGCGTGAATTCATCAGGGCGTTTTATAAGCTTGCAAAAAAGGAGGGATTGGAAAATGCTTCCATTGCGAAAGTTGCGGCATTGCTGGATGTAAATCCAAGCCTGGTGATGCATTATTTCCAGACAAAAGAATCGCTGATACACGGTTTGATAGAATTTATCCTTGATAAGTATCTGCTTATTTATCAGATTCCTGAAGAATATGCGACTCATCCGCGTAAAGCTTTATTAAAAGTGATCGATAATATTTTTTCCCAGAAATGGAATACCTTATTTGATGACAGTGTTTCTTATAGCTGTTATGCGTTGGCGTTCCGGGACAAAACGATCAAGGAGAAGTATAAAACATTGCTCGATACATTGCGTCATAATCTTGCCGTTTTGATCACCGAGTGTAAAGCGCAGGGTGTTCTGGATGTTAAGGATGCTGCGTCGACGGCGGATGTGATATTCATAATGGTGGATGGAGCGTACTACTATCTCAGCCTTGTCACGGATAAAAAAGAGTATGAGCGAAAGCTTGCATTGTATAAAAAGCAGGCATTGGCACAGCTTAATTTCGTTTCCTCCGCACAATTGTCGCGATAGCCGTAATGGCGATCATTCCCCAGGATAGGTTTACGATCACATTGGGATAGTCCTGCAGGAACAATGCGTTTGCTGTGAGGCCGACCGCGCCGGCGATATTTAATACGTGATAAGCTTTTTGGCCGGGCTTTAGTTTGTTCATGCTTAAGAGGAGATAACCTGTCAGATAGGCGATAGAGCCGGTCCAGCCGAGCGCTGTGGCTAAATTTTTTCCGATAAAGATGATTTCTCCTGGCATAGGTAATAGCTGAGATCAAAAGTAGGGGAAATGGGGCATCTGTCGTGGCTGTTCTTTAATTGCATGCGTAAGAGTATCGCAGAGGACGCAAAGGTTACGCAAAGTACGCTAAGATATTCCTTTGCGCACTTTGCGTTAGCTTGGCGTCCTCTGCGATACTCCTACGCTGACTATTGAGAAAAATCACCCAAACAGCCTCCTTTCGTCATATTTCACCTCCCTTTCTCAGCCTACATTTGGTTATTCAATCAATCAACATGCAGACAATATTATACATCTCCCCGTCAAAATATGTTTATGAGCTGCAGCAGGAGTTCAGTTCGATGTTTCCTCATCTTCGTCTTGAATTCTACAGGCGATCAGGTAATGAGGCCGCAGCGGCTGCAAAGCAACTCATTCCCAGGACGGTTTTGTTCAGGGATCTTGGAGTAACGGAAACAGGAGCGGTAGAAGCTGGTAGTGAAATAACCGTTGCTGAATTGGAAGATTTTTTCCTGAAGAAATTCGGCATACTTGCTCAGGTCGTACGCCAGTCAGGTACTATCTGGCTGGAAACGACGATGACAGATGACTGGACGTTGTTCCGTCAAAACGAACATGGCCGTGAGCTGAGCGGCGGCTTTCCTGTACCTAAGGATCCCGCCCAGGAAATTCTGTCACGGCATAAATGGTGTGATCAGTAACGAAGCGATCTTAACTTTGCCGGATCAGGGATAATGATCTTCCCTTCTTTGATCTCCAGTAATTTCTCTGCTTTAAAATCACTCAGTGTTCTGATCAGCGATTCTGTTGCGGTCCCAACATATTGGGCAATCTCTTCTCTTGACAGTTCGATCGGTTTTTTCTCCGTGCCTGGATTAAGTTTTGCATAGATCTCGCATAAACCACCTGCCACGCGTTTGCGTAGTGAGCTATACGCAAGACGCAAGAGGCGTTCTTCTTTTTCTTTGACGTTACGGGTGATGAGTTTAATGAATTTTGTAGCGATGCTCACGTCGGCATTCAACATCTGGAGGAAATCTTCTTTTCTGATCTGGATGATCTCTGCATCTTCAACTACGATCGCGGTATCGTCATAGGTACGGTCTTCAATGATCGCGGTGTATCCCAGAAAGTCTCCCGCGTTATAAAGGTCATTGATATATTCTTTTCCATCCTCATGGTTCCGTGTAGCTTTTACTTTTCCTTTTACGATATAGTACATAAAGCGTGGGTGCTTTGCTTCCTGGTAAAGCACCTGTTTTTTATGAAAGGTGACCGTATCATAGTTTTCGGAAACATGTTTGATCAACCCGGCTTCGCTGATATCTTTGGAGAACGCATTCAGTCCGGCAGGATCGGAGGAATACTGCTGGTTCAGTATCTCGATTTTCTTCAAACGGCTTTCGATAGCGGTGAGCAGTTCGATCTCTTCGAACGGTTTGGTGATATAGTCATCAGCGCCCATTTCCATTCCCTTGCGGAAATCAGCTCTCTCGGTTTTGGCGGTCAGGAAGATGAAGGGGATATTTTGTGTGTCAGTGTTTTTCTTTACGAGATGGAGAACACCGTATCCGTCCAGTTCCGGCATCATAATATCGCACACGATCACGTCAGGTTTTTCACGAAGTGCAACTTCAACACCCCGTTTCCCGTTTTCTGCGGTGTATGCCTTATACCCGGCAAGTTCGAGTATCTCGGCGGTATTTTCGCGGATATCGGTATTGTCGTCAATAACAAGGATCTTTTTCATGGTTGGTTTGATAGTTGGTTGGGAATGAACACGTCAAATTTTGTTCCTTCATTCAATCGGCTTTCGAGTTGTATTGTACCATTGATGATCGATAGGTAACGTTTGATGATATGCAGGCCGAGACCGGTTCCCTGGATATTCAGCACATTCTTTCCGCGGAAAAAACTGCTGAACAGGTGTTGCTGATCTTCTTCCGGAATGCCTATACCGTGATCTTTAACAGAGAACTGCAGTCCCTCCTCATTTACATGGCTTTTGATCTCGATCACTTTACCTTCATCTGAAAACTTAATGGCATTGGTCAGGAGGTTCACAAATATATTCTTGATCATTTTTTTATCAGAATATAATTCTTCAGTTCCTGTATGCTCGTATGCAAATTCCTGCCCTGGCTTGAGCAGACCTTTAAGGTCGTCAAAGATATCCAGTATTGCTTCCTTTGCGTTGAATTGAGAGGGGTGTGTTTCTACTTTTCCTTCATCGAGTTTTCCAAGTGAAAGAAAGTCTTCAAGCAGATCGTTCAGGTGTTTTACGGAGTTTCTGATCTTGTCTACGTGCCTGTTCCGCTGATCCTGCTGACCTCCTTCAGTGTATTTAGATATGAGTGCTGCGGAAGAAAGGACTGTACTCAATGGTGTTCTGAATTCGTGTGATGCCATTGATACAAATCGCGTCTTGATCTCGTTCAGCTGTTTTTCCTTATCCAGTGCATCGCTCAGATCTTTCTGGGATTCTTCCAGTTTTTTCAGTGCCTCTTTGAGAATGAGTGTTCGTTCTTCCACTTTTGTTTCCAGCTGAGCATTGAGTCTCTGCATGCGGCGGGCCATGTGTTCAAGCTCCTGTTGCTGGGTGCGTATGTTTACTTCGCTTTTTTTACGTTCTGTGATGTCGACAATGAAAGCGATCACAAAAAGTTCTTCATTCTTTTTGTAAAAGCTAAGGCTTACTTCCACAGGAATGCCTGAACCGTCTTTTTTCCTTGCATAAAGATCGCGGCCATGTCCCATCTGGCGGTTGCCCGGCATTTTATAGAAATCCTGGCGCAGTGTATGATGATGTGCACGCATGCTGTCAGGAATAAGGATTTCGATCGTATTTCCGATCAATTCATCAGCTTCATATTCAAAGATCCGTTCTGCGGCAGGATTGACCATAACGATGCTGCCCTGACCATTGGTAAGTATGATCCCTTCAGTTGCGTTTTCAAAAAGCGAGGTCAGGTGCGTTGCGTCTATCGTCATGCCACAAATTTCCGGTAAGGTATTAAAAAGATCAGTGTTATCAGTTGTTTCGTTGCAGCAATTCCTGTTCCATCCTGAGCACTTTTGGTATGAGAATATCATTTTCCAGGTAAAAGTGTTGCGTCATGTCATTATCGAGCTCTCTCATTTTCGCCAGCAGCACTTTGTGGCTTGGGCATATTCCCGTCAGTGGGGTGTAGTTATTGGTCAGTTGTCTGAATTGCAGGATTGAATCCTGCAGTACCTGGTGATCCTGTTCCATAAAGGAAGCGAGTGGTTTTCGCAATGTTTTAATCATTAAGGGCGCAAAAGAACTGGTGTCTTCATCTTCGTAAGCATGTGCAACCTGCCGGAGATAAGGGAAGATGTTTTCTTCTTCCTGGATCAGGTGAGCGGGGTTTGCAGTAGCAAATTTATTGAACACCCTATTCAGTTCATTGATCGCCGGAAACCGGTCTCTATGCTCTTTTGTAAATGCCGAAAGTCCTTCGGCGAGGACGGGCAGCGTTTTGTTCAGGTAATGATGGTGAATATTTACGATATAGTCTATCAGAAAATCAACAGGCCATTTTTCAAATGCCGTCTGGGTAGAAATATTAATAGGCCGGATTGCTTTATTCAGTGCTGCGATCAGTTGTTCGATGTTGACATGCTGATCTGCGCAGACCTCGCCCAGCGGCCGCTGGATACCGCAGCAGTAGCGGATGCCGTAGTCATCAAAGATCACTGCCGTTCGGTAGTCAAGTTCAACGATCTCCCGGGCTTTTGATGCCGGATTTATATCAAGCTGATGGAGAAACATATGATCCCTTTGTTTAAAATAAATAGAAGCGCCGGGCTTTTCAGCCTTTTTTACAAATGTAGCCAGGACGTTTCCCGCAACAATTGATGGAAGTCAGCCGAAAGGCTGAAGTTGGTCATGTATCACTTTAAGCCTTGCAAATACTTTTGATCCGGGTGTTGGAGTATCGCAAAGGGGGCAGAGGAATTGCCAGGTAAGCAAAACTTGTTTCCGCTCACAACCTTCGCGCCCTTCGCGTTTCTTTGCGTTCTCTGCGATACTCCCACCACGCCTGTCTATTGAATTCACTCCTCAAAAATTGTTCTGATGCTACGCACTGAAACCCGGCACGCTGAAACTTCCCTTTGCTATCACTGCGGCGAGCGTTGCACAACAGCAGACATCATGATTGAAGAAAAAGCATTCTGCTGCGAAGGTTGCCGGATGGTTTTTTCTATTCTTAATGAACATTCCCTTTGTAATTACTATTCCCTGAACCAGCATCCCGGTGCATCACAACGGGTGAAGGTCCGTAAAGACAAATTCGCTTTCCTGGATGATGTTGCGGTGGAAACGAAACTGCTGCATTTTAAACAGGGTCACCAATGCCGCGTCAGGTTTTATCTTCCGCAGATCCATTGCAGTTCATGTTTATACCTGCTCGAAAACCTGCCGAGGATCAACACGGGCATAGTGTCTGGCGTGGTGAATTTTGGAAGAAAGGAGATAGAAGTTGTTTTCTCAGATGACCGCTGCAGCCTGCGTGAGCTGGTCGAAACGCTTGCCAGTATTGGCTACGAACCCTATATCAGCTTAAGTGATATCAGGCAGAAGAAAACGAGTACCAGTAAAAGCACGGTGTTCCGGCTGGGAGTGGCCGGATTTTGCTTTGGGAATATCATGCTTACCAGTTTTCCCGAATATCTTGGTATTGAATCGGCAGATGAAGCACTCAGGAGCTTATTCCGCTGGTTCAACCTCGCATTGTCATTGCCCGTATTACTGTATTCCGCCTATCCGTTTTTTGAATTCTCTGTAAAAAGCCTGCGACACCGGTTTCTGAATATTGATGCGCCTATTGCTTTGGCCATCACGCTCACATTTATCCGGAGTGTGTATGAAGTAGTAAGTGGTGCCGGTGGTGGATATTTTGATTCTATGACAGGGATCGTGTTTTTTATGCTTGCGGGACGATTGTTGCAGGATAAGGCATATGAGCAGCTGTCATTTGATCGTGACTACACTTCTTATTTTCCCATCTCGGTACCGATCGTGAAAGATGGCAAGGAGATCCCGGCAATGCTGCCTTCAATAAAGCCGGGTGACACTATCGCAGTGCATCATGGCGAATTGGTACCGGCCGATGGTATACTTACAAGGGGAACCGCATTTATTGATTATAGTTTTGTCACCGGCGAAGCCATTCCCGTCCTGAAGAACATGGGTGAGCTGCTTTATGCAGGTGGAAGACAAACCGGTGAAAGGCTGGAGTTGCTGGTCATCAAAGAAGTGGAACAAAGTTATCTCACCCGCCTCTGGAATGATGCGAAAAAGCAGCCGGAGGATCGCGATCGCGGTTCATTCGTTCATTTGGTGAGCCGGTATTTTACAGTGGTGTTGATGACGATTGCATTGGTTACAGGTATCTACTGGCAGGTGAATGATCCTTCCAGATGCTGGCCGGCGGTGACGGCCATCTTTATCATCGCCTGTCCGTGCGCATTGTTATTATCACACACATTCACCAATGGAAATATTATCCGCATCCTTGGTAAAAAGGGTTTGTACCTGCGGGATGCTTCCGTGATCGAAAAGATTGCATCGATCGATCATGTCATATTAGACAAGACCGGCACACTGACGGTGACGGAAATGCAGGATGTATCATATTCAGGAAAGACCCTGACAGAAAAGATGCGCAAAGCAGTGGCTGCGCTGGCGGTCAACTCTTCACACCCTTTGAGCAGGGCGATCGCAGATCACCTGGCAGGTAACGAGCGGAAGCAACTGATTCGCGTAACTGATTTTTATGAATCAGTAGGAGAGGGGATAGAAGGGTTTGTCGATGGCTTGTTACTCAAGCTCGGAAGTGCAGCTTTTACCAGGTCAGAAAAGATCGCGCACCAGGGGCCTGCAGTATATCTCGCGATAAACGGTGCGCCGGTTGGATGTTTTCAGTTCGCTAATCATTACCGTGATGACATAGATAGATTACTGAAACAATTATCTCTTCGCTTCAGATTATCGGTGCTGACGGGCGATTCGGCCGGTGAACGAAGCCGGTTACGTCAATTGCTGGACGAACAGGCGGCTATGTTATTCAACCAGCGCCCCGATGATAAGCGTGAATATGTAAGAGGTCTGCAGGCAGACGGCCGGAAAGTAATGATGGTGGGAGATGGGTTGAATGATGGCGCGGCACTCAGCCAAAGTGATGTCGGAATTGCGGTGGCGGAAAAAGCAAATAATTTCACCCCATCAAGTGATGCGATCATCGATGCAGGTAAGCTTTCATTGCTGACAAAATTTATTCGTTTGTGTAAGGCGAATAAGCAGATCGTGGTGGCAAGTTTTATTCTTTCTATTTTATATAATGTCATCGGGCTTTATTACGCTGTGCAGGGAGACCTTTCCCCGCTGATAGCGGCCATACTGATGCCCGCGAGTTCGCTGAGTATACTGTTGCTCACTTATGGGGGAAGTGGTTTTGCAGCGAAGAGATTGAGGCTTTGAGGCCCTCTAAATCTCCCCGAAGGGGGAGACTTGAAGTCGCTTCCTTAAGAATTTTCACTTCTTAATGAAAATAAGTGCACGACAGGGCTAAATAATCTAAATCGGCGGAGTGTTAAATCTCCCGCTTCGGGCTACTCGTTAACCAGATTTCTTGTCTTCTGCCTGGCGTAGGTGCCCGCTGATTACGCAGATGTT
>JBEVKW010000140.1:0-5965 GCA_040509495.1 Chitinophagaceae bacterium | reverse complement strand
ACGCAACGTCCTCCCGATAGATAATACTTAATCTCTAAATGATCAACATGAAAGCAATAATAGTTACAGTAATGCTCGCGTTTGTGGCGCTTAATTCATGGGCGCAATGCAAGGAGAATATTACAGGTCAGCCATTGAAGAAGGGAATGTATATCAGTACCAGGCTCGGCAAAGATGCCAAGGAGTATGCTGCGGAAATCCTTTCTGCCGACGGTACAAGTTTTTCCTGCCGCTTTCTGCATTCCAATTCAGTGTACCAGTTTGTTGATTTTAAAAAAGCAGCTGATGGGCCTGTTACAAGGATGCAGGCAACGGTTAAATCGAGTAAAGGAGGTGGATTTCCTGCCGGTACAGTCTTTATAGTAAACACATTCATGCTGGACCCTGAACCCTGTGATCTTGCGACAGCCCCGGTCTCCGGTAAGTTTTATGACGCCTTTGCAACTTTTGCTGCTGATGGTAAAACCTATCTCGCCAGAATCCGGAAAAATGCTGCTGGATATACGGTCTTTTTTGTTCATTCCTCTGCTCAATACACTACCGACGAAAACTTCAAGGTTCTAACGGTAAAAGGTGGCGGATACAAAGTTGGCAGTGCGATGAGCGTTCAACATGCAAGGATCCTTCAATTCCAGCCTTGAGGCATCCACTACTTCTCTTAAATTTCTTTACTATGAGATGGAGATCTTATTTTTTCTGCTGTAGTGTATTTGCTCTGTGTTCATGGAAGGGGATGGCAGTTGACGTGGTGGCTGCGGATGCTGCCCTTCTCTCCCGTAAGTATCTTACCGTTGTTGAGGTCGACACAACAGGCAAGCAATTCAGACCACCGGATCGTTTTCCGGTCGAAAAGCAATTCAGGATCGTTTCGGAAGAAAAAGAATTCCAACTGCCGGGCTTTAAA
The DNA here is from genome assembly GCA_040509495.1 of Chitinophagaceae bacterium. Lineage (GTDB taxonomy): Bacteria > Bacteroidota > Bacteroidia > Chitinophagales > Chitinophagaceae > Terrimonas_A. Next base: position 5,061 of record JBEVKW010000140.1, on the reverse strand, counting down.
AAAGGGGATGTGATCCGCATCTCCACGAAAAACGGGCTGAAACATTACCGGAATAAGCGCCTGTTGAATACCTATAAAATAGTGCCTCAACCCACGATCATCAAGATACAACCGCAATGCAAAGTGGCGCCATGTCCTCCAATAGATAGCCCCGTACTGGTTTATCACATGGGACATGCTGAGCGATACATTGATATCAGGAACAATTCCTTATTGATCTCTGACAGTACGTACAAGGATCCTGATCCTTCAACGAAAGCACTACGCATTAAATGGAGAAAGGCTTACGGACTCAGTTCTCAATAATCTGAAAGTTCAGCCATGGATTTTCATCAAACCAACGTTATGAATGCAATTATCCTGATCAGCTTCTTACTGTTGAATATCCAGGAGCACAGTAAAAATAACCATCGTTTTAGCTCCATGGCTGGAATTGAAATGATAAAGGAAAAAGATCCAGCTCCTGAGCTGTCTATTTCATTCCCGAAAAATAATCAGAAGGTTCGTGGAGTATACAAGATCTATGGAAAAGCAAAACCCGGCGCAAAAGTAGTACTGCAGGTATCCAGCTCTTATTTCAAAACTACTCAGGATGGAAGGAACAGGGTTGCGAAAGGAGATGGTCCGCTTGCGAGGATGAACAGGAAGTTCTCACTCACAGCTGACCGCAATGGCACCTGGATCCTTAAGGAAATTGAATTGTTAAATGCTGGATGGGAAGAAACATTCACTATTAAAGCAACGGTCGACAATAAAAGTGTAACGATACGTGTGTATGATAATACACATCCTGTAATGATGGATTGACGGCGTTGCACCATTGCGTTCTTCATTTCGTTACTTCCCCATGATCCAGGGAAATACGTCTTTTCTGGCATGATCTTCCCGACGTGTGTAAGAAACGACTATGCGTAAATTGATCTTTGAGGAGTTCGTCTCCCTTGATGGACTGGCTGCTGATGAAAATGGAAGCACCGCATTTTTCGAATCGGATACGTTAAATAAACATGCCGATGAAGAGCAATTAGAATGGCTCGATACAATTGATACGATATTGCTCGGTGCAAATACTTACAAAATGTTTGTGCAGTTCTGGCCAACAGATCAGTCAAAGGAAGAACTGGTGGCTGATAAGCTTAATACACTACCTAAGATCGTTTTCTCAAAAAGTTTAAAAGAAGTTCCCTGGGGAGAATATCAACCGGCGAAACTGGTTGACACAGACGCGGCAGAAGCTGTCCGGAAATTAAAGAATGAAAAAGGAAAAGATATGGTGCTGTGGGGAAGTATCTCTCTCGCACAATCATTGATGAAAGTTGATCTGATCGACGAATACAGGATAAGGATCGTTCCGGTTGTATTAGGGAAGGGGCGACCTCTTTTTGGCGGCAGCGATCTGATGCATTTTCAGTTGGACGAGGTGAAGAAGTATGAATCAGGTTTGCTTTTTCTTACCTATCGCAGGAAAACATCCGTCGGTCAGGAATCTTTTTCTTAAGGAAATCCGGCAGCGGTTTTCTGCCGGATCCGGGTTCAATGGTTAATCGTTACTGACGATAGGGATATTTAAGCTCAGGCTGAAGTTCCTGCTTTTCACTGTTCCGTTATTGCCTCTGCCCATATTAGTTAAGCCGAGATCATACTGGATCTTGAATATATTCAGTTGGAAGTTGATGCTGACCCCGCAGTCAATTTTTTTCAGCTCATTACTAAAATCTATTTTCTCCTTGTTCCCATTTCCCACCCTGTATTTCTTCTTACCTGATAATACATAGGCTGCATAAGGTCCAACGCCTATGCCGTAAGCGCCTGCCAGATAGGTTACAGGCAGATTAAGTTGAATGGTGGTCAATTTAAAGTCCGCTACGGACGGTCCCAGTATCGTTGATTTTGAAGCACCTCTTTTCATCAATGTAAGTGTTGGAAGAACTCCGTACGTATCACCGTCATCTTTGTACTCTTTCGGGTTGAAGGGGACGAAGACTCCCATACCAAAATGAATATTGAAATTTCCACTGGCATCTTGTCTTTGTCCGTTCAGCGTATGTTTGAATCCGGATGAATTGACACCACCCAGAATGTCTAGACGTTGAGCCTTTGAGTATTGGAAAGCGGCAAGCAGTGCAAGCAGTATGCAGAGTTTTCTCAGTTTCATTTTGGTGAGCTTTTTATGAAGGAATAAATGGTTGACTGATGTTATCATCAGCCGTTTCATTCCTCAAAATTGAAACATAGTGGAGAAAATAGAAATAGGGATAAGAACACTTTCTTGTAGGTATATGTACCTATTCTTGGAAAATGTCAGTGAGAAAGTAATTGCCGTAGTCAATTTTTCTTGCGAGGAGCTTTTAAAGGAACGCCGCGGCGTTCCTTGTACCAAAGTCAACCGTTAGGAGATGTGCCCATTAAAGAACGACAGCATTGTCGACAGGGCCTCTTCACTATGCATTCTTTCGCCATTTTCCAATGATTCTTTCGCTGCCTTCGCTGCTCTTGCACGCATGTTGATTTCATAAGCTGCTATCGCCTCGCGCGTGTTTGAGTATTCATTATTTGTCAGACATTCGCTTAACTCCAATGCATCAAGCATCGCCATATTCACGCCTTCGCCTGCAAAAGGAGGCATTACGTGAGCAGCATCGCCAAGCATGGTCAGGTTAGGCAAAGCTTCCCATGTTTGATCCAAAGGCATGCAATAGATCGGTCGGGGGATAAATGGCGTTTCAGCATTGGCAAATAGTTCATGCCAGATACTGTTCCATTCGGGGTATTCGGTTTTAAACCATTCCAGCACCTTCTTTCCATTGTAGAAATCTATACCACTAGCGGACGCCCAGTTCTCCGTTGCGTTGAAACTTGCATAAAAGCCGATCTCCCCGTTTCCTTTTTGTCCCATCAGGATATCTTTCTTTTTGCCAAATGCCATGATCTTTCCGCCATTCAAAAGGGTTGAGATCATGGGTGCCGCATTCTTTGCGTCATAAATATTGCCTTCTAACATGGTGATGCCGGTATAGAACGGCTTGATATCGGTGATATAGGGACGGATCTTTGAGTTAGCGCCATCTGCTGCTATTACGATGTCCGCATAAGCAGTGGTTCCATTTTTAAAATGAAGAAGCCAGCCACTGTCTTTTTGTTCCATCGAGGTAAAATGACTTCCCCAAACGACAGCGCCAGTTTTCAAAGAATCCCGCAGTATTTTTCGTAGCACACCACGATCGATCTCAGGTCGGAAATGAGCGTCGCCGAAATTTTCTTCCTGCTTTATTTCATGATCGCTGAAGAAAACGATTGCCTGTTCATCCATTATCTTTTTCCGGTCAGCGCCGGGCATAAAATTATGTTTGAACTCTTCGAGCAATCCTGCCTTCATAAGCGCAGCTAATCCTGATTCTTCATGCAGGTCAAGTGGTGAACCCTGAACGCGGGCATGTTTGTCTGCATCACGTTCGTATACTTTTACATCCGCACCTTTGAGTTGTAAAAGTTTTGCCAGTGTGAGTCCGCCGGGACCACCTCCGACAATGGCAATTTGCTTATCTGCTATTAGCATGTATCTGTTTATTTATACAGCAAAATTATTCAGGGTCTACGGCAAGAAATTGTAAAAATCGGTCGTTTTCATTTTTCGATAATTCTTTGGGAGATACGCCCGAGAGTTTTTTTATCTCTTTGATGAAATGCGACTGGTCCGTAAAATTAAGTTGAGGATACAATTTGCCGGCTTTGATGTGGGATAATGACGCCTGGAAGCGAAGTATGTTGCAGTAAGCTTTTAACGAGATCCCCAATTGCTGATGAAAATACCGGCTGATCTGTCGCTGGCTCCAGAATACTTTTTCTGAAAGTTCCTGAACGTGGATCTCTCCGTTTGTAGAAAAGATCAAGTCGAATAACTTCCTTTTCCGTTCATCGACCTCTGCTGGTATCAATGAGCGGATGTGTTCTGATGCTTTTATACAAAAGGAATCAAAATCTTTGAGGTCGCTGATATCAAAACCCCAGAAATCATTTGGCAGCAGCATTCCTTTATCCTTTATGTCGGCAATAGATCGTTGCAACACATATTCAACAGCGAGCGGGTTAAAACTGATAGAGAAAAAAGAAGAGACAGGCTGATCGGGAATTAATTTAGGTTTTGTTTCAAGCCCGATCAACGCAACCTGGAATTGCTGGTGGTTATTTTGCGAAAAGATAAGATCGATCCTTCCATTTGGAATGATCACACCGTCAGCAAGTCCGGCGAGGTTTTGCAAAGATGAAAAACAGTAAACAAAGTCTTCGAGAGACTTCTCTGGTTTGGTAAGTTTAAAGTTCAGGTTGTTTTTCATTTTTGGAATTAGCTCTTGCAAAAGTAATGTTGTCCGTAGTTCCAGGGATGGATTTGTTCAGTGATATATTCACTATTTCAGATTTGTCAGGAATCTAAATGAGCTGAATATTTGGTTCTCAGGATATACGAATGAATGCGCCTTACCGGGAATTAGCGGACGTATATAATGCAGGGAACGCAATCAGTCAAATACTTTATACAGAAAAACCCCGATAAAGCCATCAATGGGTAGGTCTGGTTAGGTCAGACTTACGAATTTTACGGCGGACTTCCGACGGATCGATGGCTGAACACTCATCCCTGAAAAGTTGAGTGTGTACAATGAAATCCTTCGTTATAGCATGAAAAAAATGCAGGAGTAGTTTAACTTCCCAAATTCTTTATTGCTGCCCTGATAAAAGCAGCCTTATCTTTTTTTACTTCTTTCAACAGTGACTTGCGTTCTTTTGAGATGGGAAGATATTTCTCCGCCCATAAGCTGATTTCAATCATTACCGGTACCAGGTCAATTCCTTTTTGGGTTAGCCTGTATAACACTTTGGCCTTACTATCAGGGTGATCTGATTTCTCAATAAGCTTATTGTCTTCCAAATTTTGCAAACGGGCGGCTAAAATATTGGTAGCAATGCCTTCGGGCGATTTTAAAAAATCTCCATAGGTACAGGCTTTTGCTTCCATTAGGTCCCTGACTATCAATAATGACCACTTATCTCCAAATATATCAA
>JBEVKW010000139.1:0-10312 GCA_040509495.1 Chitinophagaceae bacterium | reverse complement strand
AACATACTCCGCATCTCATGCACTTCGTCAATATCTCTGAACCCACTCTTGGGTACCAGTAAAAATGATCTCGCATCAAAATAGAGGTGAAAGAAATTAGGACTTTCTACAAATTTTGCGAGCGATTTCCATGGCCATGATTTTTGCCCATGCTGGTGGATCAGGCTGAAATCAGTATCACCGAATTTCATACTGAACTCATGCCTGAATGTTTCTGCCCGGCGATATACCATAAACGGCAATACAAACCAGAAACTGATCATCAATACCAGCCATAGGGTAGTTCCGATCAGGAAAGCAAATGGAGTGATCTTTTTGAACGCATACAGCGTGATAGAAAGAATAGCGAACGCATTTACCAGGATGATCATCGTTTTTATTTCAGGACGGCTGATAAAGTGATAACGAAGAGCCTGAATAACCTGCGACTTTTCATATTTAAAATGGATCGTCATAATCGGAATAAGTTGTTTGCTACTGGTGCAAACGTACAATCTATTTCGGCTGCACCGGAAAAATTGTACTAATTATATTGACATAAAAACAAAAGCCGGTTTTTCAACCGGCTTTGCATATAAAAGATAATTGCTTACCTGATGTTCGTTCCTTCTGCAGGAATATTGAATTTGGCAGCCAGCTCTTCATAACTCATTGCCTTGAGTTCTTCGCGTGTATATCCGCCATAGGTTGGTGTTGAATTTCTTCCAGCGATTGTACCGGGAATAACTACGTATCTGAAAGAGATAACGGCGAGATCACTCAGCGTCCATGCTAAATCAGTTTTATAAAGGAAGCGTATGTTGCCGGGACTCAATGTGAAGTCGTAGAGGTCAGTAAATCCAAAGCCCGTGCCTATCGTGTAAGGCAACATGAATGCTGTGCCGTTTGCCGGCGCATCCAGGTTAGGGTCACCTTTCATATAGCAAAGAACGATTCCCTGGTCGATGATCGCTTGTGTAACCACAGTAGCTGCTCTGAGAAAGTAAAATTCCTCCCCATAAAAAGGGTCAGTGGACGTTCCCGCCTTCCAGCCGGAACCAGTAAGGAACCATGGAGAATAAGTTGTCACTCCTGCACCTGGTGTGCCGGCAGCGCCAGGGGAGCCTGCGGGACCTTGCGCTCCTGCTGCACCGGCAGGACCTTCCGGACCTTCTTTGGTACAACTGCTGGCAATAAATAAAACTGATAATGACGAAAGTGCGAGGAGTCTGAGCTTTCTCATAATTTGTATTTTGGCAGTTAAATGGTTTACTAATATACACGGAAACCCGTGATTTCCCACTACTATTTAAAGTTAATGGAAAAAAAACAAACCCTTTCAGTTTTGAAAAAAAAACGCTTACTTCCTGAATGACGGCAGTTCTTAAAAAAATACATTTGCTACAGTATAAAACCAAAACACGATGCACCGATTAATTCTTATCCTGACCGTTCTGACTCTTTCTGCATACACACCATTGTCTGCCCAATTTTCAAAAGGGATGCGAATGCCCGGATTGACGGTTGGCAATTTCTTTTTCAATTCCGGGACTACAGAATATACCTCTGCTTCACCAAACACCGCAGGATATACTTCTAACATAAACAAAGGCGGATTTACACTTTCGCCGGCAATGGGATGGTTTGTTTCCGACGATCTTGTAATAGGCGCGCAACTGATCGCCGGTTATACCTATGATAAGAATATCGACGATCAGAACAATGTCACCTTCCGCAAAAATATCTACCGGTCATTCAATGGTGGCATTGGCGCATTTGCCAGAAAATACTTTTCAACCACGAAAAGTATTATTCCATTTGCACAGGCTTCCATAGCTGGGGGAACAGGATCATCCAGGAGTGAAGGTTTTCAATATGCTGCGAATTATAAAGAAACGTATACGGGTAAGTCATCCGGTGATTTCTTTGCGAACGCCGGCGTACAGCTTGGTGTAACGAAAATGCTGAATGACCATGTAGGCATAGATCTTTCTGCAGGCTATTTATATTCTTATACAAAGAATACGTTCAAGAATAGTGTTGACCGAGATATCGACTTCAATGGCAGCATTGATGAAACGGGCACAGAAGAAGTTTCCACGAAAAAAAATAATCATGGATTCATGCTGAATATTGGATTCCAGGTGTTCCTGGGAAAGCGGTAGAGCGGTTCAAATGGAAGGGTTAGGTTACACTGTTTGCAGGTGTACAGAGTCCGTCCGGCTTTCGCTGAAAGCAAAAAGTCCCGGGCCTTCCGGGCCGGGACTTTATAATCTTCTGTAGAGATAATCTTACTTGTTCATCATCTGTTTTGCTTCGATGCTAAGGGTAGCATGAGGCACAGCGCGCAGACGTGCTTTATCGATCAGCTTACCGGTTACACGGCAAACACCATAGGTTTTATTTTCGATCCGCATGATCGCTTTTTCCAGGTGGTCGATGAACGTGATCTGGCGGCTGGCCATCTGGCTCAGCTGTTCTCTTTCCATACTTACGCTACCGTCTTCCATGGTCATGTAGCGGGCCTCATCCATATCACCGCCTTCATCACGGCGGGTGATCAGGCCCTGGAGGTAAGCCAGCTCTTTTTTAGCAGCGTCTAACTTCTTATTGATGATCTCCCTGAATTCTGTCAGGTCTGCATCGGAATATCTCATTGTAGGTCCTGTGATCTCTTGCATAGGGGTGTCTAATACTGATTTAGTGAATTCGGGTTCATATTTAACGGCACTCTTCACCGTAGTTTTTGGTATCACTACTTTCGTGGGCTTCGGCGGTTCCTTTTTAATGATAGGCTTCGCGGTGGGCCGTATAGATACCAGCGACTGTGGATCATTTGCGCCAGGTTTCTTAACTGGTGGTGGTGGCGGTGGTGGTGTAGCTTCTACTGGCTTGGCTGCAACAGGTTTTGTTTCAGCTTTTGCAACCGGTGCGGCTTTGGCAGGAGCAGCTTTTGCCGGAGCAGCTTTCGCAGGTACTGCCACTTTTTTTACAGGTTCGGCTTTTTTCACTACGGGTTTCGCTGCAGCTTTTGCCGCAGGCTTCACTGCGGGTTTTGCCGCAGGTTTGGCTTTGGCTGGCGCTTTCGCCGCAGGTTTTTTCGCTACCGGCTTAGCGGCAGGCTTTGGTGCTTTTCCAGCGCTTTTTGCCGCTGGCTTAGCCGCTTTCTTCGGAACCGGTTTTTTGTTGTTAGCCATACAATTAGCCTTTTTTTGAAACAATCGCTTTTAATAAAACATCGTTTACTTCAATTTCAATACCATCACTCAATTCAGCCACTATTTCCAGCTTATCTGCCAGAATTTCGGCACAAATATATTCTTTGAACTGTGCGATGGACTCTTTCATTCCATTAGCAGCAGTCACGATAACTTCAATACGATCTGTCAGTTCGAATCCGCTTTCTTTCCTGATCTTCTGGATCCGGTTTACGAATTCCCTGGCATTGCCTTCAGCTTCCAATTGGGGGGTAACGGTTACATCGAGGGCTACAGTGAGGCTGCCTTTATTGGCCACGGTCCAGCCCGGAATATCCTCACTGCTGATTTCCACTTCGTTAATCTGTAATATTACGGACTCGCCATCAATTGACAAATTATATTGCCCCTCTTTTTCAAGCCTTGCAATGTCATCCTGCGAAAATTGTGACAAAGCTGTGGATACCGCCTTCATCTTTGGCCCGAGTTTCTTGCCCAACGCCACAAAATTCGGCTTGATCTTCTTACTGATAAATGTATTATCAGGATTCAGGTATTCTACCTCTTTCACATTCACTTCCGCTTTCACCAAATCTTCCACTTTTTCCAGCTGCTCTTTCATCTTCGGATTCAACGCAGGGATCAGCACTTTCTGCAAAGGCTGACGCACTTTGATGTTTACCTTTTTACGGAGCGACAGGATGAGCGATGATGCATCCTGGGCCAGCTGCATCCTTTCTTCCAGTGACTCGTCGATCGCCTGCCCGTCAACAACAGGGAAGTCTGTATGGTGAACCGATTCTACCCCGGGGAACCTGTTCGTGATCGCGTTCAGGTTGCGGAATACCGCGTCGCTGAAAAACGGCGAGATAGGTGCAACCAGTCTTACCACTGTTTCGAGACACTCATACAATGTCTGGTAAGCGCTGATCTTATCACCAGAGTATTCACCCTTCCAGAACCGGCGGCGGCAGAGGCGTACATACCAGTTACTGAGGTGCTCATCCACAAAATCTTCCACAGCACGTCCAGCCTGCGTTGGCTCGTAATCATCCATCGAAGCAGTGACCGTCTTCACCAGCGTGTTCAGGGAAGAAAGTATCCAGCGATCGATCTCCGGCCGTTCTTCCAACGGTATATATTTTTCCTGGAAAGAAAAACCATCCACGTTGGCGTAAAGCGCGAAGAACTGATATGTATTATAAAGTGTGCCAAAAAACTTGCGTTGCACTTCTTTGATGCCGTCAAGGTCAAATTTCAGGTTGTCCCACGGCGATGCATTCGTGATCAGGTACCAGCGCGTGGCATCTGCACCGAACTTTTCGATGGTTTCAAATGGATTCACCACATTCCCCAGGCGCTTGCTCATTTTGTTGCCGTTCTTATCCAGCACCAGGCCATTGCTCACTACAGTCTTGTACGCTACTGAATCAAACACCAGGCAGGCTATTGCATGAAGTGTATAAAACCATCCTCTTGTCTGATCCACGCCTTCCGCGATAAAATCAGCCGGGAAACTCTGCCTGAATGTTTCTTTATTTTCAAACGGGAAATGCCATTGGGCATAAGGCATCGCTCCACTGTCAAACCAAACGTCGATCAGATCCGGAACACGCTGCATAGGCTTACCGGAAGGACTCACCAGCACGATCTCATCCACATACGGCTTATGCAGGTCAAGGATCCCTTCATGGAGATAATTCTTGTTCACCTCTCCGCCAAGTACTTCATTTGCTTTACGGATACCGGCATTCAGTTCCTCGATAGATCCGATGCAAATTTCTTCATTGCCATCTTCTGTTTGCCACACCGGAAGCGGTGTTCCCCAGAAACGGCTGCGGCTGAGGTTCCAGTCGACCATGTTCTCCAGCCAGTTGCCAAAACGGCCTTCGCCAGTTGAAGCGGGCTTCCAGTTGATGGTCTTATTCAGTTGTACCATCCGGTCTTTGATCGCGGTGGTTTTGATGAACCATGCAGATAATGGATAATACAGAACGGGTTTATCAGTTCTCCAGCAATGCGGGTAACTATGCTCGTATTTCTCTACCTTGAATGCGCGGTTCTCTTTTTTGAGTTTTACACTGATGTCAACATTTACATCTGCGTAATCCTTTTCGTCTTTATAATTTTTAACGTACCGGTTACTGAATTCACCAAGGCCGTCTACAAATTTTCCCGTGAGGTCTACCAGCACCAGCTTCTCTCTTTTGCCGTATTTGTTCACGTGTGTGAAATGGCCGATGCCGTATTTCGTTCCCACCTTGAAGTCATCCGCACCGAAGTCAGGCGCGGTGTGAACGATACCGGTGCCGTCTTCCGTTGTAACAAAACTGTCAACCAGTACACGGAATGGTTTTGCATTCTCCGTGCTGTGCTGGATAGAACCTTCGAAGGAGTTTGCTTCAAAAGGCAGCAGTTGTTCATAAGAAGCGCCTTCAATATCTTTTCCTTTGAAGGTTGTCAGTACGGTCCAGGGGAGCAGTTTTGTTTCAGCTGTATACCCATCAAAATCTCCGTTCTCTCCTTCCGGTTTAAAGTATTTACCAAGCAGTGCCGTGGCGAGCACCACGTTTACAGGAAGATGCGTGTAGGGGTTGAATGTTTTTACCAGCACATAATCGATGTTGCCGCCAACAGTCAATCCAAGGTTGGAAGGAAGCGTCCACGGGGTGGTCGTCCAGGCCATGAAGAATATTTCATCGCTCGTATTATCCTGCCCAAGTGCGTTGAACAGGAAATTTGTGGTCCCGTCCTTTACGGCTTTGAACATCGCAACAGCGGATGTGTCTTTCACATCTTTATACGTACCGGGCTGGTTCAATTCATGTGAACTTAAACCCGTACCTGCCGCCGGGGAATAAGGCTGAATGCTTACGCTTTCATACAGCAACCCTTTTTTATACAACTCGCTTAACAGCCACCAGAGTGTTTCGATGTATTCGTTCTTGAACGTGATATAGGGATCATTGAGGTCAACCCAATAGCCCATTTTGCGGGTGATATCATCCCATTTGTCTTTATAGCGGAGAACCGCCTCGCGGCATTTCTGGTTGTATTCTTCAACAGAGATCTTCTTACCGATATCCTCTTTGGTAATACCCAGTTCCTTTTCAACCCCCAGCTCGATCGGAAGGCCATGCGTATCCCAGCCGCCTTTTCGTTTTACCTGGAAACCTTTCATGGTTTTATAGCGGCAAACGAGGTCTTTCAGGGTGCGGGAGATAACGTGGTGGATGCCGGGCATACCATTCGCACTGGGCGGGCCTTCATAAAAAACGAAGGGAGTAGCGCCTTCCCTAAGCGAAACACTTTTTTCAAATGCCTGTTGCTCAGTCCATTTAGCTAAAATCTCCTGCTCTGTTGCGGGCAAATTCAGCCCGGTGAATTCTCTGTATGTAGCGGCCATAATCCTTTTCCTGCCTGGTTTTTAAGGTGTGCGAAGTTACGGAAAAACCACCTTCGCTGAAGCTCCGTCGGTCGGTCACCGAAAATGAGTGGATCCGTTGACCGAACCTTTTCCGACGGTAGCTCAAAGAGTGCTGAATAGCTACTGAAATGGGGGCCATTTTGACAGGCAAAGCGGGTCTTAAACAGGCATTATCTGAACAATACCCGTTTGAGGTCACAAATTCGCGTTTACGGACCGAGATCCTTATGTCGGACTAACCTCGAACAAGAGTCGAACAAACCTCGAACAAGAAGCCTTTTGATAAAGCCGCTGCTGCGAGACCTAAAACGCGCCTGCCAGGACGGCAGGGACGGCACCTGTGACTAACGGATTGAACGATCAGATCTGACTGGTGTACTTACGTCCACGCAGGCTAGACCTCATTCTTCTGGATGATATCGTTTTCCGCAGATCAAACACCGGCCAGCGGTAATCACCTGTGTATCCGCGCTTTAATCTGCAGCATATGCGGGAGCCATCCGCCAATCGAAGCTTGTGGTTGCCAGGCACGTGAGGACTACAATCGGAAATAAAACCTTGTCAATCATACACATTTCAGTATTTTTCCAGCATGGAAAACACCTTTACCGCAGATCTCACCAATTGCGACCGGGAACCTATACACATTCCAGGCTTTGTTCAGTCTCATGGTTTTTTACTGGCGCTGATTCCAGGAACATTTCTGATAGATAAAGCATCCCTTAATACAAAAGAATTCATTGATCAGGAAGCCCAGTCGCTGATAGGACAACCGCTGTCAGCCCTGGAAAAAAGCATTGTACCCGTTAAAGCCGGCTCCACACTGATGGATCTGATAAGGCTGGCAACTATCACGAGCAATCTCGAGCAGATCAATCCACAGCCGGTGCTGGTGAATGGCAAAGAAATGCTGTTTGTGATCCATCAGCACCTGAAACATATCATCTGCGAATTTGAGCCAATGCAGAGCAGTGATAATTCGATCACGCTGCAGAAGCTCATGAGCACTTCCTTAAGCGTGATCCAGTCATCCGCCAACTTCACCGAACTATTGCAGCATGTATCGAAACTTGTTAAAGAGATCACGGGCTACAGCAGGATCATGATCTACAAATTCCATAAAGATCAGCATGGCGAAGTGATCGCGGAAGCCACTGAAGAAGGCCTCGAAAGCTGGCTGCATTTGCATTATCCGGCAAGTGATATTCCTGTACAGGCTCGGGAGTTATACAAGCTCAATCTTGTCCGCATTATTGCGGATGTGAACAGTACGCCTTCGGGCCTGATCTCCTCTCCAGAGAATAAAGCACCATTGGATCTTACCCATAGCGTATTGCGTTCGGTATCGCCTATTCATATCGAATACCTCCGGAATATGGAAGTAGGTGCCAGCTTCAGTATTTCGCTGATCAGCAAAGGCGAACTGTGGGGATTGATCGCATGTCATAACAATACCGCCAGATTCATCGATTATAATTCAAGGGTGGCCTGTAAGTTCATCGGGCAGCTTTTCTCCGCTGCGCTTGAATTCAAACATGCGGAAGATCTCGAAGAAAAGAGTACGAACTACCGCGATAAACAACAACAGCTGCTTGAGCAACTGATGAAGGGAGATGATCCTGTAAAGAGCCTCATAAACAGCGAAGTCAATCTGCTTGACATTAACACCGCAAGCGGCGTTGTCTTCTTTTATGAAGGCAAACAGTATCGATTGGGTAACGTGCCGCCGGAGCCTGATGTAGATGAACTGATCAATTGGGTACGCAAACACGAACACAGTAATTTCTTTCAAACATCCACCCTGCCACTGCAATATCCCGCAGCGAAAAAACTATCGTCAATTGCAAGTGGTATAATGGTAACGGAGATCTCGCATGAGTTCAGCGAATACATTATCTGGTTCAAACCGGAGATCATCAAAACGGTTGACTGGGCGGGTCAGCAACAGAAAGACACAAGCGTTGCTGAAGATGGAAGCATGAGGATCAGTCCAAGGAAAAGCTTTGCCAAATGGACCCAGGAGGTGAAGTTCAATTCCGACGAATGGAGTAATAATGAAATCGCGGCGGCGATCAAACTCCGGGAAGATCTTATCCAGGTGATCAACAAAAAAGCGGGCGAGATCCGCAAGCTGAATGAACTGCTGAAAGAAGCCTACGATGAGTTGGATACATTCAGTTTTACTATATCCCACGATCTGCGTACACCGCTTTCATCGATCAAGAACTATACAGAGATCATCATGGAAGATCATGGTGGCAAGCTTGATGACGAAGCAAAGTTCCTTTTTGGGAAAGTGATCATTGCCGCGGATAAAATGGCCGGGTTGATCCGCGATGTATTACAGTACAGCCGGGTTGGCCGTGCTGAATTAGCCACCGATCCGGTGGATATGAAAAAAATGTTAACCGAGATCAAGGATGAACTTGTCACCCCGGGGAAAGAAAAAGATATCGAATTGAAGATCGGGGCCACCCCGGAAGTATGCGGCGATAAAACGATGATCCTGCAACTTTTCACCAATTTGGTAAACAATGCGGTAAAATATTCCACACTGCCAGGCCAAATAGCCCGCGTTTCCGTAAATGGAGAGGTCAAAGATGGCTTTGTAACCTATACCCTTGAAGATAACGGGATTGGTATTGATATGAGATATGCAAACCGTATTTTTGAGCTGTTCAAACGTATGGACAATGTTAAAAAGATCGAAGGTACAGGAGTTGGACTGGCAATTGCCAAGCGTATAGTAGAAAAGCATGATGGAAAGATCTGGCTGGAGAGCCGTCTGAATCATGGCACAAAATTTTATGTTTCATTACCAATAAAGTAAATTGTTCCGATGCCCAGAAACATCCTATATGTCGAAGATAACCAGGATGCTATCGCGTTCTTCAGCCGTGTTGTCAACAAACTCGGAGATTACAACTTCGTAACCCGCGAAGATGGAACCTCCGCGATCAGCCTGTTGGAAGAAAAGAAAGATTTTACACCAGAAATGATCCTGTTAGATATCAATCTTCCAGGTATGAATGGCTTTGAGATCTTACAATACGTAAGGTCCAAAACCGCGTACAAACATATACCCGTGATCATGTTCACTTCGTCTGATGACGATGGAGACATTGAGAAATCCTATGAATATGGAGCGAATGCCTACCTGATCAAGCCAGACAGCCTGCAATCGTTAAAAGAAGTTTTGCAGGACACGTTTAATTTCTGGCTGAAGCACAACGTGGCATAAACTCAAACACAGCAAATACAAATGACCGATATAAAAAAAATATTTATTCTCGACGATGAAGAAGAGATATTGGAATTGCTTGCAAGAATTTTGGGCAGTCAATATACCGTTTTCACCAAGAGCAATACCGAAGGTATTGAAGAGGACCTGCTGGCATTCAAACCAGACGTGATCATGATCGATCACTTCATGGGTGATACTACCAGTAAGGAGATCTTGACGCAGGCGCTGGGGAGTTTTACCGGTGTTCCAGTGATCCTGCATTCGGCTCATGAAGACATTGAGAAACTTTCATTCGAGACAAAGGTCGCCGGGTTTATCCGTAAACCATCCGGCATTAAAGAGATCAGGCAGAAAGTAGCGGAAGTCCTCGAAAAATAAAGAGTTAATAGCATAAATGTGGAAAGGTTTTAAAGTGGAGGATCAACTCCTGAACTTTAAAACCTTTCCACATTTATACGAGTATCC
>JBEVKW010000138.1:0-10779 GCA_040509495.1 Chitinophagaceae bacterium | reverse complement strand
GCGCTCGCCGCGTATCGCTGCGTCCGCCGCGTTCCTTTACGACACACGCATAAGACAAAAGACCAAATATGAAGAACATCCTTTTTGCTTTATCAGTATTTCTCTTTACAAAAGCGGATGCTCAGCAATCATTCCCGCGCGATACCTCGTTTAATATCCCCGCCACTTTCGAAAAAGAAAAAAAGAAACGCCCATATATCATTATAGCCGAACCTGCGATCTCCAAACAAGTATCAGTTAAAAAGAATATCGTTTTTAAAAAAGCAGGTGAACATGCTTTGACACTTGATATTTTCTACGCAGGAAAGGCAAAGAAAAACACGCCGGCTGTACTACTCATCTTCGGCGGCGGATGGCGCTCCGGGGATAAAACACACAACTATGCCATGGCGACCGAGCTGGCGAGGCAAGGCTTTGTTACGGTAACGGCTGATTACCGTCTTTCGCCCGAAGCAACGTATCCTGCAGCCATAATAGACCTGAAAGATGCTTTGCGATGGATACGCGCCAACGCGCAGGCCTATTCCGTTGACAAGAATAGGATCGCGGTATTGGGATGTTCGGCAGGCGGCCAGCTGGCGGCACTTTTAGGGAATACCAATAAACAACTCATACTTGGCGGGCAGATAGTGGATACCACCGATGCTTCTGTACAAGCGATCGTTAATATTGATGGAACACTGGCCTTCCGTCACCCGGAATCTGTAGAAGGCGCGGTAGCGGCGCAATGGCTCGGCGGAACTTATGAAGAACGCCCTGGTATCTGGGAAGAAGCAGCGCCTTTGAACCATGTAGATAAGAACAGCGCACCCGTATTCTTTGTAAATAGTTCCATTCCCCGTTTTCATGCCGGGCGCGATGATATGATCCGCAAGCTGGATTCATTGAATATCTATTCTCAAATTCATACGTTTCCTGATACGCCCCATCCGTTCTGGTTCTTTCATCCATGGTTTGATCCGATGATGAAGGAGATTGGTGGGTTTTTGAGAAAGGTGTTTGTATATTGAATGGCGTATTAAGGAACGCGGCGGACGCAGCGAACCGCAACGGACGCAACGAAAACAGCCTTGCCGGATCTTGTATTTCGCCGCGCCCGTTGCGGTTCGCTGCGTCCGCCGCGCTCCTCCTACGCCAGTCGATATATGAACCTCTCACTCCTCGCTAAGGCTTCGGCTGACAGAGCATGACAGTTCTCCTCATTTCGTCATACATCTCTCATCCTGAATCATTATCTTTCACCCTCATTATATCGCAAGCCAATGAAACAGCGTTCACCTTATTTATTGCCGTTCATCCTCGTTACAAGTTTGTTCTTTCTGTGGGCTTTCCTGCACAACATCAATCCCGTGCTGATCCCGCATTTACGCAAAGCCTGTCAACTGACCGATACTCAATCCGCGTTTATCGATACTGCCGTTTATCTCGCTTACTTCTCCATGGCTATCCCCGCCGGTTGGTTCATGCATAAGTATGGATACAAAAAAGGAATTCTTTGCGGATTGTTTTTGTATGGTGTGGGTGCTTTGCTTTTTGTGCCCGCAGCGTCTTCACGGGAATACGTATTCTTTCTCGCTGCATTGTTCATATCGGCATCGGGAGCAACATTTCTTGAGACAGTCGGCAATCCCTACATTACCAAGCTGGGTGACGAAGCGACTGCCACACAGCGGTTGAACTTTGCGCAGTCGTTCAACGGCGCAGGGGCTGTATTCGCTCCGCTGATCGGATCCCAGGTGATCCTTTCCGGTGTGGAGTATACAAAGGAAGAGCTTGATAAGATGACGCCGGAGCAGCTCGCGACTTATCTGAATGGCGAAGCCGCTACGGTTAAAATGCCTTATCTGATCATTGGAATTGTCGTTTTCCTCTTGCTGCTGATCTTTGTCTTTACCAAACTGCCTGAGATCAGGGAGAAAGGGTCTGAAGAAAGCGGTAAGTTCTCCTTTCGTGTATTGCGCCATAAGCATCTTGCCTGGGCCGTCATTGCGCAGTTCTTTTATGTCGGTGCGCAGACCTGCGTGGGAAGTTTCTTTGTAAGGTTTTCAAAATTCACGCATGATATACCGGAGAAGAATGCAGCGTTCTTATATGGTTCTATCGCGATGGTGGGCTTTATGCTGGGACGTTTTTCCGGCACCTTTCTCATGAAATACATCAAACCGGCAAAGCTGCTCCTGATCTATTCCGTGATCAATATCGTTTTACTGTTTGCAGCGGTCTCTACCACAGGCGCAACAGCCGTGTATACATTAATGGCTGTTCCTTTCTTTATGTCGATCATGTTCCCGACGATCTTCTCAATGGGAATTTCGGGGTTGGGCGAAGAATCAAAGACAGGCTCATCCTTTATTGTAATGTCTATTGTTGGTGGTGCGATCATCCCGCTGGCGATGGGCCAATTGTCTGATGCAAGAGGCGGCGATATCCAGTTTGCGTACCTGGTACCGGCTATCTGTTTTGCGGTAGTTGGTTTCTTCGCATATAAATTCCGTAACCTGTCAACAACCGTTCAATCGGGTCATTAATATGAAAAGATTTGCCCTTACACTTGATCTGATCGATAATGAAGAAAAGATCGCCGCTTATGAAAGATATCATGAGGCGGTATGGCCGGAGATCCTGCAAAGCATCCGGGATGCAGGAATAGAGCAGATGGAGATCTATAGGTTTGGTAACAGATTGTTCATGACAATTGATTCCTCAGATGAGTTTACCTTTGAACAGAAAGCGGCAGTTGACGCCGGGAATGAAAAGGTACAGGAATGGGAACAACTGATGTGGAATTATCAGCAAGCATTACCGGGCAGTAAACCCGGAGAGAAGTGGATGCTCATGAAAGAGATCTTTAAGCTGGAAAGGGAAAAATAGTTGAATGGTTTAAAAGTTTGAAGGCTTAATAGTTTGTTAGTTTCTGATAGAGGTTTTATTATCCGACCTAACTTTTAAACTTTAAACCCTTCAACTCGATTGAATAATTCGAAAAACGAACATGATGTTTGATCTAAAAGGGAAAACGGCCGTTGTCACCGGCGGTGGAAGCGGGATCGGCAGAGCGATCTCATTGTTGTTTGCCAGGCAGGGAGCAACAGTTTATATTTTGGATTATGATAAGAAAACGGCAGATGCAGTAGCAGCGGAAGCCGTTAAAGCCGGTGGGTCTGCCGGGGCATTTGGCTGCGATGTGAGCGATCAGCAACAGGTAAAGGAGGTTGCGGAAAGTATCTCTGCAAAAACCGGCGGTATTCAGTTGCTGGTCAACAATGCCGGCGTTGCACACGTTGGCACTGTTGAGACAACATCCGAGGAAGATTTCAACAGGCTTTTGTCGGTGAATGTCCGTGGAGTGTACAACTGTCTTCAGGCGGTGATCCCGCACATGAAAGCTACAGGTGGTGCGATCCTGAACATGGCCTCAATCGCGTCTTCGGTTGGTTTGCCAGACCGGTTTGCCTATTCTATGACGAAAGGTGCAGTGGTGGGAATGACGTTATCTGTTGCAAAAGACTATATCCATCAGAAGATCCGTTGCAATTGCATTTCTCCTGCCCGTGTTCATACGCCCTTTGTAGATGGATTTATCTCGAAGAATTATCCCGGTAATGAGCAGGAAATGTTTGAAAAACTTTCGAAGACCCAACCGATCGGTCGTATGGCGGAGCCGGAAGAGATCGCCCACCTGGTGTTATACCTTTGCAGTGATGAAGCATCATTTATCACAGGATGCGATTACCCGATCGATGGAGGGTTTATCAAATTGAATAATTAGTGTTAGCATAGCTCAATGGTCCCTGGCCCTTCCGGCCGGGATAAGCGTTCAAATTATTTTCGTATTTAAGTTTCGGCCATCGGCCTTCGAACATTTTTCGTGATCTTAAACTATACATAATGAAACTGATCCGTTTTGGTGAAAAAGGAAAAGAAAAGCCCGGTATTGAAATCAATGGTGAAAGATTTGATCTTTCATCTGTAGCCAGAGATTATGATGAACATTTTTTTGCCAATGATGGCATTGCCTCCATTATAAAGGCGGTTGAAGGAAATACAAGTGGGTTTCCAAAAGTGGCAGCTGATGTAAGGTTGGGTGCGCCTATTGCCCGTCCTTCCAAGATTGTTTGCATAGGGTTGAATTATGCTGATCATGCAAAGGAAACAGGAGCCACACCGCCCGCCGAGCCGGTGATCTTCCTGAAGTCGAGCACAGCCATGGTTGGGCCATTTGATAATATCGTGATCCCTAAGGATTCTGTGAAGACTGATTGGGAGGTAGAGCTCGCCGTTGTGATCGGCAAAGAAGCCAGTTATGTTGACGAAGCCAATGCGATCGACTATGTTGCCGGTTATGCTCTGCATAACGATGTAAGCGAGCGTGAATTTCAACTGGAAAGAGGCGGCACCTGGGATAAAGGAAAAGGTTGCGATACGTTCGCGCCGATCGGCCCATGGCTGGTTACAGCTGATGAAGTGAAAGATGTCAACAATCTCCGTCTCTGGCTCAATGTGAACGGAAAGAAGATGCAGGATGGAAATACATCTAATTTCATTTTTAATATTCCGCATGTGATCGCTTATGTAAGCCGTTTCATGACGCTGTTACCAGGTGATGTGATCTCTACCGGAACGCCTGCCGGTGTTGGTCTCGGTTTCAACCCACCTGTATATCTCAAGCCAGGTGATGTGGTTGAGCTCGGGATCGATGGACTTGGCGAGTCAAAGCAAACCTGCGTGGCATATGCTAAAAATTGATGCACATAATCATTTCTGGAAGTTTGATCCGCTAAGAGACAGTTGGATCACTCCCGCCATGGAAGTGATCCGGCGTGACTTTTTACCCGGCGAATTTCATGAAACCTTATTGCATCACGGGTTTGATGGTTGCGTAGTGGTGCAAAGTGACCAGACCGAACAGGAAAACGAATTCCAGCTTAACCATGCGGCACAAAATTCATTTATTAAGGCGGTCGTCGGTTGGGTAGATCTCCGTGATGCAGACGTTGAAAGCCGGCTGGAGTATTATACGTCATTTTCTTTGCTCAAAGGTTTCCGCCATATATTACAAGGGGAAACTGACCGGTCGCTGATGCTCCGTCCTTCCTTTAAGAACGGGATCAGGCTGCTGCGTAAATATGGCTTTACATATGATATCCTGATTTTTCCTGATCAGCTGAAATTCGCAAAGGAACTGGTGCAGGAATTTCCTTATCAGAAATTTGTGATCGATCATATCGCCAAGCCTTCTATCAAAACAAAGGAAGATGGTAGTTGGCATGACGATATCCGCGCCATCGCAAAACATGAAAATGTTTTTTGCAAGATCTCGGGAATGGTTACAGAAGCAGACTGGCATCACTGGAAAAAAGAGGACTTTCATCCTTATATAGATACAGTAGTGGAGGCTTTTGGCCCGAAGCGTATCATGTATGGCAGCGACTGGCCGGTTTGCCAGGTTGCGGCTACATACACCGATATGCTGACTATCGTCCAGGAGTATTTCTCGGAATTTTCTATGGATGAACAGGCCGCTTTCTTCGGAGGCAATGCCTGCACATTTTATAACATTCAATAGCAAAACATGGATCTTCAGTTAAAAGATAAAGTAGTGATCGTAACAGGCGGGGCAAAAGGAATCGGTGAAGCAATTTCAAAAGTGCTTGCCGGCGAGGGCGCGATCGTTGCCATCATTGGCCGGAATGAAGCGGACAATAAAGCATTACTTACCGAGATACAGCAGGCTGGTGGAAAAGGAATACAGATCGTGGCTGAACTCGCAGAACCGGCGGCCTGTGAAAAAGCCGTTAAGGCGATCATTGCTCAATTAGGAAAAATAGATGGGGTCGTGAACAATGCCGGAGTGAATGATGGCGTTGGGTTGGAAAACGGTAACTATGAAAAGTTCATGGAGAGCCTTCATAAAAACCTCGTTCATTATTATCTCGTAGCACATTATGCATTGCCCGAATTAAAGAAGAGCAAAGGCAGTATTGTGAACATCACTTCCAAAACGGGTATCACCGGCCAGGGAAATACCTCTGCCTATGCAGCGGCAAACGGCGGACGCAATGCTTTAACACGGGAATGGGCAGTTGAATTGCTGAAGTATGGCATCCGGGTGAATGCGGTTGTTGTGTCGGAATCCTATACACCCGCTTATGAGAAATGGATCAAAACACTGTCAGATCCTGCAACCAAATTAAAAGAAATCGAGTCAAAGATACCATTGGAGAACAGGATGACAACACCGGAAGAACTCGCCAATACCGTAGCCTTTCTCCTTTCTGAGAAGTCAAGTCATACGACCGGGCAGCTTGTTTATGTTGATGGTGGCTACGTCCATCTCGACAGAGCTTTAGCTAACGCCTGATCCAATTATTCGATCTTAAAACTTATACAATGAAATATCTGTTGCTTGTAGCCACATTAGCTATGTTTGCTTTTACTACACCCGCTAAAAAGAATAAGGTGATCTTCTTTGGAGATTCCATCACACAGGCAGCTGTTAAAGGAAATGGATATATTGTAAAGCTTGATAGCATTATCAAAAAGGAAGGACTTGCAGAATCATTTGAATTGTCTGGCGCAGGCATCGGGGGCAATAAAGTATATGATCTCTATTTACGAATGGAAACTGATGTGCTGGAGAAAAATCCCGATATCGTTTTTATTTATGTTGGAATAAATGATGTATGGCATAAAAGCAGCTCCGGTACAGGTACGGATGCTCCGAAGTTCATTGGCTTCTACAAAGCGATCATAAAAAAACTGCAGGACAAAAATATCCGTGTCGTGGTTTGTACACCTTCTGTGATCGGGGAAAGGAATGATTTCTCCAATGAGCAGGATGGCGATCTGAATCAATACAGTAATATCATCCGCAATATTGCAAAGGAATCAAACCTGCCGGTTGTTGATCTTCGCAAAGCGTTCGTTGATTATGAGAAAGCGAATAACCCGACAAACCAGGAGAAAGGGATTTTAACAACGGACCGTGTGCACCTCAATGACGCGGGAAATTTATTTGTAGCAGGCGAGATGTGGAAGGTGCTGAAGACTCTCAAATAATTGAGCGGCGTAGAAGGAACGCGGCGGACGCAACGATACGCGGAGAGCGCAACGAAATAAAATATTTTTCAATGGCTGTTTTCGCCGCGTCCGCTGCGCATCGTTGCGTCCGCCGCGTTCCTTTGACCCTCACTTATAGCCGGGGTTTCTTTAGGTCCGGTCAGGATAGCACAGGTTGAACACCGTCCAGAACTTCTATAGCTTCACATTTCAAAAGTTTATTGAGAAAATGAAAACGCTTGTTTGTACCTCTCCTCATCATTTTGATTATACAGAAACTGAAAAGCCCTCCATCCAACCCGGCCATACCTTATTAAAGATCCAGCGCATCGGTGTTTGCGGAACAGATCTTCACGCTTTTGAAGGCACACAACCATACTTCAATTACCCCAGGATACTCGGTCATGAACTCGCGGCAACGATAGAAGAAACCAGCGCACCTGGTTTTACCAGGGGAGACGCAGTTACCATTATTCCATATTTCAATTGTGGAACCTGTATCGCCTGCCGCCACGGAAAGCCAAATTGCTGCGTCTCCATGAAAGTATGTGGTGTGCATGTTGATGGCGGTATGCGCGAATTTTTACTGGTTCCGGATAGTTCACTGGTAAGCGGGGAAGGTCTTTCGCTTGATGAATTGGCCCTTGTTGAACCATTGGCCATCGGTGCACATGCGATCAGGAGAGCTGATGTAGAAAAAGATGAATTTGTACTCGTGGTTGGCGCAGGGCCGATCGGCCTCGGTACGATGGAGTTTGCCCGCATCGCCGGGGGAAAGGTGATCGCGATGGATGTGCAGGAAAGCCGACTGGATTTTTGCCGGACAAAATTAAATATACCGCACACGATCAACGCGAAAAGTGATGTAATGGCCGAACTGCAACGGATCACAGGCGGCGACATGCCGACCGTGGTGATAGACGCTACCGGCAACCTGAAAGCGATCACCGGCGCATTTCAATATCTCGCCCATGGCGGCCGCTATGTACTGGTAGGATTACAGAAAGAGGAGATCAGCTTCAGTCATCCGGAATTCCACAAGCGCGAGTCAACCCTGATGAGCAGCCGTAATGCTACCCGTGCCGATTTCGATCATGTACTCGCCAGCATGCGGAAGAATCTGGTTGATCCGGCGACGTATATCACGCATAGAGTGGATTTCGGAGAAGTGAAGGACAACTTCGACTCCTGGCTGGATCCGAAGAATGCAGTGATCAAGGCAATGATCAGCTTGTAACTTTCAACGTCACGGATCTACCCCAATTTTGGAAAATATAATAAATTGAATACCATTCAATTAGTTTAATTCCAAAAAAAATGCAATCGGTTTCATTTTTCATTCCCGGATATGCCGTAAGTTCGGCAATTGTTCCCGCAGCCCTTCATTCCGACAGGTGCGGCGCACGGAATAAAACCGATTGTTTATGTTATTACTTGGCCTTGATATCGGCACATCCTCCATCAAAGCATCCGTGGTGGATGCGGCGACCCAACAACTGCTTGCCTCTGCTCAGTATCCTGAAACAGAATCGGGCATTACATCCCTGCAGCCCGGCTGGGCCGAGCAATCGCCTGAAATGTGGTGGGAGCACGTTCAACTCGCGATACTGAAACTGCACGCGCAGCGAAAGTATGATCCAAAAGAAATCAAAGCCATCGGCATCGCATATCAAATGCACGGATTGGTTTGCGTCGATAAAGACCAGCAGGTGCTGCGCGATAGTATCATCTGGTGTGACAGTCGCGCTGTAGAACTTGGCCGTGGCGCATTCGAAGCCATCGGCAGAGAGCGGGCCTTGCTGCATCTGCTGAATTCCCCGGGAAATTTCACTGCCAGCAAACTTGCCTGGGTTAAGCAGAACGAACCGGCATTGTATGAGAAGATCAGCCGGATCATGCTCCCCGGCGATTTTATTGCGATGAAGCTGACAGGGGAGGTCACTACCAGTATCTCTGCTTTATCTGAAGGTGTGTTCTGGGATTTCCAGGAGCATGAACTCTCCAAAGACGTTTTCAATCACTATAAGATCGATCCATCTTTTATTCCAACAATAAAGGACGTGTTCACCAACCATGGTGAAGTGCCGGAAGCAGTTGCCACAGCATTATCACTCACTCCCGGCATTCCTGTTACCTACAAGGCCGGCGATCAGCCCAACAACGCTTTATCATTGAACGTCCTCAATCCCGGTGAAGTGGCGGCAACTGCCGGTACCAGCGGCGTGATCTATGCCGTGAGTGATCAGCTTACGTACGATAATGAATCAAGAGTAAACACATTTGCTCACGTTAATTATACATCCACGCAAAAACGCCTGGGCGTATTGCTGAACATCAATGGCACCGGTATTCTCAATCGCTGGATCAAAAATGTGACGGGCGACAAAGCAGATTACCGCCAGATGAATGATGCCGCTGCAGATGTATCACCCGGCAGCGAAGGCGTTTACATTCTTCCCTTTGGGAATGGTGCCGAACGGATGCTGGGTAACCGCACCGTGCAGGCGCACATCAATGGCATCGACTTTAACAGGCATCATGCCGCACATTTGTACAGGGCTTCTCAGGAAGGGATCGCCTTTGCATTCCGGTATGGTCTGGATATCATGCGCGGCAATGGCATCAATCCCAGCGTGATCCGCGCTTCCAAAACAAATATGTTCTTAAGCGATGTATTTACAGAGGCGTTCGTAAATGCAACAGGACTTAGTGTGGAATTATATCATGGTGATGGAAGCGTCGGCGCAGCGATCGGTGCCGGACTTGGAGCGGGTATCTACAAAACACCACAGGAGGCGTTCAAACATTTCAAACCCTTATCCAGCATAGAACCTTCACCGTCGCTGTCCAAAACTTATGACGGGCTTTATGAAGGATGGAAACAAGTTTTATCTAATCAATTGAATCAACAATAAATTTTAAAGATGAACGTGGTAACAGGAAGTAAAGAATACTTCAAAGGCATAGGCCAGATCAAATACGAAGGTCGTGATAGCGACAATCCACTGGCATTCCGTTGGTATGATGCAAACAAAAAAGTGGCGGGTAAAACCATGGCGGAATACCTGCGTTTCGCCTGTGCATACTGGCACAGCTTCAACGGCAACGGCGCCGATCCCTTTGGTGAGCCAACACATGTGTTTGGCTGGGATGAAAGCAAAGATGTGATCCAGCGGGCAAAAGATAAAGCCGATGCGGCATTTGAGTTCATCACCAAAATGAATATTCCTTATTACTGCTTTCATGATGTGGATGTGGTGGATTATGGAAATGATATCGCGGAGAATGACAACCGCCTGCAAACCGTAGCAGAATACCTGAAAGAAAAACAACAGGAAAGCGGGGTTAAACTGCTTTGGGGTACGGCCAACCTGTTCAGCCATAAACGCTACATGAACGGCGCTTCTACCAATCCTGATTTTCACGTGCTCGCCCATGGCGCTGCACAGGTGAAAGCTGCGCTCGACGCAACGATCGCATTAGGCGGCGAGAATTATGTATTCTGGGGCGGCCGCGAAGGGTATATGAGTCTGCTGAACACAGACATGAAGCGGGAGAAAGATCACCTGGCGCGTTTCCTGCAAACAGCCCGCGACTATGCAAGAAAGAATGGATTCAAAGGCCAGTTCTTTATCGAACCCAAGCCTTGTGAGCCAAGCAAACATCAGTATGACTATGACTCCGAGACCGTGATCGGTTTCCTGCGTCAGCACGGACTGC
>JBEVKW010000137.1:0-8268 GCA_040509495.1 Chitinophagaceae bacterium | reverse complement strand
GGCCATCATTCTTCGGTCATCGATCCCTTATCTTTGCGCCATGAACAGTTTCTCAGAAGGCAGGGTCCTTCTTATCAATAAACCTTTACGGTGGACGTCCTTCGATGCGGTCAGGAAGATCAGGAACCTCATCAGGATCAAGAAGGTTGGGCATGCTGGTACCCTGGATCCGCTGGCGACGGGTCTGTTGATCGTTTGTACCGGGAAGTTCACGAAGAAGATCAATGAATACATGGCGAAAGAAAAAGAATACACGGGCTCTTTTACGCTGGGTGCAACCACGCCAACATATGACCTGGAAAGTGAACCGGAGAATTTCCAGCCGCTGGAAGGAATGGATGAAGCAAAAATATACGCTGCCACCGCTCTTTTTACCGGCGAGATAATGCAGGTGCCGCCAGCTCATTCAGCGATCAAGATCGATGGAAAGCGGGTGTATGAGCTGGCAAGAAAAGGAGTCGAGGTTAAAATTGATCCCCGGAAAGTAACTATTGCGAGCTTTGAGATCACTTCTATAGAACTGCCTGTCGTACAATTCCGCGTGGTATGTTCTACCGGCACCTATATCCGCAGCCTGGCAAATGATTTTGGTGCAGCGTTAGGTTGCGGCGCGTATCTGAGCAGCCTTTGCCGTACTCGGATTGGCGAGTTTTCTGTTGACAATGCAATCACCCCGGCCGCATTCGAAGAAGAACTAAGATCTGCGGAGCCTGGTGATCAGAATATGAATGGATAGTTGATGCCCAGTTGAAACTGATCTCCGCGCGAGAATTTATATCCAAACCATTTGTTTTGAACGGCGGCATCTGCGGGAGCAGGGCTTGGGTCTTTGACTTTATAGGCATAGTCGAGCCTGATCACAAGAAAGTTAAAATCGACTCTCAATCCAGCACCGGAGCCAACCGCCAGATCTGTCCACAAACGGCTAAGTTTGAAAACCTCATTCGCTTCCCTGTCCGGTGCAGATTTCATATACCATATGTTTCCGATATCGGTGAACACCGCGCCATTGAGCTTGATGTTGAAGGGAGTGCCAAGAGGAAAGCGGTATTCGACATTGCCTTCAAGCTGAATATCGCCATAGCGGTCTGGAGTACTGCCAACGCCCTGGAATGATTTGATATTCGATCCCGGGCCGAGGCGTCTCAAAGACCAGGCGCGCATACTATTGGGCCCACCTGCAAAGTACTGTTTAAAGAATGGCAGGTTATATCGCTTATCCGGATTTCTTGTTGAGTTGAATTCATAGCCTGCGCCGGCAAACAACCGGAAGGCCAGCGATGTTTTAGGGAATCGCATGAGATAAGCAAACTCTGCATCCAGTTTTAGAAAGCGGTAAAGCTGTTTATCCAGGAACGAGTTGCGGATCAAGCCGGTGAGCAGACCTGATTCTTCGATATTTGCTCTGAATACACTCAACCGGTTGGTCGTTCCTCCGCTCATCGTGAAACTGCCGATCACTGAAGAGATAAATCCATCGGTAAAGATGTTTCTCAGCGAAGGATTGTATTTGATCAGTGTGTCAAGACTGTCTCTCCTTATCAGCGACGAATACTCGATATTAGGAAGCTTCAAAGAGATCAGCATTTTCCTTCGCTGGAACTCGTAACCCCAGGAGCCATTCAGTGTGGTAAGATTGTAAAGAAACCGTCTTTCTGTGTTGGCTGCATTGAAGTTGAAAACTGTACTGAAATTGTCTTTCAGATTTTCCGGAATAAAACCGAAGTTAGGTATCGCCCTTGGCATGCGGATGCTATGGCTGAAGGCGATCTGCTGTGTCTGGATAAATTGCCCAAGGCTGCTTGCATTGCCGAGTTCAATTCCGTAACGGAGGTTGCTATTGGCAACGTTGGCCGCTTTCGCGAAATTCCTGTTCTGAAGTCCTACGTTGATACCTATTCCGAAGATATTTCCCGAAAAAGCATTCTGGTTGATACTGCCTTCCAGGTTTGTATTGAACGAATATTTTTTTGCGGGCGACAGCCGTATCACAAAATCGATCGTGTCAGTTCCTTTTCTCGGTAACTGATCGATGCTGACCATTCTCCAGGCGCCGAGGGAATTGAACCGGTTGATAGTTCTGGCGTATCGTCTCAGACGGTATAAACTATCGGAAGGAAGGTATACGTTTGGGGGGAATATTTTTGCTTTGAATCTTCCATGATGTTGGATAACGCGTATAGGTGCCTTGCCAGGGCCACCGCCCACTTCGTCGATCGTCGGAGTTATCCCGATCGTGTCGGGGGTATAATCCGGATACAGGGTTACATTACCAATGTAGTATTTTACCAGCTTTGCACTGTCTATGCTTTTCAGCCGGATCTCCAGGTTGGCGGTGGGATTGTTGCGGCGGGCCTGTAACTTTTGCAATATCTCCAGCTGCTCGAACGGATCGAGTGTTGGAGTGAGCAGGGCAACATCGAGCGTGTCCCATATGCCAACTATTTCGTCTCTACTAAACCGGAAGTAACCCATATTCCTGTAAAGGTCGGTGAGCCGGTCAAATTCAGCAGAGATGGGCGCCTTGGCAAAGGCATCGCCTTTTTTGATAAATGCCTGTCCGCGCGTACTGTCTGAAAGATATTGCAGGTCTGTATGGCGCATGTTGTAGCCGATCGAATCGAGCTTAACGAGTTTGCCGGGGCGTACGTAAAAATCTACAGTTGTTCTTTGCTGACCATCTTTCGCAACGTCAATCTTATGTTTGTAGTAGATGGAATCATTGAAATATCCCTGCGAGTTCAATAAAGCGCGCATGAATATGATCGAGTTGTCGGCATTGATGCTATCATACACCGGCGGATTTTTCAGCGTACTCCAAAGTAATTTGTCAAGGCGACGTGCCTGCATGCTGTCATCCAGCTGGTCTTCAAGGCTTGCTGTGAGAGCTTGCTTTTCTATCTTTGGGAAATTGCCTATTAGGTTGATATTTGTTTTATAAACAAATGGCTTATCGGCCGGGTAGTGTTTTACGACTGTACAGGCGGTAAAAAATGCAAGAAAGCATCCGGCAAGAATTACTTTTACTAAGTTGATATGAGTGGTTGGCTTACCGGATAACATAATTAAAATCAAGCGAAATGCTGGGTAAATCGAAGATCAAATATATTCAAAGTTTAGGCCAGAAAAAACACCGGGATGATGAACGGCTTTTCATTGCTGAAGGTCCGAAAATAGTGGCAGAATTGCTTCAGGATAATCCGGATGGTATCAGCCACGTGTACGCAGTGTCTGCATGGATGGAAGAACGGCATGCACAGCTGCCGTCTTCACTGGTTACAGAAGTTTCTGCCGATGAATTGGCCAGAATTTCTCAATTGCATACACCTAACCAGGTGCTGGCCGTGATGAAGCAATTTCCTGAATCATCGATCCCATCGCTGAAAGGCAGCCTGGCGCTGGCATTGGATACTATCCAGGACCCGGGAAACCTGGGTACGATCATCCGGATCGCCGACTGGTTTGGTATTTCGCGCATCATTTGCAGTCACGAATGTGCAGATCAGTATAATCCAAAGGTGGTTCAGTCGACCATGGGTAGTATTGGAAGGGTACAGGTTCATTATACCGACCTGTCGTCATGGCTGGATGTTCAGAAGGACGTGATGACTTATGCAGCGGCATTGGAGGGACAGGATATTTTGCATATGAATAAGCTGACAGAGGGTTTGATCGTGATCGGCAATGAGTCAAAAGGTATCAGCCCTGCCGTAATGGAAAAGGTGAATGTGCGTGTAACGATCCCGCAAAAAGGAAAGGCTGAATCGTTGAATGCGGCGGTGGCTACAGGAATTATTGTTTCCCATCTTATTTAAGGGTAGCATTAGCGTGTCAAACCAGTGGAAACCCTGAAGTCGTCAAAAACTGGCTGGCGTAGGGTTAGCGCAGCGGACGCCACGAATCGCGGCGGATGCGGCGTAACAGCCGTTGGGGTAATGTATTTCGTTGCGTGCGTCGCGTTACTTCCACGCAGATCAATATGAAAAGTTAGGGGAAAGGAAAACTAACTGAACCGGATCGCTTTCACCGGTTGTATTTTTCTTACCAGAATCGTTGGGATCATAAGTACGAGGAAACAGATCAGCAGCGTGCCTGCGCATACGGCACCAACCTCCCACCATACAATACTTACGGCAGCTTCACTAAGGTAATAAGCGTCTTCCTGCAGTTTAATAAATCCCGTAGCCTGCTGGAGGTACAGAATGCCAAGCGCAAGACCGGTTCCTATGGCAATGCCGGCAAGCGTAATGAATAATGAATGACGAAGAAAGATCTCCTGGATGGTCCAGTTGGTAGCACCCAGTGCTTTCAGGATCCCGATCATGCGAACGCGCTCAAGCACAAGAATGATCAGGCAGGTGATCAGGTTGATCAGTGCAACGATGATCATCAGACCCAGTAAAACATTCCTGTTCTTGTTCTGGATATATAACCAATCGAAGATATTGGGTGAAATATTTTGAACGGTTTGTGTGTCCCAGGTGTGCGGAAAGAGGTCCATGTTATAAAGATCTTCTGCAACAACATCCATCATCTGGTAATCTTTCAGGAAGATCTCATAGCCGCCTACTTCATTGCTGCTCCAATCGTTCAGTCGTTGTAATAATTTCAGATCGCCGATGGCAAAAGTCTTGTCGTATTCTTCTATCCCGGTCTTGAAAATGCCGGCAATCGTGAGTCGGTCCGGCCGGTAGGTGCCGTCTGGCCTGATAAAGTAGATCAGCACACGATCGTTCACTGAAAGCTGAAGCTGTTTGGCTGTATAAGCGGAGATCATGATCTCGCGGCTGTAAGTACTGTCGTTAAAATGGATCGCGCGTCCTTCACGGATAAAAGACGCAAAATGGCCAAAGTCGTAACTGCTGTCTACACCCTTCAATAACACGCCCTCTATATCCTCTGTGGTTTTAAGTGTAGCATATTTCGTAGCAAAGGGATGAATGCTTTCTATTGCCGGTTTTTTCCTGATGGCGTCGATCAGCGTGTCATTTTTTTCGATCGGGATCTCTTCCGCAATCAGGGCCTTGAACGGCTGCTTTTCCTGTATGCGGAGATGGCCCCAGAAACTGAAGACTTTCTGGCTCACCTGTTCCTGGAAACCATTTACAAAAGCAAGCGTGATGATCATCACCGCCACACTGATAATGGTGGCTGCAACAGACAGCCGGATAATGAACCTGGAAAAGGAGCGTTGGTGGTTAAATGCGATGCGGTTTGCTATAAAGCCTGCAACCTTCAAATTGTTTTGTTTGTCTTAGTCCGTGAATATTCAATGCCTGCCATAAGGCATGGCAACAAAAATAAGCCGAAAAACAGTTTACGGCCTGTTTTAGCGGAATTTTACCGGATTTAGGGAATATCTTTAGGGCAGCCTGTACGATCAATGAATACAAATGAGTTGAGAACGCTTTACAGCTTCCCTTACGGAAGAATATTCAGCTGAGCCGGTGCTTTACAGTCTAACCCGTGTAAAAACATATCCATGCAAAGAATCCTTACCGCTTTATTGATGTTGTCGTGTTTATCGCTAAAGGCACAGATGCCTGACAAGATATTTAAACCGTCCATTCATTCAGTGAAACTGTTCAAAGCCGGAGATCAGTTAAGTTACCCGATCCTGAACCTGAACAGTGCTGATCAGCTGGAGTTGCATTTCGATGACCTCGATGCGGATGTTAAAAGCCTTTATTATACGTTTCAGCTTTGCAACGCTGACTGGACGCCGGCGCAATTGCAGCCGTTTGATTATATCAAAGGGTTTCAGTCTACCCGCATTACTACTTATCGCAACTCTTCTATCGCGCTGAACCGATACACGCATTATCAGGCAGCGGTGCCGGACAGAAGTTCTGTGCCGAGCAGGTCTGGCAACTATCTGCTCAAAGTATTCCGGAACAATGATACGTCAGATCTTTTCCTGACAAAGCGGTTTTTAGTTGTTGACAATCGTGTTTCCATTGCTGCGCAGATGAAACAACCATTTAATTCAGCTTATTTTCTGACAGATCAGCGTGTGATGGTAAGCGTTAATACCGCGAATGCACGGATCAGCACCTCATCTCCGCAGGATTTGAAAGTGGTGGTGTTACAGAATAATGCCTGGCCCACGGCGGCACTGCTCGACCGCCCAACGATCTTCCGCGGCAATTTCTTCGAATATAACGATGATGCAACCAGCTTCCAGGCTGGAAGGGAATGGCGCTGGATCGATCTGAGCAGTCTGCGGCTAATGACAGACCGGATGCAACGACTCAACGATGACAGTATCAAAAACCGGTCGGACGTATATGTCAAGCCTGATGTGGAGAGACGACAGCAGGTCTATATCTATTACAAAGACATCAACGGCCAGTGGATCATGGATAACCGCGATGGCTACAATCCTTACTGGCAGAGCGATTATGCCTATGTGCATTTTACATTCATTCCGCCAGACAGGAAGCCTTACCCCGGCAAGGATATTTACGTTTTCGGCGAACTGACGAATTATCTTCCGGATGACGATTCTAAAATGGAGTTCAACGAAACGTACGGGATCTATGAGAAAACACTATACCTGAAACAGGGGTATTATAATTATGCTTATATCACACTCGATGCAGGAAAGAGAAATACCAATCGCTTCCCGCTTGACAATACAGAAGGGAATTTTAATAACACCGAAAATAATTACACTGTACTGGTTTATTTCAGGCCCTTCGGAGGACGTGCTGATGAATTGCTGGGTATTGCTCAATTGAATAGTTTCCTGGGGAGATAGATCATACTGGTGTAGTATCGCAAAGGAATCGCGAAGAATGCAAAGAAATACTTAGCATGCTTCGCGATTCCTTTGCGTCCTTTGCGATACTACTAAGCCGTTTTGATAAATACAGCGAACGATTCCCAAAAAATCTGAAGAATATCAGCGAATTATTCCTTCGTTAAGTTTTTATTTTAATTGCGCACCCGTATCTTTGCGGCCGGCAGGTCTTACACGACCAGCTCCTGCTGAAACTCCCCAGGGCCGGAAGGCAGCAAGGATAGGTGGTTGAGCGGTGCGATGTGAGTAGCCTGCCTTTTTTTTCTTTTTGCTTTGCCGGAAAATAATTACTCCGATCCTGTTGACCCCGTTTATTTTTTTCAGTAATTTTCTGGTTTTCATAATTTAATCAACCCGCGAACAACTCCATAGTCCGGGACGTTAATACGGGTAACAATCAACGATAACCATAAAACAACATACAAATGAAGTTTTTTATAGATACGGGCAATCTGGCTCAGATCAAAGAGGCTAACGAACTCGGTATTCTCGATGGCGTTACGACCAATCCATCGCTGATGGCGAAAGAAGGGATCAAAGGCCAGGAAGCCGTGTTCAATCATTATAAAACCATCTGCGAACTGGTTGATGGTGACATCAGTGCGGAAGTAGTTTCCACCGATTTTGACGGCATCATCGAAGAGGGAAAGAAACTAGCCGCCATTCACCCGAATATCGTGGTGAAAGTTCCCATGATCAAAGAAGGGGTGCGGGCGATTAAATGGTTTACAGACAATGGGATCCGTACCAATTGCACACTGATCTTCTCTGCAGGCCAGGCCATTCTCGCCGCGAAAGCCGGTGCTACGTATGTGTCTCCTTTCATAGGCCGTATTGACGACAGCAGTTGGGATGGAGTCGAACTGATCGCACAGATCGCTAATATTTACTCTATCCAGGGCATCAAAACAGAGATCCTGGCAGCTTCGATCCGTAATGCCCTGCATATCGTAAAATGTGCGGAAGCCGGTGCGGATGTTTGCACATGCCCGCTGGATTCAATCCTCGGTTTGCTCAAACACCCATTAACTGATATTGGTCTTGCTAAATTCCTGGAAGACGCGAAAAAGACAGCTTAATGGTAGCCACGGATTACCCGGATTAACACGGATATTTATCTACACATTCAATATAGCGTGTGGAGATATTTGTATGACCTTCATAGCCATTGATTGTATATCGTTCACGAATATTTATGAATGAGAATCTCTCGATTGCTGGGACCCTTATTTTTATCCATCCGTGTTCATCGGTGCTATCCGTGGCCTCTTATCTCTGGAACGGCGAATTCAATCTTGCAAAACCGATCAGTTCATCAGCACGTGCACCAAACGGGCGATAATACACCATCACCATATACCCATTTTCGGTTCCCCAGAAATTACCTTCTGTGTTTTCAAGGTCGGGAATTACACCTGCTTGCTTTTTATCAGTAAGTGTTACGTACGAATAGTTATAATAACCTT
>JBEVKW010000136.1:0-38828 GCA_040509495.1 Chitinophagaceae bacterium | reverse complement strand
TATGTTTCTATGGGTGGAGCTCCCGGCTTCAGAAGTTTTCTGATACTTTGCCCCGCCCGCAAAACAGGTGTTATTGTTGTCCATAATTCCGACATCGTTAATGCAGAAACCCTGGCCATAGATCTCCTGATGCTTTTACATGATCCCGCCTATGCACTTCCTTTGCCGCCCGTTCACCTGGAATTAGGGAGAAGGATAACTGAGCG
The DNA here is from genome assembly GCA_040509495.1 of Chitinophagaceae bacterium. Classification (GTDB taxonomy): domain Bacteria; phylum Bacteroidota; class Bacteroidia; order Chitinophagales; family Chitinophagaceae; genus Terrimonas_A. Next base: position 38,622 of record JBEVKW010000136.1, on the reverse strand, counting down.
GGGTTTAATGGAAGGCCTTTCATGGTACGAGGAAAGAAGGAGAGATGCTCCGTATGAGAACGATTATCATCCATCCTTTCTCGTTTCGCTCGGATATATACTCTTACACAGGTTTCATCTTCCCGCTGAAGCCATTTATGTTTTTAAAAAAGGGCTTGAAGAAGATCCCTTGCAATGGAGAGCTTATAACGGAATGGGAGAAGCCTATTTCAGAGCCGGCAGTAAAGACGAAGGAGTGTACAGCTTTCAAAAATCACTCGACATTAATCCAAACAATCCCGTTGCGCTGAGCGCGTTAGGTTTGACCAACGCATAAAGAAATTGTATGACCAATAAGTATTCTGAAAATAATGAGCTGACCGGTTTCGAAATTGCCGTCATTGGAATGGCTGCAAGATTTCCGGGTGCGGAGAACATTGGCGAATTCTGGGCTAACCTGCTTCAGGGCAAAGAGTCTATCACTTTCTTTTCAGAAGAAGAGCTGTTAAAAAGTAATGTGCCGGAGAAGCTGATAGCTGATGAAAACTATATTCCCGCAAAGGGGATCGTTGATGGTGTTGAATATTTTGATGCGGAGCTCTTCGGTGTTAATGCTACTGAAGCGGTAACAATGGATCCGCAAAGCCGGCTGATCTGCGAAACCGCATATGCCGCACTGGAAAATGCTGGCTGCAGGCCGGGCAACAAAGATCTGATCGGCGTATATATTGCTGCAGCACCCAACATTAACTGGCAACAGGATAACTTCTGTAAATGCGGAGACCTCTTTTCTGAAGAATTTGCAGCCCTGCTGCTCAATGATAAAGACTTCCTCAGCACCAGGCTTTCCTATCTGCTGAACCTGAAAGGCCCCAGCATGAGCTTATATACTGCCTGCTCCTCATCACTGGTAACGGTTGATGCAGCGTGCCAGTCATTGCTTACAGGTAAGTGTGACGTTGCTGTAGCTGGTGCCGTTTCTGTTTCTCTACCGGTAAAAGCCGGGTATAAATTTGAACCCGGAATGATCATGTCAAAAGATGGGCATACACGATCCTTTGACAAGTCTGCGAGTGGATCCGTTTTCGGAGACGGTGTAGGTGTCCTCATATTGAAGCGTCTTGCAGACGCGATCAATGACAGGGATCATATTCACTGCGTGATCAAAGGTTCGGGGATCAACAATGACGGCTCGTCCAAGATCGGCTATACAGCTCCCTCAAGCGAAGGTCAGCAAATGGCCATCAGAATGGCCTATGAAATGGCAGGTGTAGATCCCGCATCGGTAAGTTACATCGAAGCACATGGAAGCGGTACGTATATTGGTGACAGAATTGAACTGGAAGCCCTGAACAACGTGTTCAATAATATCTCTCCCGGTTTCAAATGTCCTATCGGCAGTGTTAAATCAAACTTCGGCCATTTGAATACTGCGGCTGGTATGGCGGGCATTATAAAAACCATACTGGTGCTGAAGCATAAGCTCATCCCGCCAAGCCTTCATTGTATTGATCCGATTGATACAGTAACCGGCGAACAGAACTCCTTATATGTAAACAGCCAGTTGAACGCAATTGCTCCGCAGAAAGGTAGTCAGCGCTTAAGAGCTGGTGTAAGCTCATTCGGTATCGGTGGAACGAACGTGCATATTGTTCTTGAAGAGTCCATCTACAACCAGCAGCATTCTTCACCCACTGCCGCAGATCACTTCCATATATTGCCGTTCTCTGCCAACAGTGAAACTGCGTTACAGCGAAACATCAGCGCCATTGCCGATTGGTCACTCGCCACATCAGCATTTGCGGTATCAGATATTGCCTTCACACTGCAAACGGGACGAAAGGAATATGATCAGCGAAAGTTTTTGATCGTATCAGAGAAAGAGGAACTGCACAGCAGGCTAAATATACTCGCCGGAGCTGACACCCTCGCTGACGTGGCAAAGCATACAGACGATCCGGTCGTTATGATATTCCCGGGCATGGGGAACAGTTTCAGGGAAACAGCTGGCGTTTTCTATAGCAGATATCCCGTGTTTAAAAATGAAGTAGATAATTGTTTGGAAAGTATATGGTCGCGCGATCCTTCACTCGCCTTTCCGGAATACGACGATCGCACCCCGATAGCAGCTGAGAATAGCCACTCTTTCCTGAAAGAACAACTAAGCCTTTTTGTTTTTGAGTACGCGCTTACGCGCTGGCTGATGAAAGGAGGAATCACCCCGGCAGCACTGCTTGGGTATAGCCTCGGAGAATACACTGCAGCCTGTATCGCCGGTGTGTTTTCACTGAACGATGCTATCTATCTTTTACTGGAGAGGGGAAGATTGGTGGAACAGCTTCCCCTGGCTTATATGCTGAGTGTGCCTGTTGCCGCGAGCGAACTTGCCGGGCAATTGCCACCCGGGTTATCCATTGTTATTGACAACCGCTTTTCTGTTGTTGTAGGCGGCGCACCTGATGTTGTTGCCCAGTTTGAACAGCAATGCAAAAAACGCCGGTTGTTCACCTTCCGGGTGTCAGAATATTATGCCATGCATTGTGAAATGCCGGAAGCCGCGCTGGATAAATACCGCCAGTGCCTTACAGAAATTGAATTTGCCAGGCCGGCCATCCCTTTCATATCGAACGTAAGTGGTACATGGATCAGCGAAAGCGATGCCTGCGACCCGGAATACTGGCTGCAGCACATGACAAAAACAGTTCAGTTCTCAAAAAATATTGAAACTCTTTTATCAGATTTCGGCAAGTCGCTAATAGTAGAGACCGGACCGGGTAATGATCTTACCCTACTCATCAGGCGAAGCCTCGATGATCAGGCAAAATGTACGGTATTGAATACAGCCGGTAATGATCAGATAAAAGCTTCTCCACAAGCTTATTTTCTGCAACGACTGGGAACTTTATGGTGCAGGGGGATCTCAGTGAATTGGGAAGTTTTTCAAGACGCTTCAGGCACCAGATCAAAGATCGAGTTGCCATCCTATTCTTTCGATAAACAATATTTCCCGGTTGACCTTACCGCTACCAGGCCGCCTGTTCCTGCAGCTACTGGTGGTGCTAAAAAGAAAGATATTGCCGATTGGTTTTACCTTCCATCATGGAGAAAACAGCAGCTTGCCGGTAAACAACAAAACGGAAACGAGCGTACTATTCTGCTGATCACCGCACCTGACTGTGCGGTCACAGAACATTTTGCTGTAGCCTTTCCCGGCAAGTGTGTCCAGGTGATAAGAGATTCCTTTTTCAGCAGGACCGGCCCATTGTCTTTTACCATCAGTAGCGAGAATAACCAAGATATAGAACAGCTGCTTGCTGCGTTATCACATGATGGCATAAAGATCGATACCATTATTGAGAAAAGCCTTTTCTTCAACGCACCACTGTTGAAGCCTGGTGATAACAATGACAGTAACGCAATGTCGTCAGCGTTGATGGCAGTTGTACAACTATTACGGGCATTCGATAAGGGAAAACATTCCCGTCCTTCTTCTTTGCTGTTTTTGGGCACTAATCTGTTCAATATTGCAGGGAATGAGCCGCTGGCTATTCAAGCCAGTGTGGTAGCCGGGCTTGCAAAAGTAATACCGCAGGAACTTGCCGGCATAAGATGCCAGGTGATCGACGCCACTATCAACGGAAATGCTTCGCTGCTCGCAATGCAACTGCTCCAGGAGATCACGTCTGCAGCGTTTGCCGAGACGGTAAGTTTCAGGGGACGTAACAGGTGGGTACTGGACTATGAACCGGTCAGATTGACACCACCAACCGGTATGATCCCTTCTCTGCGGGAAAATGGCATCTATCTGATCACAGGCGGACTGGGGAATATCGGGCGCGCCATTGCCTTGTTCTTGCACGAGAACTGTAACGCGACGATCGTTCTATGTGGTAGAAGCGCTTTGCCGCAAAGATCAATGTGGCAACATGTGCTTGATCAGGAGCAGGAATTGCCGGCAGCTGAAAAGATCCGTCAGTTGCTTGCAATGGAAAAAAACGGTGCGAAGGTTCTTTACTACCAGTGCGATGTTAGCGATAGTGCAGATCTGAAAAGAATGGTGGCCGCCGCAGAGAAAGAGGTTGGAATGATCAATGGTGTCTTTCATGCCGCAGGACAGATCGACAGGAATAGTTTTCCCACGCTTTCTTCGATAACCACAAAAGATTTCAAAGCGCAGTTTGATACCAAGGTCAGCGGAACGCTGAATCTGCATGCGGTATTCCAGGAAAAATCGCTTGACTTTGTATTGCTCACGTCTTCATTGTCTCCGATCCTCGGAGGACTCGGGTTATCAGCCTACGCAAGTTCAAATCAGTTCCTGGATTCAATCGCGCAACACCTGTCCTCAGCTTCCACAAGATGGATTGCTGTAAACTGGGCTGACTGGTCAGGCTGGGAAACAAAAATGGAAGGATTCTTAATCGGAAGTGAGGCCGTCAACTTCAATATATCAGCAGAGGAGGGAATTGAAACGCTGAAAAGGATCCTTGCATATGGGTATCAGTATCCGCAACTGGTGGTTTCTTCCGCGGCGCTGGATTGGCGGTTGGACAAATGGGTAAGATCGTTCGGTATCGATACTGCTCAGCAGTCAGGAACAGCCGACCAACAAAACATATCGGCCCGTCTGGTAAAAAAGAGACCTTCGCTGCTGAATGAATACACAGCGCCTGGCACAAAGCTCGAGCAGGATATAGCAGGTGTGTGGCAACAGGTGCTCGGCTATGAGTTGCTCGGTGTGGAGGATGATTTTATGGAACTGGGTGGTGATTCACTCAAAGCGATCACCATGCTTACAAGACTGCGGCAGATGATCGAGATCACCGTGCCGCTGGACAAATTTTTTAAAACCCGCACTGTACGCGCAATTGCCGCCATCATTGAAAATTCCTCGGCAACAAAACTGACCCCGATCGCCAAATTGCCTGTACAGGATTCTTATCCACTCGCACCAGCCCAGAGGCGACTGTTTTTTCTCCGGGAATTCGATGCCAGCAAAGTGGGCTACAATGAAACGCACGTGGATATTCTCCAGGGAGAGATCGACACCGCCCGCCTGGAGACTGCTTTCCTGAAAGTTATTCAACGGCACGATATCCTTCGCTCGGTAGTAGAGATGACGGAGAATGGACCTATGCAACGCGTAATGAAGGAGGTTCCCTTTAAAGCCAGCTTTTTTTCGCTGAAATCTGAAGAACAATTGGACGACCTTATTCACGATTTTATCCGTCCGTTTGATTTCAATCAGCCTCCTTTCCTGAGAATAGGAATAGCAGACCTGGGAAACAACAAGACTGCACTGATCCTGGATAGGCACCATATTGTTTCTGATATGATCTCCTCCCAGATCCTTATAAAAGAAGTGATCTGTTTTTATCTCGGCTTGCCTTTACCGGATATGGTGTTGCAATACACTGATTTTATTGCATGGCAAGAGCAGGAGAGCAGGAGCGACCGGACGAAGATCATGGCAGATTTCTGGAAACAACGCTTTTCAGATGACATTCCGCTGATCAGCCTTCCTGCCGACAAACCCCGGAAGGAATTGCCTGATTTTTCAGGAAGTGTTTGCAAGCTGCATATCGATGAGAACGTAACAGGGAAACTGAAGGACCTCGCATTAAAACAGAATGTAACCGTCAATACCTTATTAATGGGTATAGTCAACGTATGGTTGTCAAAGATCACCGGCCAGGAAGATATAGTGATCGGTTCACCTACCGCTGGCAGAGATCATCCTGATCTGGAAGATATCATCGGCGTTTTTATCAATACACTTCCACTGCGGAATATGCCTGAAGGACAAAAGACCTTTACCGGTTTACTGCAGGAGATTGCGCAGAATACCTTTCAGGCACTCGAGAACCAGGGATTTCAGTATGAAGACCTGCTCGAGGAACTCAATCTTTCCCGGAACTTCAGCCGCAATCCCCTGTTTGATGTCATGTTCGTTTATCACAACAATACGCTTGCGGAATTTGAACTGCCCGGAATCACCCGTCATCCTTACCGGTTTGCCACCAGGAAATCGAAGCTTGACCTGAATATTGTTTGCTGGGAAAATCATCACTCGTTTGACCTGGAATTTGAATACAGTACAGCACTTTTCAGTGAAGCTTCCATTCGTAACTGGGTCGGGTATTTCAACCATGTACTTTCGTTTTTACTGGAAAATCCGGAATCTTTATTGTCAGAAGTTACGCTGATCGGTGATACCCATGCACAGCAGCAGTTATACGATCATCGTGGTCCTGAAGTGGCAGAACACCTGGGGAAGACTTTACAGCAGCTATTCGAGGAGCAGGTCCGTAAAACACCTGGTGAAACGGCACTGGTCGGATACGGTGTTGAATTCAGCTATACAACCCTTAACGGAATTGCCAATAGTGCGGCGATAGCATTGCGGGTAAAAAAGGTAAAAAGAAATGATATTGTAGGGTTGTTCACGGGCCGCACTTCCGGGGCTTCTGTGATCGGAATGCTGGCAATAATAAAGGCTGGCGGCGCTTATCTTCCCGTTGATCCCGCTCTTCCGGCAAGCAGGTGCCAGTACATGCTGGAAGATGCTGGTGTAAATATCCTGCTGACGGATAATGAAACCGATGCCCTCGCTCACATGCTTTGCAAAGGCCGAAACGTGGAAATCATTAACCTGGAAGAGCAGTTTTTCGGTTCAGCACTGTCCGGCAATCCCGATAATATAAACCTGCCCGGTGATGTGGTGTATGCTATTTACACATCAGGATCAACAGGAACTCCGAAGGGAATTCTGCTGAAGCATTTGAATGGCGTTAACCTCACGGTTCATTGCACCGGTTATGCAGATCTTGCATATAAACGGGTTCTTCAGTTCAGTACGATCTCTTTCGACGTTTCATTCTCTGAGATCTTCTACACGATCTGTACAGGGGGCACGGTATACCTGATCAGTGATGAAGACAGGAAGGATCTGCTGAAACTGTTTGCACATATCAGTTTTTATGAGATCAGTACCGTGTTCCTGCCGATGTCATTGCTTCGGGTTATATTCAGCAGTGAAGAACATGCTGACCTGATCCCTGGTTGTATCCGCCATATACAAACAGCAGGTGAACAGGTGATCATCAATGGGCTCTTCAGATCTTATCTCAACAAGAACGGCGTTTGGCTTCACAACCACTATGGTCCGTCTGAAACGCATGTGGTCACTACGCTTTCTATAGATCCCAACGGCGATATCCCATCTATGCCTTCGATCGGCTATCCTGTGATCAATACCGACATTTATATTCTTGACCGGCATGGAAAAGTGCTGCCCGCAGGCATTCCCGGGGAACTGTGGGTTGGTGGCGCTCAGGTAGGAAGTGGTTACCTGGGACGGCCCGACCTCACCGGGGCAGCGTTCCGGCCTGATATCCTCCGGCCAGATCAGAAAATGTATAATACCGGTGATCTTGCCTGCCTGAGGCAGGATGGCCGGATCGACTTCTTCGGCAGGAAAGACGGACAGGTAAAGATCAGGGGACATCGTGTTGAACCGCTTGAGATCGAAAGTTGCTTATTGCAGTTGCCCGAAGTGCAGCAAGCCGTGGTAAAAGTGAATACGGACAGCGAAGGAGAAAAATCAATCATTGCCTACCTCGTTACAAATGATGTACGCTCCCCGGAGGAAATCAGGGATCGCCTATCGACCACACTACCCGATTACATGATCCCGGCTCACCTGCTGTTTGTACAAACCATTCCTGTAACCAACAGCGGCAAAATAGATTACCGGCTATTGCCCGACCCGTCGGCACAAATACGATACACCGGAGAAAAACCTGGTTCAATACTGGAGACGGAACTTTTGCAACTTTGGAGTGAAATATTAAAGACGTCTTCTTCAACTATCGGGGTACAGGATAACTTCTTTTCAATAGGCGGACATTCATTGAAGGCGATGCAACTTCTGTATTCCGTTGAAAAGAAATTTCAACGGAAGATCGCATTGCCGGATTTTTTCAGCAACAGCACCATCAGGAAGATGGCGCGGCTTATGGAGCGCAGGAGTGATGACAATACTTTAGTTATCACCCCGGCACCTTTGCTGCAAAGCTATCCTGCAACATTTTTCCAGCAGCGCCTGTACTATATCCACTCCACCAATCCGACTGCATTGAACTATAATATGCCTTCGGTATTCACGCTCACCGGTAAGGTGGATCTGGAACGGCTGCTGAATGTTTTCAGGAAATGTGTAAAGGATTATTCCATTTTCAGAACGAATATCTGCGTGGAAAATGACACGATCGTGCAACAGATCCATGATCAGATCGATTGGGATTTCGACCTGCTGCAACCTGTTACAGCAGATTGTGTATTCGTTGCGATCAGGAAATTCATCAGGCCATTTCACCTGGAATCGGATTCGCTGCTTCGGGCAGCTGTGGTGCAGGTAACAGATCAGCCCTTTCATTTCCTTCTGATCGACACGCATCATGCCATTTTTGATGGATATACTTTACAAAGCTTTCTCAGAACGGTGTTCAACCTTTACAGCGGAGTTCAGCCAACTGCTGCATCGCTTGAATACAAGGACTATGCTTACTGGGAACAGCAGACCTACGTAAAAGAAATATTGCCGGCACAGCTGCAATACTGGCAACACCGCCTTTCGGGATACGAACCCTCACTGCTGGGACTGCCATATGACTATACACGGCCGGAGGAAATGCAACGGGCTGGCGACAGTGTTCATCATGTTACTGATCAACAACTCTATCAGGACCTGCGGCGGTTTTGCGCCAGGAACAACTGCACACTGTATTCGTTTCTTGTCAGCACAACAGCCATTCTTCTCTCAAGGATCACGGGAGATAGCGCCGTATTACTGGGTTCACCCGTTGCCGGCCGCCGGCAAATTGGCGCCGAGGGAATATGGGGAGCATTGATCAATATGATTCCCGTATATGTTGAAGTGGACCCAACGATGCGATTTGATGAATTTCTGCAAACTGTGCAGGAAAACCTGCTGAATGATTTTCAACACCAGGAACTATCGCTCGATAAGATCGCTCAGCTCGTCGACACAAACGTGCATTATAATCAACATCAGCTTTTCTCGACTGTTCTTGAACTGGATTATATTGAGACCGGTTCATATACAGCAGAGGGCCTTACCATACAACCATATGATATACCCCGTATCATCAGCAAATTTGATCTCACTGTGTATTGCAGGGATATTGCCGGCACTCTTCACATAGAGTTCAATTATGCCACAGAATTGTTCAAGCACGATACGATCGAATTATTACAACACTATTTCGTTGACTTAATGGGCCAATTGATCTCAGCAGATACGGCGCTGCTCGGTGAGATCTCCGTTCGCAAAGTAGAAGCCTGATAATAATGACTATCGGCCCTCCATCCGGCACTTCCTCTTAATAGCAGGTTACTACCGGTCAACAGCCGTTATTTCAGCAAATGCAGTTATACTATAAACATCGATGATGGATACTATTCAGAAGCAACTTTACAGGAGTTTTGAGCTGTATGACGATCGCGCAGCTATTGTCTGTGACGATATGATCATCAGCTACACCCAACTGGCTGGTATGTCACAACCGGGGAATGCAGCATGGCCCGTGCTAAAAAAAGGCAGCAGGGTGGCTGTTTGTTTGGAGAACCGTATCGATATTATTTTAAGTGCCATTTTTATTTTTCGCAGTGGCTGTATTTTCATCCCGGTCGAAAATACTTTGCCCGAAAGCAGGGTGAAACAACTGGTGATTTCTTCCGGCTGCGATACGCTGATCATCAATGACGCAGTATACCGGGCCAATGCGGGTTTCTTTGATAATCTTGGCAGGGAAGTAAAGCTGCATTTCTTTAACAGGGACCAAAGTTCACGTCAATGTAATGCTGATCCTGGAGGAGATATTTATGCGGGAGATGAAGATGATGATCTATATGTTTATTTCACTTCCGGGTCAACCGGCATACCTAAAGCGGTCTTGGGAAGAAATGGCTCGCTGGCAGCATTTGTAAAGTGGGAGATAGGCGAGTTTGACATTACGCCGGGAACTCGTTTCAGCCAGTTGATCAATCCCGGGTTTGATGCATGGCTTCGCGATGTTTTTGTACCATTATGCGCCGGCGGTACTTGTGTAATTCCTGGTAGCTCACACGAAATCGCTGATCCGGAAAGATTGACCAACTGGTTGGAAAAAAACATGGTCAATGCTGTTCACTGCGTTCCATCCTTCTTTTCCCTGATCATCAATCGTAGTATAGGAAACAATTCATACCCTGAGTTGCGGTACGTTTTTCTTTCCGGTGAGAAACCTGTTACGGGAGACCTGGAAAGATGGTATCAGAGAATAGGTGACAGGGTGAACCTGATAAATTTTTACGGGCCGACAGAAACAACCATGATCCGGTTTTTCTATCGCATCCAGCCGGCAGATATTAAGCGCCCATTCATTCCTGCGGGCAAGCCTGTTACCGGTGCAAAATTATTCCTGCTGGATAAACAGATGAAGCCGGTAGGGACAAAGATGGCAGGGGATATTTATATCGGCGGCGAAGGATTGACCAAAGGATACCTTGATGACCCTGCACTTACCGGGAAATCATTCATCAAAGATTTTCCCTCGGCAGGAGAAACGGTATATCAAACAGGCGATATAGGCATGTTGCTTGAGGATGGAAATCTTGTATTAAAAGGACGGTCGGACCGGCAGCTCAAATTAATGGGCGTACGCATTAACCCGGAAGAGATTGAAAACGTACTGGCACAATACCGCGGCGTTCAGCGTTGTATTGTTATACCGTCAAAAGATGAACCCAGACCTTTGCTTGTCGCTTACATCGCTACTGGCGACTCATTGATAAAAGATGAATTGAAACAGTTTGCTTCTGAAAAACTGCCCGCCGCATTGTGCCCCGCCCATTACGTGCTGGTAGAGCAATTTCCGTTAAAGAGTAATGGCAAAATTGATTATAGCAGACTGCCGTCTGTGCAAACAGTAAAGCAACTGACCCGGCCTGCCGAAGAAGCTCAGCTAAGGCTGGCAGAGATCTGGAGCCGTTTACTGCAAATAGATATTTCTGTTATTTATCTTGAATCTGATTTCTTTGAACTGGGTGGCCATTCTTTAAACAGTGTTGTATTGTCTGCAAAGATCGAAGCAGCATGGAAGGTTCATTTTCCGGTGTCTGTGATCTTTGCCAATCCAACACTTGGCGGTATGACAGGTCAGATAGCTGCCGCGCCTGTTAAAGAGAATGTGGTTCTAACGCCGGCTCCCGAAAAACAACATTATCCGCTTTCTCAAATGCAGGATCGGATTTACTTTCTGCAAAAACTTGATCCGGATAGTACGGCTTATAATATCAGTTCGGTATTTGAAGTGCGGGGCCATCTTGATGTCCGCCGGATGGACGAAGTGATCAATACAATTGCCGAACGTCATGGTGCACTGCGAAGTTACTTCCCATTAGTAGATGGCTTGCCCGTGCAAAAAATATCTGCCGGGCAAAAGCTGGCTGTTCAGGTGATCAATGCAGAGGCCGGAAACTGGGAAGTTACCGTTAAGAGATTCATACAGCCTTTTGATCTTTCGCAGCCGTTATTGTTTCGTGCGGCAGTGATCAACCGGGGCGACATGGCGCCGTTGTTTGTTTTTGATGTGCACCATTCAATTTGCGATGGAACCTCACTGGGTATCCTGGTAAAAGAAGCATTGCAGTTGTATAATGATGTCCCCCTGCCTGGCGTGCCATGGCAATATATTGACTATGTAGAACAGATGGCAGCAGACAGTGAGACAGGAAAGTATGCTGACGACAAAGATTACTGGCTTCAACGGTTATCGGGTCATGTCCCCGTATTGCAATTACCTTACGATTTTGAAAGGCCAGCCAGGTTGAGCCTAACTGGTGAATCATTTCATTTTTCTCTTGATCCCGGTACGGTATCAGATCTGAAAAGGATCGCAAGGCAGGAAAATGTCAGCTTCTACACGGTTCTCCTTACGGGCTATGCGGTATTGCTTCATAAGCTTTCCGGGCAGAATGAAATGGTGATCGGTTCAGTTGCATCAGGCCGTACCCAGGCAGCCTTCCAGGAAACCGTGGGTATGTTTGCCAATACGATCGCCCTCCGTTTGCAGACGATGCCCGGCTCCTCATTTGCAAGTGTGCTTGCCTCTATCGCTTCCGTAGTAACGGAGGCACTTGAAAGGCAAAGCTTCTCTTTTGAAGAGCTTGTGAAAGAAACGGTGAAAACGCGTGACGCGTCCCGAAGCCCCCTATTTGATGTTATGTTCAATCTCCAAAATCTTGACATACCCGCTATAGAAACAGCAAACACCAGCTTTCGCAGGCTGGACATTGAAAAGGGTATTTCCAAATTTGATCTTACCCTGAGAGGTATCGAAGAGGCTAGCCAGTTTGAATTTACATTTGAATATAACAGCAGCTTGTTCACGCTGCAAACCATTCAGCGTTTTGCTTCTTATCTCGCAAATATCTACGAATCGTTCGTCAGTGACCCGTCTCTTTCCATCGGGCAGATCGATATTTTATCGCCGGAAGAGCATCAAATCGAATCTGGCTACGAAAATGGCGAAACAATACCCGAACGTTTTGAACGCCCGGTTGATCTGTTCTATAACAACATGGGAACATACGGTTCATGTATTGCCGTGGAAGCCGAAGGCAGATCTTATACCTATAACGAGATTGACCGGTTGTCTGATCTGGTATCAGCAAACCTGACTGATATGGGGATACAACCCGATCATTCCATTGCGCTGCTCATCGATCATTCGGCAGAACTCTTGATCATGATACTGGGCATTATGAAATCAGGTGCCGCTTTTTTACCGGTGGATAAATCATTGCCCTTTAAACGAAAGCTGTCGATGATCTCCGCCTGTGATACACCGCTGATCGTAACAGATGAATCTTCTACTGCCTTCCCGGGTATAGCTGGCATACAAATGCTTACTCCCGGTGAGTTGATGAATGGTGTACTGGCAGCGCAAACATCACGCCCGGGAACATCAGGAGCGAATCTCGCCTATACGATCTTTACCTCCGGAACAACGGGAGCGGCCAAAGGTGTGCAGATCAGTAATAGCGCACTGTTGAATTATGTACAGAGCTGTATTCCCAGGTATTGCCGGGATGAAAAAGATTGCTTCGCGTTCTTCACACCTTTATCATTTGATCTTACGCTCACATCCTTGTTCGTTCCGCTACTGTCTGGACGGAAAATAAAAATATACAAGCCTTCCGGAAATGAAGCCCGGACGATGCAGGAAATTGTGGGCCGGGGAGATGTTTCTGTGCTTAAGCTGACGCCTTCCCACCTGCGTATCGTAAATGAACTCAAAGAGTTCTCTCCACGCATCCATACGCTGGTCGTTGGCGGCGAGATGTTGCCTTATCAACTGGCTTTTTCTGTTTACAGGAAGTTTCGCGGCCGCGTGTCCATTATTAATGAATACGGCCCTACTGAAGCAACCATTGGGTGCATGTTTCATCGCTTCAATCCTGGAGAGGTGTACGAGTCTGTTCCTATCGGCCTGCCGCTACCCAATAACAGCATATACCTGTTCAATGCACTTGGCGCACGTGTACCTGTGGGAGTGACGGGGGAGATTTATATAGGAGGAATGCAATTGTCTACCGGGTACAGGAATGCTTCGGCTGAAGCCGCGGCGAAATTTATTACCGGTGGAGACGGTCGCCGGTATTACCGGACAGGTGATCTTGCCCGGCGATTGCCGGACGGAAACCTGCTTTACCTTGGAAGAGAAGATGAGCAATTAAAGATCAGGGGATACAGGATTGAACCTGCTGAGATAGAAAATCAGCTTCAGCAGTTTGAAGCGATCAGTGCCGCGATAGTATCCAGCAAAATAATGGCTGACGGTGAGCCTGCATTAGTGGCGTATTACGTTGCACCTGCAATGTATGGCGTAACGGAGTTGAAAGCCTTCCTGGCAGGTAGTCTCCCGGCTTATATGATCCCGTCGTATTTTGTCAGGCTTGAGCGGTTACCGCTGACCTTGAATGGAAAAACCGACAGGGATCTGCTGCCTCCTCCTTCCGTTGTCACGGAAGCGTCACTCATCACAGATAGTCCGGATAAAGAATCGGCAGATCAGTTGGCTGGCATACTGAAGAAAATATGGAGCAGGATACTTTCAGTTGATGATGCATTGATCAATGATGAGGCTGATTTTTTCCTGCTCGGAGGTCATTCGCTTACAGTCATAAATCTTATTTCAAGGATACAGAAAGAAACGGGTGTTCTTGTTTCGATTGGAGATCTCTTTGACGCCTCACTATTCGCGGCGCAGGTAAAACTGGTGGCTGATACGATGGCGCAGCAAACGCGTGAAGACGCAACACCTATTGTTCCATCATTGCCGAAAGCGGCAACAGCTTCCAGCTATCCACTATCATCTGTCCAGCGCCGGCTGTTTTTCCTGTATCAGTTTACGCCGGGTTCATTGAGTTACAATGTTCCTGTGGTGCTCAGGATTGATGGAAAGATTGACGTTACAAGGGTAGGGACCGCGTTCCGGACACTGATCGCGAAACACGAGAATTTCAGAACGGTGTTCAGAGAGCAATTTGGTGTACCGCGTCAGTTCATCGTGAACGAAAGCGCTTTTGAGCTGGAGGTCTTCCATGAAACTGATATCGATAAGGTGATGCACGATTTTGTACGGCCATTTCAACTTGAACAGGCTCCGCCGTTCCGGGCTGGTATTGTTCATACCGGAACGGACACCAATTACCTGCTCCTTGATATGCATCATATCATCTCCGATGAGATCATGCTTCAAAGATTGATGTCCGGATTTGCCGACATTTATTTTGGAAAAGAGGCCGGCACGCCGCGTTTTCAATATAAGGATTTCGCAGTGTGGCAACAGGAGGATGCCGGTTTCCTGGAACAAACAGCCGCTCAGAAACAATACTGGCTAAAACTACTGCAAGGTGAAGTTCCCGCGTTGCTGTTACCAGCAGATCATCCGCGACCTTCTTTGAAATCTTATCAGGGTGATATTATTTCCCGAAGGATAAGCCGTGATCAGTTAGGTAAACTAAAAACCGCTGCAAGAAGCAATAGTGTTACGGATTACGTATTCCTGTTATCAGTGTATCATATACTCGTCTCCCGCCTTTGCGGATCTGAAGATGTGATCACCGGTACGATCACTTCCGGCAGACGCCGGGAAGAACTTCAGGAGATCATGGGCGTGTTTGTCAATACGGTAATATTACGGACGAATGCTGCAGCGGAACTTCCTTTTTCCACCTATCTTCTCCAGGTAAAGAAGCAGGTGGCCGAAGCATTCGAAAACGAAGATTATCCCTTTGAAGATATTCTGGATAATCTGAACCTTCCCCGGGATCTCAGTTGCAATCCTCTTTTTGAGATAATGTTCAACATGCATCCGGTAGGCCTCCATACCGTGGAAACTGGCGGATTGAAGATCACGCCTGTATTCAATAATTCACATACAACCAAGTTTGATCTCAACCTGCAGGTGATGGAAGATGGAGACGAACTGCAACTGCAGTTTTATTACTCCACGGTCTTGTTCAATCCACTGACCGTCGAGCGGTGGGCCGATCACTATCTTCAGTTATTGATGGCTGCTGCTGATGCTCCGGCTACTCCGGTAGGACAGCTGGACTGGTTACATCCGCAGGAAAAAAACCGACTGATCTACTCACTGAATAATACTTCAGCTCCTTACGAAAGAGAAAAGCTGATCCATGAATTATTTGAAAAGCAGGCAAAGGAAAATCCAAGGATGGTTGCCGTGCTTGACAACCAGGAAGCATTCAGCTACAAGGAGCTGAACAGGATGGCAAACAGCCTTGCCGCCGCACTCACCGAAGATGGCGTCAGAGAAGGTAAATATGTGGCGATCACCATGGACCGTAGTGTTCATACAATTGTTGCAGTACTGGGAGTTTTAAAAGCCGGCGGCGCTTATGTACCGCTCGAACCTTATCTGCCATCACAGCGAATAGAAGGGATATTCCGCTCACTGACCATTACACACGTACTTACAGACAGAAACTGTGCGCAGAAAATACTGGACATAGGACGAAACCTACACCAGGAACTGACCATGTATGTACTGGATGCTGCGCTCAATACGGAGGATGTTGTTATTCCTGAGGCGCTTCACATTCTGCAGCCTTCGGACATCTTCAACCGCAAAAGCGATGTAAACAGGAAGGCGCCGGTTACAGCCGCATCACTCGCGTATGTGATCTTTACTTCCGGATCCACGGGTATTCCCAAAGGAGTGAGTGTACAGCACAGGCCGGTCATCAATCTTATTGAATGGGTGAACCGCCGCTACCAGATAGGAAAAGAAACGCGCATGCTCTTCACCACTTCACTCGCCTTCGATCTTTCTGTATACGATATTTTCGGCATGCTTGCAGCTGGCGGTTCCATCAGGGTAGCCACCCGGGAAGAATTGCGGGAACCCGTTCAGCTGAAAGAGATCATCCGGCAGGAGCGGATCACATTCTGGGATTCAGCGCCCGCAGCACTGCAACAGGTATTGCCTTACCTCGCCGAACTTAAAGGTCAGCCTTTATTGCCGGACCTGTTTTTCCTGAGTGGAGACTGGATACCGCTTACCATGCCGCCGCAGATCAGGGATGTATTTCCATCCGCCCGTGTGGTCGGTTTGGGTGGGGCAACCGAAGCAACCGTGTGGTCAAACTTTTTCGATATCGGTCAAATAGATCCTACCTGGAAAAGTATCCCTTATGGAACACCTATTCAAAACGCACGCTATTATATCCTGGATCGACACCTGAATGTTTGCCCGGTAGGAATAAAAGGAGACCTGTATATCGGGGGCGAATGTCTTGCATCAGGATACCTGAATGACGAAGAACTTACGGCAACCAAATTTATTCCCGACCCTTTTTTTAAGGGAGATACCATGTATCGCACCGGGGATAAAGCGCGATGGTTTGAAGACGGCAATATCGAGTTTCTCGGGCGGGAAGATGCACAGGTGAAGATCCGTGGCTATCGTGTTGAACTCGGAGAGATAGAAAGTCATCTGAAAAAATATGATCAGATCAGTACTGTACGAGCTATTGCAAAAAAAGATGCAGGCGGTCAGCAGGTGATCTGCGCATACTATATCGCAGATGTAACGTATAGCGAACCAGCATTGCGAGCGCATCTCATATCCTTCCTGCCGGAGTATATGATCCCTTCTTACTTTTTCCGGGTGTCATCGTTTCCCGTTACTGCCAATGGAAAACTTGATACAGCAAAGCTTCCGGACCCGGTTTCTGGTGGCGCGGTTGATGAAACACAAAGCGAACAACTGACGGACCTTCAGCAAAGCATCAGGAATATCTGGGCAGAGGTTCTTCATACGCCTGCCGGAAAGATCGCTCTGTTGGCAGACTTCTTCCGGTCTGGCGGCAATTCACTTACCGCTACGCAATTGCTGGCGCAGGTGCTCAAAATCTTTAGCATCAATGTTCCGCTGGTTTATTTCTTCCAGAAGCCTACGATAAAAGCAATTGCTGATTTTATTACAGGCAATAAACAGGTTGAATGGACAAAGATGAGTCCGGCGCCGGTGCAACCGTTCTACCGTCTGTCACCTGCACAACAACGGATGTTCAGCCTGCAGTATCTCACACCGGAAATGACGGCGTATAATATTGTAGCGGCGTTCAGCGTATATCGCAAACCGGACCTGGAGAAGATCACGGAAGCATTACGAAAGGTGATCAACCGGCATGAAAGCCTGAGAACCTGTTTTCATGTAAATGACGGCAGGCCGGTACAGCAGATCATTGATACAGTAATGCTTGATGTAGAGCAGTACGAGATCCCGGAAAGTTCACTCGACGCCTGTCTCAAAGCGTTTAAACGTCCTTTTGATCTTGGTATTCCCCCTTTGTTTCGCGTTGCGGTAGTTCATACCGGAAGCGACAGGTTTGTTCTTACATTGGATATACATCATATCATCGCTGACGGCGTGTCGATGAGTGTACTGGTGAATGATTTCAACAGATTTTATGCGGGACAGGAACCGGATGGGCCGCCGATACAGTATCGGGATTATCTCAACTGGTATTTTGCTGATGACCTCATCGATATCAGCCGTCAAAAACAATTCTGGCTGGATATGTTCCGCGAACCGGTCAAACCGATGGAACTCACGGATCAGGCCAGACGAAGCGATGCGTTTTCATACCAGGGCGCAGGAGAGCTGCTGAGCATAAAAGAAGATGTACACACACAGATATCGTCGCTCGAAACTCAGGAAGGAGTAACCTTATACATGGTACTACTTGCCGCGGTGAATGTGTTCTTTGCGCGTATCAGCGGAAGAGAAGATATCGTGATCGGAACACCGGTTGCCGGAAGAAAACATCCCGACCTTGCATCGATCGTTGGTGTATTTGTAAATGTTCTTGCACTGCGTAATCAGCCCTCAAAAAATAAAACTTTCCGGAGCTTTCTCCGCGAAGTAAAGGACATGGTTATTCATTCATTCGATCACCAGGATTATCAATTTGATGATCTGGTAAAAGAGGTATTACCGGAAAGGGACTTTTCCAGGAACCCGCTTTTTGATGTGTATTTCTTTATGGATAATATCGGGATTCCGTTACTGCAATTGGATGACGCAATTATAACCCTCATTGCAGAAGAGCGACTTTCCACGCAGTATGATATTATGATCGGCGCTTCAGTCCAGGATGGCCAGTTGGTATTATCCTTCAATTACCGAACAGATCTGTTCGATAGAGAACGTATTCTGCTATGGTGTCATCACTTCAGAGTGCTGCTTGATATACTCGTTATGGAGCCGGACCGGTCGATCGGTGATATCCCGGTCGACCTACCGTTGCCCGCGTCAATCCCGTCACTTGATACGGTAAGCTGATCTCTAACACTTTTATAAATCTTCATAAGCTCGTACAATTATGTGTGGTATCTGCGGCTATATCGATCTGGCTGGAAAAAAACCTGAACGATCAGATCAGATCGTTCAAAAGATGGCCGATAAACTCTTTCACCGGGGACCCGATGGAATGTCAACAAAAATCATAGGACCAGTTACGCTTGGTTTTACACGGCTCAGTATTATTGATCTTTCCGGCGGAATGCAGCCATTGAGTAATGAAGACGGGTCCGTTACCGTGATCTGCAACGGTGAGATCTTCAATTATGTGGAGCTGAGAGAAGACCTGAAAAGAAAAGGACATGAGTTCAGGACCAACTGCGATATTGAAGTGCTTCCCCATCTTTACGAAGAATATGGCATCAATTTTCTTAACATGCTCAATGGGCAGTTCTCTTTTGCGCTCTATGACACAACGCAGGAACTGGTGTTTCTGGCCAGGGACCATTTCGGTATTCTCCCTCTTCATTACACGATCTGCGATAATACCGTTGTATTTGGATCGGAAGTAAAATCCATCCTGGAATATCCCGGGATAGACCGGAAACCGGATCTTGTTGCGCTTGACCAGGTATTTACTTTTCCAGGGCTGATCAGTCCGCGGACGATGTTCGAGAACATTCATAGCCTCGAAAACGGACACTATCTGCGGGTGGATGTAAAAAGCGGCCTGTGCAGGAAAATCCAATTCTGGGATCTTATTTACCCGGAGATCAATACGATCGATTATGCCGAAACGGAAGAATATTATACCGAAAAACTGAATGAAATGCTGGACCATTCGATCATGCTGCGGCTAAGGTCGGATGTACCGGTAGGATGTTACCTGAGTGGCGGACTCGACTCATCACTGATAGCCTGCAAACTGAACCAACTGACACCAGGACATCAGCGATATACCTTCTCAATCGACTTTGCAGACAGGGCCACCTCTGAAGGACAGTACCAGCAACTCGTTTCCGCACATATCGGTTCAGTGCATTCAAGAAAATTATTTCTGGAAGATGACGTGATCGACCTGCTGGCAAAAACAATTTATCATTGCGAATGCCCCGTCAAGGAGTCTTACAACACCGCATCTTACCGTCTTTCAGAAACTGTCCGTGACAATGGTATAAAAGTGATCCTTACCGGTGAAGGAGCCGATGAATTGTTTGGCGGATATGTCGGATATAAATTTGACCGGCTTCGTTCCATGTTGCCTCCGTCTGATTCACCGGGAGCCGCGGCTGAAAAGCTTCTCCGCAAACGTATCTGGGGTAATGAAGATTTCTTTTACGAAAAAGACTACCTGGATTTCAGCAATACCAAAAAGAACATCTATTCAGCCGACCTGAACAGCAATTTCGATAACATCGACTGCCTCAACTCCTTTATTGTAGACGCCTCAAGAATGAAGAACCGGGATGTACTGCATATGAGAAGCTACGCAGATTATAAATTGAGAATGGCGGATCATCTGCTATCTGATCATGGTGACAGGATGGCGATGGCAAATTCTGTTGAAGCACGTTATCCCTTTTTGGATATAGAACTTGCCGAGTTCATCACCACGATACCACCAGGTTTCAAACTGAAAGACCTCCAGGAAAAACATATCCTCCGTAGTGTGGCCAGGGATATTGTTCCGCACCAGGTGCTTAACCGGGAAAAATTTGGCTTTGTAGCACCCTCCAGTTCTTCACTTGTAAGACGTAGATATGAATATGTGAACGACATGCTTTCCTATGACAGGATCAAAAGGCAGAACTACTTTGATGCTGACCGCATTGAATCCCTGAAAGCCGAATACAGCCAGGAAGATTTCCGACTGAACATTCCGTTTGACAATGACCTGCTGATCACCGTCCTCACTTTCGGTGTATTCCTTGAGCAGTTTGACATGGCGTGATAATTAAGATAACCATAAATACTCTTTGTAAATGAGTCTGACAACTTTTCAATCGGCATTGCTGAATGCCTTTAATATGTACGCAGAAGATGTGGCCATCGAAAAAGGATCGCAGGCAATCACTTTCCGGCAATTCGGTGATGCTGCTATGCAAACAGCCGGTCTTTTGCTGCCTTCGTCAACTCCTGCTGCGAAAAGATATGTCGGTGTGATCGCGGAAGACAGGGTGAGCATGATCTTCGGGATCACGGGTGTATCATTGGCTGGTGAAATATTTGTTCCACTTTCACATCACCTTCCCCTCCAACGCATCATGTCGATGATCTCTGTCGCCGGCATCAGCGTCATCCTTCATCAGGGGTGTACGGAGTTCGTCGATGGCCTAAATAACGCACTGGCTTCCGTCGGAACTGTCACCTTTATTGATATGCAATCGCCTGTGACTGATCTGATGGACACAGCACTGCTTCCCGTCACCAACACAGCAGATGAACTGTATGTGTATTTTACTTCCGGCAGCAGTGGAATCCCCAAAGCTGTTCTTGGCGTGAACGGTTCCCTGATGAACTTCCTGCAATGGGAACAGAAACAAATGAAGTTTGCCGCAAAAACACGGTTCAGCCAGTTGGTTCATACCGGATTTGATGCATTTCTGCGTGATGTATTTATCCCGGTGTTTGCAGGAGCAACTATTGTTATTCCCGAAGACAGTGACAATATATTTGAAGCCAGTACACTTCAGCAATGGATAAGACAGAACAGGATCAATTACATTCACTGTGTGCCGGGCGTATTCAGGTTATTTAACACAGCCGTAGGTCATGCACCGTTTCCTGATCTGAAAGGTGTGTTTCTTTCAGGCGAAAAAGTTTTACCCGGTGACCTGGAAAAATGGTTTACGATCGCTCCCCCGGAAGCAGCTCTTTATAATTTTTACGGAACAACAGAAACAACACTGATCAGCACCTATCGCTTACTCACAAAAGATGATCTCTCGCTCGAACGATTGCCCGCAGGAAAACCAATTGATCATACGGCTGTTTATGTGCTGGATGAGAACGGACTCGTTTGCGCCGCCAATACCGAAGGACACGTTGTGATTGCCAGCCCTTTTACTTCGAAAGGATACCTGGAAAATGGAATTATCAGGGATGCGCATTTTAAAGCAGATACCGTTCAGTCAATGCCGGAATACCGGATGTACTACACAGGCGACCGCGGCCGCATCTCAACCGATGGAGATCTGCTTGTATTGCACAGGAACGATGCACAACTGAAAATAAACGGTATTCGTATAGAGCCGGGCGACATCGAATCACGGATCAGCCAGTTTCCGGGTATACGGGAATCGGCAGTTTTCAAAAACGGCACTGAGAGAAAAGAATTCCTGGCAGGAGTATTGGTGTTAGAAGACGAAGCAGACAGGGTAGTAGCAGCCAGTGACCTGGCCGATTTTCTTGCGTTGTACTTTCCGCTTAATCTGATCCCATCAACCTGGTTAAGAGTGCCTGCCCTTCCAAGGCTTGCAAATGGCAAACTTGACCGCGGCGCATTGCAGCGCCTCGCACAGCCTGAAGCGGTGGCAACGGATGATCAACACCTCTCTCCTGATGAAGTAGAAGCTGATATTTACCGTATCTGGTCTGAGATCACCCGCAATAAAACTTTCAGCATCAGGAGCACCTTCTTCGAGATGGGTGGTAATTCATTTCACCTGATCGCACTTGTTGCTAAAATCCATTCACTTTACGGCATCCGCTTATCTATAAAGGATATTTTTCAAAATAATACGGTAGCTAAACTTTCCGCTTTTATCAAGAGCCGTACTACAGGAGCCGGTTTTCAGATTGGGAAAGCAGAGCCAAAACCGGTTTATCCGCTGGCCAGCGGCCAGTTCCAGGTTTATCACCAACAGGTACTTTATCCAGATTCAGTAACGTATAACCTTCCTCAGTTCTTCGTGATCGAATCAGCAGTAGATGCCGCCGCAATGAAGGAATCATTGAAAAAACTTGTACAGCGTCACGCCGCATTACGGACAGGTTTTACCGTTAAGGATGGCTCTCCCTGCCAGTTCATCAGCACATCTGATGAATTTGATTTCAGCTACCAGGAGATACCCGCACTGTCATCAGCTGGCATTACCCAGTCCATGGAATCTTTTGTAAAGCCATTTGATCTGCACAAACCGCCTTTGTTCAGAGCTTCGCTTGTAAAAATAGAGGAGAAGAAATTTCTGCTAATGATGGATGTACATCATATTGTAGCAGACGGCTACTCGCAATTGATCCTTAATCGCGACCTCTGGAGCCTTTACACCGGAAACATGCTGCCTGAGCTTCTGCTCGAATACGTAGACTTTGCAGAATGGCAGCAGAAGTATACCAAAAGCAATGGTCATTGCGAGCAGTTAGATTACTGGATCAGGAAACTGACTCCATTACCAAGGCAGGTGTTCCTGCCCGTTAATCAATTGTCGATGGACAAAGGAAATATGGAAGCCGGATCATTCAATTTAACGATCGATGCAGCCACCACCTCCCAGATCAAAGATTTCATCCGTCAGAAAGAAACTACCCTCTATTCCTTTCTGATGGCTGTTTATAATGTTTTGCTATCGAAACTCAGCATGCAGGAAGATATCGTGGTGGGATCTGCTGTTGATGGACGGGTGTCTGCTGACCTGAACAACCTGGTCGGGATGTTTGTAAACACTATTGCCATCCGAAATAAGGTTGATGTTACTTCCACCTTCGATCAGTTCGTTCGCCAGGTAAGCCAAACGCTTATTGAAGCGCTTGACAATAAAAATGTCGCCTTCGAAGAAGTGGTCAATAAGTTGAATGTGCCGCATCGCACCCGCAACCGTCTATTCAATGTGATGTTCGTCTTCCTTAATATGGAGGTAACTGGGTCAGGATATAGTGATATTGTCAAAGCGGTGCCCTTCCGTGCTCAGTCTGCGAAATTCGATATGATCCTTACCGGATATGAAATGGATGCTGCGATAAAAATAAAAATTGAATATTCGGCAGAAATGTTCTTTCACGAACAGATCATGAAGATCTCATCCTATCTGCAGGAGATCATTCAGCAGGTATTGCACGACCCGGCTGTTTCTATTGCTGACATTACGCTGAAGCACAATATTGAAGCCGTGGGTTACGAATTAAAAGATGTTGAATTCACTTTCTAGATCATCTCCAAAAAAAAAGCAATATGCGTCAGCCAGATCAGTTTGAATTAATTGCTGCAGCAACCGGTAAAAATAGCGAAAGAGTATTCTGGGAACAGGAATTGTTCCAGATAGCCAGAAAAGAGAATGGAGAAGAAACCATTGCTGCGGCAGGTGATAATGCCGGGGCGTTTAAAAGTATGGACTTCAGGTTTTCACCGGCTTGTTCAATGCGTGCAATGCAGATCTGTAATCACTCAGACACAACATTACATGTTTTGCTGACCACAGTGTTGGGATGCCTGATCTCAAAAGTCAGGGATGTTACGGAATTATTGATAGGCACTTCCGTTTTCTATCAGACGAATGATCAGGCAGCGCTCAACAGTATGATTGCATTAAGAAATTCATTTCTTCCCCGGCATTCGCTAAAAGAATTGCTGGCAGACGTTGCAACAAAGACTAAAAAAGCTGTCAGTAACCAGCATTACCCGGTAAAACTGTTGATTGATAAATACCTCGGAAGTGATAACCGCTCTGAACGTTTTTTTGATGTGACGCTTACTCTCACCAACATTCAGGAGAAATTTAATGGAGCCGAGGTTTATACTGATCTTGCTTTTGATTGCGAAAGAGTCTCTGAAGAGATCAGTTGTAGTGTGCAGTACAATTCCTTCCGGTACACGGAAGCAGAAGTTGCGGCTTATTGCAGGCAATTCGAAGCGTTGCTGAAAAACATGATGAGCGATCCGGATGCTGCACTGTCATCCCTGAGCAGTATACCGCCAGACGAGTTGGATCGCTGTCTGTATAAGTTCAATGATACGGATCATGATCATAACAGAAATTGGATGTCTGTTTCTGATGTTATAGAAGAACAGGCCAGGCTGAATCCAGCTGGTGTTGCATTGAAATGGACGGGGGGTGAGTTGACCTTCAGTCAGCTGGCTAAGAGAGCAAATCAACTGGCCTGGACCATCAGGAAAAAAGGCTTGGGTGTACCCAACACCGTGATAGGCATTATGGCTGATCGCAGTCCTGAAATGGTCATTGGCATTTACGGAATCATTAAGTCAGGTGCCGCATACATGCCGATCGAACCTTCTTCGTCCATACAACGATTGAAGTACCGGTTGACCAATAGCACATGCAGGTTACTTCTTTACGGAAGAGGCATCGATCTTCCTCAGTTGGGGATCGAGACACTGGATCTCACCGCACCACTCGCGTTTGATAGTAATGACCAGGCACCGCCCCGGAATAATACTCCTGAAGACCTGGCTTATGTGATCTATACGTCCGGATCCTCAGGAAATCCGAAAGGTGTAATGATCGAACACGCCGGGCTTATCAACAGGATACTCTGGATGCAACGGCTTTATCCGTTAAGCAGCAAAGATGTCATCCTGCAGAAAACAAATTTCACGTTCGATGTTTCTGTCTGGGAGATCTTATGGGGCGTATTCTCAGGTGCCACACAGTATCTTTCTGACAAGAACGTCGAAAAAGATCCGGCGCAACTGATTAGGTCGATACAGGCATGCGGCGCGACAGTAATGCATTTCGTTCCTTCGATGCTGAATGTTTTCCTGGAGGCAACGTCGGTGGAAGACAGGGCAAGGCTGGAATCACTGAAATATGTTTTTGCAAGTGGCGAAGCGCTTTCCGGAGCCACAGCTACCGCTTTCTACCGCGTGATGCCCGGCGCGGTGCTGGCCAATCTTTATGGTCCTACTGAAGCTTCGATTGACGTTACATCGTTCAATTGCCCGCGTGAAAAGGAATTGATCAACCTGCCTATTGGCAAACCGATCGACAACACCAGGATCTTTATCGTTGATAAGCGCGGTGAACTTTCTGGCATTGGTATCAAAGGTGAACTGTGTATCGGCGGAGTTGGAGTAGCCCGCGGCTATATCGGCAATAAAGAACTTACCGATGAAAAATTTATACAGCCTGCCTGGTTCAATGGACGTATATACCGGACAGGCGATCTTGCAAGCTGGACACCTGAAGGGGAGATCCTATATCATGGCCGGCTTGACTTCCAGGTCAAATTCAGAGGGTACAGGATCGAGCCCGGAGAGATAGAAACAGCCATGTGTGGGTTTTCCGGTATTGTAAACGCTGTGGCCATGGTCGTAGCCCAAAGCGAAGAAGATAAATACCTCGTTGCCTACTATGTTGCTCAGTCGCCAGTGAATGTTGACGAACTCCGTGCTTTTTTGCTATCGCGTTTGCCGGAATATATGGTGCCAACGTTCCTGATGAAACTGGAAAAATTTCCGGTAACGGCAAGCGGCAAGATCGATCGTAAGCAGTTGCCACTTCCCGGCGACAATGATCTTCGCCGCAAAGAATTCGTTATGCCCGCTGATGAAATGGAAGAGGCGGTTGCCGGCATCTGGAATGCGGAACTCCGTCTGCTGAAAGCGAGCACGACCGATAATTTCTTTGAAGCCGGTGGTGATTCTATCAAAGCAATCCGCTTTATAAACAGGCTCAGATCTGCCTTCAGAAAAGATATTCAGATCCTGGACCTTTACCAACACCCAACAATCCGGCAACTGGCAATCTGCATCCAAAATGCATTACCGGTTAATACGGTGATCGACGAAACAGAAAAGGAAATACACGCTGCATTATTGCAGATCAGGGAGGAGGTGATTCCAATGTTGCCCGATCACGAGTTCATAGAGGATGTATTTCCGATGACAGATATTCAAAGCGGAATGCTCTTCGCTTCCCTGCTGGAACCGGAACTTAACATTTACCGGGACCAATTCCTGTTCAGGATCCCTGAAGCCATAGATCCGGTTCTCTTTAAAAAAGCACTTGAAGCAATGGTCCAAAAGCACGCCATATTACGAACGGCTTTCCGGATGGATGAATTCAAGACAGGACTGCAGGTAGTTTTCAGGAAAATGACATTTCAAGTTGATCTGTTCCACCTGCCTGATCAGGCCGGCCATTTGAGTGAAACGCAGATACGCAACTATCTAGCAGAACAAAGAACAATTCCCTATGACCATACGACCGGCCCATTGTGGAGGGCAGCACTTTTTCTCGACAGTAATGCCAGTGTTTTTGTTTTCCAGTTCCATCACGCCATTCTTGATGGATGGAGTGTGGCCTCCTTTAACAGGGAATTAAATGACCTGTATAAATCCTTTTTACATAATTCTGTTGCCGACAGCATTCCGCTGAAATGCAGCTACCGCGATTTCGTTGTCGAAAGCCTTATTGCTAAAAAAGGAGCAGCGAGTATTGATTTCTGGAAAAACGAAATGGCAGGCTTCCGGCGCTTGCAGATCTTTGGTGAAAATATCACCAACCGCAACTTTACACGCCGCTATGACAAGGACTTTTACCAACAGTTACAGCTTCATTCCAGGCAACAGCAATTACCTGTTAAAACAATATTTTTCGCGGCATTTACCTTTGCACTGAATATGCTCGGATACGAGGATGAATGCGTGATCGGACTCGTAACTAATAACCGCCCGGTGATGGAAGATGGAGACAAAGTGCTGGGTTGCTTCCTGAACACGGTGCCGTTGAAGATCTCAACTGCGAAAGAAGGCGGCCTTTCATGGATCGGATTGGTAAAAGGAGTGGATGAAAAACTTCAGACGATCAAGCCATTTGAAAAAACAACTTTGCTGGACATTGCGCGGGCAACAGGATACAGGGTGAGTGACCAGAATCCCTTTTTTGATGTCTCGTTCAACTATACAAACTTCCACATTTACGAAGAGCTCGGCGGTGACTTTTTTGACACTATCAGGAAAGACGTAAGCGCTCATGATGAGCTAAGCCATGAATTGACAAATACATTCCTCAATTTCACGGTTAATACTACAGGTGATACATTAAGCATTAAATACAGGCTACGCAAAAATTTCCGGTCAGGTAAAAGCATCGAGGATGTGGATAGCTACCTGAACGCCTTTTTGCATGCATTCATGACTGATGGCCATGGGACTGCTTCACGCGAGGCATTGTTGCCCGCACAGGAAAAAAATGAATTGCTTGATAGGTTTGCGCCGTCTTCTGTTGGAGTTCCTGCCGTTCATTCATTGATCAGCCTTATTGAAAAACGCGTAAGCCTTCATCCGGATAAAATAGCTGTCGTCTTTGAACAAGAGCGGCTTTCTTATGCTGAGCTTGACCGTCGTGCGGCCGCGAAGGCAGGTGGCATGGCCGCGCTAGGAGTAAAAAGTGGTGATTTTGTGATCGTTTCGGTAAAGCGGTCTGCAGAAGTAGTTATCTCGATCCTGGCGGTGCTCAAACTAGGGGCGATCTTCGTTCCGGTCGCTCCGGATTATCCTGCGGAAAGACTACAATATATTCTCCATAATACCGGTGCATCGATCTGTCTTTGCGATGAACAACTGAGGCAGACGCTTATTTCTACCGGCACAATGGCCACCTTACTGCCGGTTGACGCAGGTTTTGAAGATCAGCCTTTTTCTGTCCAACATGATATCCCTTATGCAGGAGGATATGTGATCTATACATCCGGATCCACCGGCAATCCTAAAGGTGTACTTGTTCCCGATGCACCACTGATCGACCATCTGTTTGGAGTTATTGACAGTGTAGGTGCAGCAAACCTGGACTCAGCAGCCATCTTTGCTTCGCTCGCCGCAGATGCCGGGTACTCCATTCTCTTTTCTGTATTGATGACCGGCGGATGTGTGCATATACTAAGTGACAGCATACTTCTTGACGGTGCAAGGGTAGCCGCTTACCTGCATAAGGAAAATATCAGCTTTATTAAACTGGTGCCTTCGCTATGGATGGCCTATGCCGAAGAAGGCATCATGCCAGTGCCCCTTAAAGCAATGATGTTTGGAGGTGAAGCTTTCAATCCCAAGATTCCCGCGCTTCTTCGTCAGCAGGGATATCAGGGAATCGTATTCAACCACTACGGCCCGACAGAAACAACGATCGGCAAGTGCATTCATACAGTCAACCTGGATAAAACATATCACACGGTTCCTGTCGGAAGACCGTTCTCCAATACAGTTCTTTACATTGTAGATAAACAGGGCAACTTGTTACCGAAAGGTGTAGCAGGAGAACTCTGGATCGGCGGCAAAGGACTTGCTGCAGGTTACCTGAATGCGGAAGAACTGACCGCAAAAGCATTCGTTAAAAATCCATTTGCAAAAAACGGCGACGAGCGTTGTTATCGCACAGGCGACCTGTGTCGATGGAATACAGATGGCGAAATCGAATTTCTGGGACGCCTTGACGAACAGGTGAAGATCAATGGTCACAGGATAGAACTCGCTGACATCGAATTCGAAATCGCCAGGTGTTCCGGTGTTTCTCAGGCTGCCGTTATCGTGAAAAAAAATACCCGCCAGCAGGATAAACTGTTTGCCTATATCGTCGTTGAAAATACGCTGCAACTGGAGCGTCTTAAACAGGAACTGCGCGATAAGTTGCCAGACTATATGATCCCTTCCGCATTTGTTGTTCTTGAATCAATGCCGGTGAATCATATAGGCAAAACAGATAAAAAAGCGCTGCCTGATCCGGATTTGAACACGGAGCCCGGTATTGCTTATGTTGCGCCCCGGAATCATATTGAAGAAAAACTTGTACAGATCTGGCAGGATGTTTTAGGTATAGAGACCGTTGGCATTTATGATAATTTCTTCGAACTCGGCGGTGATTCCATTTCTACCATTCAACTGGCAAGCCGTGCACGCAAGCTGAATATTCCGCTTGAACCCAAACATGTTTTTGAGCAGCAACAGATCGCTTTGATCAGTAAGTTGATCGATGGTCTTCATGCTGAAGCGACGATCGCAGAACAGGGTGTACTGCAGGGACGAACAGGCCTGCTTCCTTCACAGGCTGCATTCTTTGCCAATAACCGGGATGTGGCAAACGATGTACTATCTCACTACAATCAAAGCGTTCTGCTGAACATCGACAAGAACATTTCGAAAGACATTCTCGAGCTGACGATAAAATGGCTTACTGATCAGCATGATGCCTTGCGCCTTGGCTTTCGTTGTGATGAGAGTCAATGGACAGCATTTTTCACTGGCAAAACATTCAAGGTAGAGTCTGCCGATCTCAGCAAGGTATCTCCTTCAGACTGGGCACAGGCTATCAAAACGCTGGGCGACGCTGAACAAAAGGGTTTATCGATCAGTGATAATTGCCTGGCACGATTTATATTGATCGAAAGCCCCGCACATCAGGAGCACAATCGCTTCCTCGTTGTATTGCATCACCTGCTGGTTGATGTAGTATCGTGGAGAATACTTTTTGATGATCTGAAATATTGCCTGGAGAAATATGCAGATGGCGATCAGCCTGTAAAAAGACAGAAGACAAGTTCTGTACGTGACTGGCACCAGCATTTAGATAAATATGCAGGAACATCTGCATTGATCAGGCAAACTGCTTACTGGACTACTGTAGCAGCAGAAAAAAATGAGATCGTATCGCTTCCCTCTTTGATGGATAAGCCATTGATGCGCGATATCCGCCAGTTGCCGGTAGAGATCCCGGAACATATCAGCCGGCAGTTACTGCAGGAGATCCCTGCCGAATTGGATCTGGATGTGAACATACTCTTGCTTACGGCTTTTGCAATGGCAATTGAAAATGAAACCGGAAAGACAGCTCCGCTGATCAGGTTGGAAGGGCATGGCCGTGAAGAACAACTGGCGAAAAATATCTCTTTAAGTGACACGGTCGGATGGTTCACTGCTGTCTTCCCCGTGCGTATCGGTTTTAATGAAGGCAGGGACGATCTTATGCAGCAACTTGCCCTGGTAAAAGAGTCGCTGCGAAGTATACCCGATCATGGAATATCATATGGTATACTAAAGTATTTAAGGCAGGAAAAAGCGGTCGCAGGCGAAGAGCCGGGTATTGTATTCAACTATCTGGGAAAGCTGGATACAGTACGTCACGTGACCCGTTTCTTCAGCACGGCTGCTGAAAGCGCCGGCAACGCGGTATCGCCCAACTTTCCGGCAAATTTCCAGCTGATGGTTATCGGCAGGGCTGAGCATGGCAAACTCGTGTTCGACTGGTCCTACAGCAACATTCATTTTGAACAGCAGCAGATCATGGCACTTGCACGCGCTTTTGCTGATGCTTTGCAGCAACTGGCCGGTGAATGTCTGAAACAAAAAGCGGCAGGAAAAAAAGTGATGGTACCTGCAGACTTCGGTTTGTCAACGGAGATTTCGGTTAGTGAACTGAACAACTTTCTTTCAGCAAAACACAACAATGGATCAGCCTTTGCTGACAATATCGAATCTATCCGTCTAATGAGCCCGGTACAGCAGGGAATGCTTTTTCACAGCCTGATGGATAAGCATGACGAAACCTATGTGCAGCAACTTCTTTGCGATTTTGAAAACCCTGACCTGTCCTTTTTTGAACAATGCTGGACAGCACTTTTCGCGAATCATACGATTCTCCGTACAGCATTTTTCCATGAAGCGTTCTCGGTGCTGGTACAGTGTGTGCTGAGAAAGGTAACGATCCCATTCAATATTATTGACCTCAGCCACCTGGAGGCCGGGACACAGGAAGTGCAAATTGAACAGATTGCCCGGGATGATCGCCGTGCGGGATTTGATTTTGCTAAAGCGCCACTGTTGCGCCTTACGATGATCAGGCTTTCCGGCAACACCTACAGAATGATCAAAACTTCGCATCACATACTGTATGATGGTTGGTCAATGGCCATCCTTATGGATGAATTTCTTAAAACATACGACAGTCTCCAACACAGCGGAAAGCCGCTGCATGTCCGCAAAGATGACTATGGTGACTTCATCAGTTATCTTTCCCGCGTCGATAAGCAGAATGAACAGGATTTTTGGGTCAATTATCTTTCGCCTCTTACCGGATCAACACTTTTCGGTGAAATGCAGACAGACAGTTCTCCAGTTCTATCACACGAACAGCGGTATATCGAAGATCAAAAAATACTTGAGGAGCAGCTGACTGCTCTTGCAAAAGAATACTGCCGCAGGAATGGTATCACATTAAATACATTATTCCAGGGAGTATGGGCAAGATTGCTTCACTCATACCTTTCAACAGACAGGATCGCTTTTGGCGTTACAGTTTCAGGAAGGCCCGATGATCTTCCCGATATTGAATCCAGGGTTGGGTTGTATATCAACACACTGCCGCTGGTATCCGTGTTGCAGGAACATCAATCAGTGAAAGAATGGCTAAAGGCCATTCAGCAAGAGCAATTACAGGCAAGGGAATTCCAGTTTGCTGCACTTAATGATATTCATCAGTGGAGCGGTTCAACAGGCAATCTTTTCGACACAACCCTGACCTTCCAAAACTATCCTGTTTCCGACGCAATTAACAGGAACCAGGGCAGCCTGAAGATCTCTAATCTGAAGACTTTTGAACAGAATAACTTTCCACTCAGCATTACGATCGATATCTCCGGACGTATCCTGATGTGGTTCCGGTATAACAGGTCCGTATTTTCTCAACACAGGATGGCGGCAATTATGCAGCATTTCGAAAACTTGGTCCGCCAGTTTGCGGAACAGGATGTTGATGATATGAACTCACTGGAAATTATCTCGGCTGAAGAAAAACAGGAATTATTGCAGCTTGGTGCTGGTCCATCTTTTCATCCTGCTGCAGGCATGACGATAATTGATCATCTCGCCAAAACCGTAAAGGCCTTTCCCGATGGGTGCGCTATTGAAGAAGACGGTCTCAGTTTTTCTTTTGAAGCGATTGACCGGTTGTCGTCCTTACTTGCCGGAAAACTTATCGCCAGTGGAATTTCTCGGGAACAGATCATCCCGGTATGCTGCAGTAAAGGCCGCCACCTGATGATCGCCATCCTGGGTGTCTTCAAGTCGGGGTGCGCCTATCTTCCTGTTATTAAGGAAACACCCGTTAGAAGGGTTAGCAGCATGCTGGAAGATACCAGTGCGGTGATCGGGATCTGCGACGAATTGGGGAAAGACCTATTTGTCGAAGCAGGGCTGAAGAGGTCGATCAGTATTGAATCGCTGTATGCCGCTGTGCCGGATGAAGACTATACTGTTTATACTTCTGTACTTCCATCTGTCCGCGATCTGGCCTATGTGATCTTTACTTCCGGGTCAACCGGCCGGCCAAAAGGAGTGCTGATTGAACATGGCAGTCTTATAAATTACCTGCGTAATCCTCTTTCCCGCTACACACAACAGCATACTGAAGAAGGTGCCGGCAGCTTCCTGCATTTATCTGCCGGTTTTGACGCATCCATCACGGCATTGCTCATGCCGGTATTGGATGGCAGGCCGTTGCGCGCTGCACTTGATTCGTCTTCCAGGGCGTTCGCTACGGATGCATTCTGGTCTGGAATGCCCTATGATTTCATTAAGCTCACCCCTTCACACTTGCCTGTTTTGCAGCATGAGTTTGAAACACGCAAACAGCAATTGCCTGCACAAAAAATTGTTGTAGGAGGGGAACAGTTACACTATGAGCATCTCCGTTTCTTAAGCACATTGGGCAAATCCATTATTGTCATTAATGAATATGGACCAACGGAAGCAACTGTTGGATGCTGTGTGTACGAATTCAATGCCGGGGAACAAGATTCGGTAAGATCAGGGCCAGTTCCTGTAGGCCGGCCGATGGGCAATGTGTCGTTATATATACTGGATCGTTTCGGAAAACTGGTGCCTAAAGGATTTTCCGGTGAATTATATATAGGAGGTGACCAGGTTGCAAGGGGCTATCTCAACCGCCCTGATCTCACTGACGAGAAATTTCTTTCCGATCCCTTCCGTCCTTCGGTTGCCGGCCGCATGTATAAAACCGGCGACCTCTGCAGGTGGAATGCTGAAGGCAACCTGGAGTTTATCGGGCGGATTGATGAGCAGATGAAGATCGATGGCTATCGCATTGAGCCCGGGGAAATAGAAGCAGCCATTCTTACGGCAGCACAGGTAAGCCAGGTTTGCGTCACCAGCTACACAGATCACACCGGTTCGCAGCGGCTCGCAGCCTATATCCTGGCGCTTACAGACTTTTCACAGAACGAGATGATCGCTCACCTGGAAAAGATCCTGCCCGGTTATATGATCCCATCCCGCTGGCTGCTACTTGAAACAATGCCGCTCACAGCAAACGGTAAAGCAGACAGGAAAATGCTCGACACCTGTGTGCGAACGGTCCAAAAGCCAAATATGCACGAAGAAACAATGTCTGAGGCAGAACTCAATATGCTCAGGATATGGAAGCAGATCCTCGACGTTGATACGATAGGAGTCGAAGATAATTTCTTTGACGCCGGAGGACATTCGCTGCTCGCCATCAGGCTTGTATCTGCGATAAAACGAGAGATGAATATCCAGCTCTCCATCGGAGATATTTTTGATTATCCGACTATCCGGAGTCTCGCCAGCCTTCAGCAACCGGGCGCTGATGAAACCGGGGAAGTACCGATACCCAAGGCGGACAGAAATGTTAAACTGCCGCTTTCGTTCAGCCAGGAACGTCTCTGGTTCATTGATAAATTACAGGGCTCAACGCATTATCATCTGCCTTCCGTGGTGAGGCTGAAAGGGAAACTGGACACAGTCATACTTGAAAAAGCATTTATTACCGTTATTCAACGTCATGAATCCTTACACTCGGTTTTTGTAGAAGAAAATGGTGAACCTTATGTCAGATTCCTTGATCCGGAAAAATGGGAGCTGCGTATTTCACAAAGCGATTTTGATAGTGAGGAAGCATTGCAACAATACCAGGCAGGTTTTATCTCTACCGCATTCTCCTTGCAGCATGACTATATGATTCGTGCGGAATTGATCCGGCTGGACAATGAATCGCACCTTCTGTTGATCGTTCTGCATCATATCGCGTCAGACGGATGGTCATCTTCCATTATGGTGAAAGAATTGATGACTGCTTACACGGCCGGATTAAAAGGTGAAAAAGGTTTTCCCGGTAAACCGGTATTGCAGTATCCTGACTTCGCTGCATGGCAGCGTCAGTATCTGTCTGGAGACTTGTTGGCAAAGAAATTATCCTACTGGGAAAATCGTTTGCAGGGTGTGACTCCACTTGAGCTTCCTACGGATTTTAACCGCGGGGCTATGCATAGTATAAAGGGGAAAGTGATCAGGAAAGAGATCAAAGCCGATCTGCGCGCTGCCATTGACAGCCGATGCCACGAACTGCTACTAACGCCTTTTATGTTCATGCTTGGCGCATTCAACGTCCTGCTTTCCCGGTATACCGGTAGCCAAGATATCTGCGTCGGAACGCCGGTTGCGGGACGGAACGATCAAAGGCTGGAATCACTTATTGGCTTCTTTGTAAATACGATTGCGGTCAGAAGTTATATCGATGAAGAAAAGCCATTCATCGATATGCTGTTGCAACTAAGAGAAAACCTGCTGAGAGACTACGAACACCAGGATGTGCCGTTTGAAAAAATAGTTGAAAAACTGGTAAGAGAGAGGGAGTGGAACCAGACGCCATTATTCCAGGTCATGTTTGTAATGCAGAATAATGAAAAAGTTAAAGTGGATCCTGCACAGGCATTTGGCGGGGTAACGGTGGAAGCGGTTGGGTTCGAGCAGACGTCTTCAAAGTTTGACCTGACGCTTCATGTAGACGAAACAAGAAGTGGCTATATGATCTCTGCCGAATATTCCAGCGATCTTTTCAAAGCAAGATCGATCGACAGGCTGCTTAATCATTTTGTCAACTTACTGGAAAATCTTACTGAGCAACTGCATATGCCTGTCGGACAGGTTGCTGTATTAAAGGAAAAAGAGATCCTCGCACTCAGAGCGCTCGGTTGTGGCAACTTCGATGTTCCCTATTCACGGGAAAGAACGGTTATAGATCTGTTTGAAAATCGCGTGGATAAAATGCCGTGGCTGGATGCTGTAGCCTTTGGCAATAAAACAATGACGTACGGGGAACTGCACCTTGTCAGCAACCAGGTAGCCCATCTGCTAAAGAGTCATGCAGTTGGCAGGGAAGTCAAAGTGGCAATTTGTATGAACCGGGGATTCGAAATGATCGTTGCAATGATGGCAGTGCTGAAAGCCGGCGGCGCCTATGTGCCGGTCGACCCCGCCTATCCGCCCGAAAGGATCAGTTATATTCTCGATGATAGCGAAGCTTCGCTGCTTCTTACCGACAACGCCAACAGTCACCAGCAATTTTCGTTGCCCTCCGTTGTGCTCCAGCTGGATGAAACGCATCTTGCCCCTCTGCCGGAATACAATCTGGAGCGGGATGTTGATCAGCATACGCTGGCTTATATCATTTACACATCCGGTTCAACAGGAAAGCCGAAAGGGGTAATGATCGAACACGGTAATCTTATCAGATTGTTTGAAACAAAAAAACCTTTATATGATTTTTCAGATCGTGATACATGGACGCTTTTCCATTCATTCAGTTTCGACTTCTCCGTGTGGGAGATCTTTGGGCCATTAACTTCCGGAGGAAAATTGGTGATTACCCCTGAAGATATTTCCCGCGATACGGCACAGTTCGCACGATTCATCCAGGAAAAGAAAGTTACTGTGCTGAATCAAACCCCATCTGCCTTCTACGTACTGCAGGAAGAGATCCTGCGTCAGCAACTGAATCCTTCTTTGAGATATGTCATCTTTGGCGGCGAAATGTTGAATCCCATAAAAACATTGCCCTGGCTTAATACGTTTCCGGGATGCCGGTTGATCAATATGTATGGTATTACAGAGATCACTGTTCATGCCACCTTCCACGAACTGGTTGCTGAAAATATCTCTTCAGCGAAAAGCATTATAGGGACGGCTATCCCAACGCTGTCATTGTATGTGGCAGACAGGTTTGATAATCTCTGTCCTGTCGGCGTAGCCGGCGAACTATGGGTGGGCGGAGCCGGGGTAGCGCGGGGATATCAGCGTCAGCCCGCACTGACGGCAGAAAAATTCCCGGAGACAAAGCTGAATGGCTTTACCACCGGAAGACTTTACCGTACTGGTGACATCTGCCGCTGGCTGGACGACGGAACGCTTGAATACCTGGGACGCCGGGACGAACAGGTAAAGATCCGTGGTTACCGGATAGAATTGCCAGAAATAGAAGCCGTATTGTTGCGACTGCCCGGCATGCGTCGATGTGCAGTACTGGCAGGCACGAGTGCCGCCGGAGATAAACAACTGGTCGGTTATGTGGTCACTGAAAATGATTTTGACCAGGAGAAAGTAATGATGGCATTACGCATTCATCTTCCTGAATACATGATCCCCTATGCATGGATAAAGCTGGACGCCTTGCCCATAAATGCAAATGGCAAGATCGACCGCCGCGCATTGCCCGATGCAAAGACTGCATTGTTGTCGCGTGCTGCCTATACTGCGCCTTCCACAGCAACTGAAAAAGAGCTCTGTTCGATCTGGCAACAGTTGCTCAATGTTCCCAAAGTGGGAACAGAAGATAACTTCTTTGCACTGGGGGGACATTCCTTGCTGGGCGTCCGTTTATTGTCCATGATTAATACCCGTTTCAGTATAGATATGTCCCTAAGGGCTCTATTCGACTTCAGAACGATCGCCAATATTGCGGGCTATATAGACCTTCTCATTGAATCAAAGACAGAAAATGCTGTCAGCAATTTCGATGTCTATGATGTTTGATTTTTAGCTTCTTTATGTAAATCTTATTTTATGTCTGTTGCAGATGCAAAGAGTGTTCTTTCGTTGATCAGTGCGGCCAAACGGGATGGGATTATACTTTTTATGGACTCCGGTAAGTTACGTTTCAAAGTAGAGCAGGGTAGAGCGGTTTCAGAACAGTGGTTGAGCCGGATCAGGGAATACAAAGAAGAACTTATTGCCTTTTTGGAAAAAGATTATGGAAAGAATCTGGCGGATGCCGGTTCTACGACCATTCCTGTATACAGTGACGGAGGAAAGATCCTGCTGTCGCCAAGCCAGGAACGATTGTGGTTCATCGATCAGCTGGAAGGAAGCGTGGCTTATCATATCCCGATGATCTTGCAACTGGATGGCCATCTCGACATACATGCATTGGAGGCTGCATTCCGTTCAGTAGTGCAGCGTCACGAGATCCTGCGCACAGTGTACATAGAAGAGAATGGAGTAGTGGAGCAGCATGTGATCAGTTGGGAGAACTGGCAAATGCCGGTGATGCAGGAGGCGGATCAGCCGGATGAAGCTATCCGCCGATCAGTCTCCCGCCGCTTTGATCTCAGCCAGGATCATATGCTGCGCTGCGAGTTATTGCAGATCGCAGACAACAGCTATATCCTCTCCGTTGTATTGCATCACATTGCCGGCGATGGCTGGTCAATGCCGCTGCTGGTGAAAGAACTGATCCAGACCTATCAACGCTTTCAGGCAGGAGAGCTGCAACCGTTGGCAGCCCCGGCGCTCCAGTACCGCGACTATGCCATGTGGCAACGATCCCGGCTTGCACAGCAATCCGAAGGATTGGCGTACTGGCAGCAGCAGCTCGATG
Organism: Chitinophagaceae bacterium; assembly: GCA_040509495.1. Taxonomy (GTDB): domain Bacteria; phylum Bacteroidota; class Bacteroidia; order Chitinophagales; family Chitinophagaceae; genus Terrimonas_A. The sequence continues at coordinate 110 of JBEVKW010000136.1, read as the reverse complement.
GCATCACGCCATTGCAACTGCCTGCTGATCGCAATCGCAGCGGTGGCTGGAGCGGACGCGGCGCCGCAGAATCGATCATGCTCGATGAAAAATTATCGGCGCAGATAAAT
>JBEVKW010000135.1:0-9006 GCA_040509495.1 Chitinophagaceae bacterium | reverse complement strand
AACCCTTGTTTTTAAATTTTGCGAAAATGCAAGCATAGCCGGGGCATTCATTACTCTTGACAAGATCGCCATTTTGAGAATGCTGCTGCTTACGATCATGAGGATGAAGGATGCCGCGAAAATCAAATACCTTTTGCTGTACAACAGGCGTGGGATCAACAGGTGGTTGGTTATATATACAAGCAGCGCCAAGTCCAGCACTTTGATCAGCGTTACCCTGAGTGCAAGTGCGGTAGTACTGTAGTCCTGGTAACGCAAAAAATACCAGGCACCGAATACCAGCATCCAGAAGATGATATGATGAAGCTTATATTTTAACAGAAAGGACCGCGGCATAGGCGAAATAAATTTACGCTTTCCTGCGGGTAAAAAGGTTTACATGAAGGGCGGGTTTTGCGGGATAAAGGGAAGCCGGGCGGGTCTATGGGTGCTGGATTGGACAGGTTTTCAGGAGTTTGATCCGGTATAATCAGATCGAGGCCGGTGAAACCAGCCATTCACCAGTTTACTTCATGTAGCGGTATGCTTCCTGTCTTTATCATCACGGGGACTTTAAACAATCGACCTGTTTCCAAAAAGGAGGCTTCCTATTCTTACCATCGTTGACCCTTCTTCAATTGCCAGTTTGTAATCGCCACTCATACCCATCGACAAGGTATTAAATCCAGGTCTTTCCGTCGCGGCCTGATCAAAAAGCTTTTTCAGGCCGGCAAATTCCTGGCGTACCTGCATAAGGTCTTCCGAGAAAGAGGCCATGCCCATCAAACCGACAATGTTTGCATTGGGATATTCGGTCTGTGAAAGGATTGCTTCCACTTCATTCGCATCGAACCCGAACTTAGATTCTTCCTGCGCGATATGCACCTGTAGCAAACAATCGATCACGCGATCATTCTTCTTCGCCTGCCTGTTGATTTCCTTTAATGTGCTGATGCTGGTAACACCATGGATCAAGTGAACGAAGGGAGCAATGTATTTAACCTTGTTGCTCTGAAGATGACCGATAAAATGCCAGCGGATATCTGTTGGTAATAAAGATTGTTTCTCTACCAGTTCCTGAACGTAATTCTCACCGAAATCACGCTGCCCGAGATCATACAACAGTTGAATATCGCCTGCCGGTTTTATTTTGGACACGGCAACGAGTGTGATGTTCGTTGCATCAAGCTCTTTCCTGATGCCGGCATAGTTTTCTTTATTAACGGACATTTACATCTTTGTTTTATTGCGCATGATCCCGCAGTTCCATATCGGCTGGCAGATACCAGTCTGTATAGAACCGCGGGAACACTGCGCCGTAATTTTATTTCAGGATACTTCGGCTGATCACGATCCGCTGTACCTCACTTGTTCCCTCATAGATCTGGGTGATCTTTGCATCCCGCATCAGGCGTTCAACGTGATATTCCTTTACATATCCGTAGCCGCCATGCACCTGTACGGCTTCAGTGGCCGTCCACATCGCCGTTTCCGACGCAAATACTTTCGCCATTGAAGAACTGACGGTATAATCGATATTGTTATCTTTTTCCCATGCAGCTTTCAGACATAAAAGACGGGCAGCTTCCACCCGCGTAGCCATATCCGCCAGTTTGAATGCGATAGCCTGATGGTTCTTGATCTCTGTGCCGAAAGCCTTTCTCGTCTTTGAATATTCCTTAGCCAGTTCATACGCGCCACTGGCGATACCCAGCGCCTGGGAAGCGATGCCGATGCGGCCACCTGCCAGTGTTTTCATAGCAAATGTGAAACCGAACCCGTCGTCCCCTATCCTGTTCTCTTTAGGAACTTTTACATCAGTGAACATTACCGTATGCGTATCGCTTCCGCGAATACCGAGTTTATTTTCTTTCGCTGCCACAGTTACACCTGGCCAGTTCTTTTCAACGATCAAGACATTGATGCCTTTTGATTTCTTGCCGGGATCTGTTTGCGCGATCACGAGGTAGACGGAAGCGGAGCTGCCATTGGTGATCCAGTTTTTGGTGCCGTTGAGCAAATAATGATCCCCCTTATCTTCTGCGGTAGTCCGTTGAGAGGTAGCATCGCTTCCTGCTTCGGGCTCGCTGAGCATGAAAGCCCCTATATAAAGTTCTCCGTCTTTACGTCCCTGCGCCAGCGGAGTAAGGTATTTTTGTTTTTGTTCTTCACTGCCGTATTGCTGAAGGCCATAACAAACAAGGCTGTTATTAACGCTCATACATACGCTGACGCTGGCGTCGATCTTCGAGATCTCTTCCATTGCCAGTACATAACTGACGGTATCCAGTCCGCTGCCGCCATAGGCAGGGTCAACCATCATTCCCATAAAGCCTAGTTCGGCCAGTTTCATGATCTGTTCTTTGGGAAATTTCTGCTGTTCGTCCCGTTCAATTACGCCCGGAAGACATTCAGTACGGGCAAAATCGCGGGCCGCCTGCTGGATCATCAATTGTTCTTCAGATAATTCAAAAATCATATAGCTAAGTGTTTAAACGAGTATCAGGAGGTTAATAGCCAGGAAGAGAGGTTGTGTTTAATCTTTAGCGCACCAACATTAAACAACAAAACCACTTTTCCTTCTTTTCCCTCTTTCTTCCTCTTAGCCACGAAGATAGAAGGGTTTTTTTCAAAAAAATATCCATTCTGCCGAACAATCAATTCATGCCGTTGTTCTTTGGAGAAATCACCGCTTGTGACGGTATTTTGACATAAATTTGCAGCCTTCGCCCAGGCCCAGGATGCCGGAGGCGGACCAAAGTGCAGGTTAAGCTGCTAAAGAATCGAACTAAATCAAACCGGATGAAGAAGATCCATATCATTTTACTTGTCGGAATTGCAGCCACCATTGCAGTGTTGATCAGTTTTTTACAAAATACAAGCACTTATGATACGGTGGACACGGCGATGTCGAAGCCGGGTAAGTTCGTTCATCTGATGGCCCGTTGGGACAAAGACTCCCCTCTTGAATACGACGCCCTCAATAACCCCAATTATTTAAGCTTTACCGCCGTTGATACATTAGGAAAATCTGTAAAAGTGATTTATCATCAGCCGAAACCTGAAAACTTTGAGATCAGTGAAAGACTGGTGCTAAAGGGAAAATACCAGGATGGCATTTTTGATTGTCAAAGTATACAGACCAAATGTCCTTCCAAGTACAAAGACGACATGGAGGCCGCTAAGAAAAATGTACAGATGTCGCAAGCCATCGAACCAAAGCCATAAGGCTGTAAATACTATCGCGTTCACTTAAACCGAATATTCCCGATGGATTACATTGGAGAGCATCTCTTACCCGGGCAGCTGGGCCATTTCTTTATCGTGCTTTCATTGGTTGCTTCCTTCGTAGCCAGCTTTGCTTACTTCAAAGCGACACGTTCCGCTGATCCGCTTGCCAGCAACTACTGGAAAAAACTTGCCCGCATCTCCTTCATCACAGAAGTAGTGTCAGTATTCTCCATTTTTGTGATCCTGTTTTTCATCATATATAATCACCTCTTCGAATATAAATATGCCTGGCAGCACAGCAGCCGTTCACTTGAATTCAAATATCTCCTCAGTTGTTTCTGGGAAGGACAGGAAGGCAGCACACTTCTTTGGAGCATCTGGCATTGCGTACTCGGCCTGATACTGATCAGAACATCGAAAACATGGGAAGCTCCGGTAATGTCTGTCGTGAGCTTCGTACAGTTTTGCCTTGCCACGATGCTTACCGGTCTTTATATTTTCGGCTGGAAAATGGGATCGAATCCATTTACGCTTTTGCGTGATTCCGGTGTACTGGATAATGCGGTGGGAATGCATATCAACGCTGATATTACGCAACCGCTCCGCCCGGATTATCTCAATTTCATTAAAGACGGTAATGACCTCAATCCACTACTTCAGAACTACTGGATGGTCATCCACCCGCCGGTTCTTTTCCTCGGCTTTGCATCTACTCTTATACCATTCGCCTTTGCCATTGCAGCCCTTTGGACCAGGAGATATACTGACTGGATAAAACCGGTTTTGCCCTGGTCACTATTCTCGCTCGCCATACTCGGTGTGGGTATTATGATGGGTGCTGCATGGGCCTATGAGTCACTGACATTTGGCGGGTACTGGGCCTGGGATCCTGTAGAGAATGCTTCGCTGGTGCCCTGGCTGATCCTTGTGGCAGGCGTTCACACATTACTGATCTATAAGCATAGCGGACACTCACTGAAGTCGACATTCCTTTTTATGCTGCTCACATTCGTGTTCATCCTGTATTCCACTTTCCTGACAAAAAGTGGTGTACTTGGAGAGTCATCCGTACACGCATTTACCGACTCGGGTATGAATGTTCAATTGGTTTCCTTCCTGGCGATCTTCTTTATCCCATCGATCATCCTGCTGATCATTCGTTCGAAGGAGATCCCGGCGATCAGAAAAGAAGAAGCAACTTCATCCCGCGAATTCTGGATGTTCATCGGTTCGCTTGTGTTCTTTTTAACCGCTATCGTGATCAGTGCAAAAACATCTTTACCTGTTTTCAATAAGATCTTTGGAACAAAGATCGCTGCTCCGGAAGATGAAGAATTTGCCTATAACCAGATCCAGATCCACGTTGCGATCATTATCGGCATTTTGACCGCGATCGTTCAATATCTCCGTTACAAGAGCACACCAGCTACTGCTTTCTGGAAAAAGATCTGGATTCCTACCATCATCTCAATTCTTACAGCCACCGCAATCCTGTATTTTGGCGATATCAATTACCAGACACACGGTGCTGGTTATCTTGGCGCCATCTGGCTCGCTATCATTGCTTCTGTGTATGCGATCATTGCCAACGCGGCCTACATCTGGGTTGGCGTAAATGGTAAGTTGAAATTATCAGGCGGGTCCATTTCCCATGTCGGGTTTGGATTAGTGTTGCTCGGCATACTGATCTCTTCTTCCAAGAAAGAGATCCTTTCAAGAAATTCCAGCGGTATTGCTATCGACTTCGGTAAGGAGAGCAAAGAAAAAGCCGGCGAGAATCTCACGCTGGTAAAAGGCTTTCCCATGAAAATGGGCAAGTTCGATGTAACGTATGAAAAAGACTCTGCGCATCCGAAAAAGCAGCAGTGGTATTATTTCATCCATTTCAAGAGCCGCACCGATAAAGAAGAATTTACGCTGAAGCCAAACGCCTTTGTAAACTATAAAGGCAATGAAGGCCTGATGGCAAATCCTGATTCAAGACATTACCTGGATCATGATGTATTCACCTATATTTCTGCACTTCCCAATCCTGAAAAAAATAAGGATACAGCAACTTTCCGCCCAAATCCTGTTGTAACAGGTGACAGCATCTTTTATTCGAAAGGATACATGATCGTGGAGAAATTAGCTACGCGGGACAGCCTGCCGTTTGAAGGTTTCCGTCCCGGTGATAAAGCAACGGTCGCAACGATCGGCGTCCACTCGCTGACCCGTGGAAATTACACAGCGGAAGCACTGCTGATCGACCAGGGAGGAAACAAATTTGCCGTTCCGGACACGATCATGCCCGAAAGCCTGATCCTTCAGTTGAACAGCGTCAGTGGCGACTCACTCAATATCGGCGTGAAGGAATCCAATACCATCCTGGAATATGTGACGCTGAAAGCGTATAAATTCCCGTATATCAATGTATTGTGGATTGGCATCATTATTACCGCCATCGGTATTCTGATGAGTATGGTCCGCCGGATCCAGCTGAACCGGCAATTGAAAAAAGTATAATCTATCCTTTTTCGCAGGCAACGGATCACTGTTCCTGGCAGTCTTGGCAGGCATTGTATTGTTTTGTATTTTTATAAGAGCCATGTCACAACAGCCCTCATACCGTTTACTGCTGTTTTTCCTTGCCCTGCCGGTGTTCTTTTCCCTGGAGTCGCGTGCACAGGAAACAATTCCTGCTGGCACTGACACTATTCCCCCTATGCCAACGTTCTCAGAACGTTCTAAAAAATGGGGGCCTAACGATACCATTTTTGTTGATGCGATCTGGTACAATCGGGAAATGCTTGCTTACCGCGAGGAAGAAATGGTATGGGTTTCTAACCTCTCTCCTGAAAAACTGGAGAAATACAAGCAGGAATGGACCCGTCTCCGTAATGCCGTTTATGTCACCTATCCTTATGCGCGTGTTGCCGGCGCCACGATCAATGATATCAATGCGAAATCGGTATCAATGTCAAAAAAGGAAAAGAAGCAGTATATCAAATCGCGCGAAAAAGAAATGCGCAAGCAATTCACTGATCCGCTTTCCAATCTTTCCGTATACCAGGGTAAAGTATTGATGAAGCTTATCAATCGCCAAACCGGCAACAATTGTTATGAGATCATCAAAGAATATAAGGGCGGTGTAAATGCCCGTCTCTATCAGACCGTCGCATTTTTCGTTGGTGGCAACCTTAAGCAGAAATGGGATCTCTCCGACAAAACCGATCGCCAGATCGAGAGTTTTGTGCAGGAGATCGATGCGTCCTGGTACGGGAATCCGTATAGGAAGTAAAAAGTCAAAATTAAAAAGTAAAAAATAGCGCCTTTCATTGATCATTCACCTGATCAATGCCCGCAGTTTTTTTTTACTTTTAAATTTTGACTTTTTACTTTCTATATCTTGCATTCATGAAAACAAACATTCTCGCTATTGGTGTTCATCCCGACGATATAGAGCTCGGTTGTTCGGGCACTTTGCTCAATGAAATCAAGAGTGGAAAAACAGCAGCGATCGTTGATCTTACGCAGGGAGAACTGGGCACCAGGGGAACAGTGGAAACGCGTTATACAGAGGCCGCAGAGGCCGCGCGTATTATGGGAGTAGCGGAACGGGTGAACCTGAAAATGAGAGATGGTTTTTTTAAGAATGATGAAGCCCATCAGCTCGAACTGATCCGTGAGATACGTCACTATCGCCCGGAGATCGTATTAGGAAATGTGTTGAATGACCGTCATCCTGATCATGGCCGGGCTGGTCACCTGATAAATGACGCCTGCTTTCTTTCCGGGCTGACAAAGATCGAAACAACAGGCAGAGACGGCAAACCTCAGGAGAAATGGAGGCCGCGGTATTTTTTACAGTATATGCAGGACTGGTATCATGAACCGGACCTGTTGATCGATATCAGTGATGTTTTTGAGCAGAAAATGCAGGCGATACAGGCTTATGCAACGCAATTTCATACCAATACCACGGGTGGCGATGGGCCGCAGACTTATATCTCTACACCGGATTTCCTGGATAGCGTGATCGCCAGGGCAAGAATGCTTGGCAAGCGGATCGGTGTAAAGTATGCCGAAGGGTTCACAACGGATAAAAAGATCGGGATCAGAAGCCTGGATGCGCTTATTCAGAATGAAACCTGAGAATTTTTATATGGCGTAGCAGTATCGCAAAGAGCGCAAAGTGAACCCAGCGTAAGCAAAGTTCTGAGCGCCCTCTGCATTCACATTGCGCTCTTTGTGATACTGCTACGCCAGTTATTACTGCATGATATTCATCCCGCAGGCGAGTAATCCGTAAACTTTCTGTCAATTCCGCCTGATTTTCGTCACAATACTGCCTGCAAGAAATCATTGGCAGAATCCTTGCATTTCTTCACCTTCAACCCTTCCCAACACATTTATACACAATGCGAACGCTCGTTATAAGGTTTTACATGTTTGTGAATGTTTTGTGATTAAGTTGATCTACCTTTGCATTCTAAATCCATAAAATTCAATCATGTCTAGTCCAAAGTTCCCAAAGATCCCAGTGTCCTTCCATGGCGAGTTAAAGAAGAGGATCGCGGAGTACTTCAAAACAAAAGGAAAAGCGCAGACAGGTAATTATCGTTTATACCTGAAAGCTGGTATCCTTGTAACGTTGTTGCTTGCAACATATGTGCACCTGGTGTTCTTTACGCCGGCCGCAGTGTGGGCAATAGCTGAATCCATCCTGATGGGTGGCCTGATCGCTTCGATCGGTTTTAATATCATGCATGATGGTGCGCATGGCAGCTTCTCCAAATACAAATGGGTAAACAGTGCAGCTTCGAATATTGCAAACTTCCTCGGTGCGAGTCAGCATATGTGGAAAACAAAGCATAATGTGATCCACCATACTTACACAAACATTCATGGCGTGGATGATGATATTGAAGCCCGTCCTTTTCTCCGTCTGTGTGCGGAGCAGGAGCATCTGAAGATCCACAAGTATCAGCACGTTTATTTTCCGGCGGCCTATTCACTCTTATACATCTGGTGGATCTTTGTAACGGATTATAAGAAGTATTTTACGCTACGTATTGGTGAAATTCCATTGAAAAAAATGACATTGAAAGAGCATTTGCTTTTCTGGTTCTATAAGTTGGCGCACATCACCATTTTCGTTGCGATCCCTATCTACATGGTCGGATTCGTTCCCTGGGTGATCGGCTTTTTCACTATGGCACTGGTAGCAGGTTTTGTATTGAGTATCGTGTTTCAGCTCGCACATACGGTAGAGCATACGCATTTCCCTCTGCCGGACGATGCTACTGGTAAGATGGAAGATGAGTGGGCGATCCACCAGTTGAAAACAACGGCAAACTTTGCGACCCGCAATAAAGTCGTAAGCTGGTTAGTTGGCGGACTTAACTTCCAGGTTGAACACCACCTGTTTCCAAAGATCTCCCACGTTCACTATCCTGCCATCAGCAAGATCATTAAGAAGGCTTGCCAGGAATATGGCGTACAGTATATCGAATACACCCGTGTTCGGACAGCTGTGGCGTCTCATGTATCGTTTCTTCGGCAGATGGGACAGACGGGAGAACATTCACATCCTTTTGCACACTAGTCTTTTTGACAGACGATAAAAAGGAAAGCAGGCTTCGGCCTGCTTTTTTTGTTGGTAGTAGCGTTGGGGTGTTGCCGGGCGGGCAAAGCGCTTTTTTTTTCGACGAAGGGTCGAAGTCTCTGATTACTTTTTTTGCCTTGATGCAAAAAAAGTAACAAAAAAAGATCAAGGCTGAGGAAAAAATGGCTAAAAATGGGAGGGTGTCACCT
>JBEVKW010000134.1:0-3545 GCA_040509495.1 Chitinophagaceae bacterium | reverse complement strand
CTGTTAGCCTGCCTGATCATTTGCCTGACGGGCGCTGTGGCGTGCAAAAACGCCGAGGAGATAAAATCAGAGAATGCCATCGATGCAGCCCGGAACTTCATCCAGGCCGCCCTGGATGGCGATTTTGAAAAAGCAGGTACTTTTATGGTCAATGACTCGCTCAACCTGCAAGACCTGCACCTGATGGAGCGAATGAGCAGAAATCTGACGAAAGAAGAAAAAAATAAATACAGGGAAGCATCCATCCGGATACACGAAACCCGCCAGATCAATGACTCCGCCAGCGTGATCTATTACTCCAACTCATTCCGGAATAAGAAAGATTCTTTGAAAGTGATCAGTCAAAACGGACAGTGGCTGGTGGATTTCAAATACATCTTCAAACAGGGAATGGAGGCGATGCCCATTGATTCATTGCCATAACGGAACCGATCGTGAAGGATACCCCGGAAACCGGTCAATGCCCGCAGTCCAGTATTCGAAAAGGATTAAATGACCATTTTCAACGACAGGCTCTTTTTCGCACAATATCCATCCGGCAAGGATTACCGGTGTTTTGATTCCCAATTTCCTTTAATATCTTCGTGGATAGCTTAAACCAAAAACTATTATTCCTCCTTACAGGATGGTAGTGGTGTACGGAATTATTGCCAATGGCCTGTCTTACTTCAATGATAAGACGGTGATCCACACCAGCACCTTAACGATTGCCAGCCGTTAATTTTTTTAAACGCGAAACATTAAACTTTACCAATGCTCACAGTTAATCATCCCTGGCACGGCGTAAACTATGGAAACAAGGCGCCCCAAAAAGTAACTGCCCTGATCGAAATCCCGGAGGGTTCCCGTTCAAAATATGAAGTAGACAAAGAATCCGGCTTGTTGATGCTGGACCGCGTGATCTACTCTTCTTTCCACTACCCGATGAACTATGGATTCATCCCCCAGACGCTCGGAAAGGACGGAGATCCGCTGGATATCCTTGTACTCTGTTCTCAATCTATCCATTCACTTTGCCTTGTGGAGGCAACGGTGATCGGTAATATGCAGATGATCGACAATGGAGAACTGGATGACAAGATCATTGCAGTAGCTTCAAACGATCCCTCTGTTAATCATTACAGCAGGATCGAAGATGTTCCTCAGCACTATCTGCTGGAACTGCGCAACTTCTTTGAACAGTATAAAGTGCTGGAAAATAAAGAAGTGAAAATTGACAATTTCCAGGATAAGGAAACTGCGTACAAAGTGATCCAGGAAGCGATCGATTTTTACAAAGAGAATTACCCGGCGAAATAACGGGCATATACCCTTAAGCAACCTGTTGTATGGATCGCTAATGCGTCCCCATACAACAGGTTTTATTTTGGGTTGATCAGGGATGGCCCGGAAGGTTGGAATTTGTTTCGCAACTGAAAGAGGCTTGAACTGATCCCAACTTCCCAACGCATTTGTTAAAATCCGATCAGGCAGAACCCTTTCCGTATTCAAAAAGCTTAAATTGCTGCATCAACCACAACCGGAACCTGTAATGAAGAAGCTTTACCTCATCCTTTTCTTATCCGTTGGCTTGTCTGCAAATTCAATCGCACAGTTTGAAGGACTCGTTCAGTTTACGCACACTTATTTTCGTTCAGACCCTTTCCTTGGTCAGTTCAGCGCATTCATGCAACACCTGATGAAAGATCAGGGGCTCACTGTAAAGGAAACCAAACTCCGTACGGATACCTCCCTTTTTTCATTTCAGGGCCTTTACGCCCAGTTCAATCCGTTTTTCTTCAAACCGGGAAAGGTCCAGATCATGCTGAGGGAATCGCCGGTGCAGTATATCGATAGTATGCCGCCGGGAGACACCATTCTTGTCTACCAATTGACCGCATTTGGAGAAGAAACTGAGAAAGGAATAAAAGAGGTAAAAACTGAGTTCGAAAAGATCCATAAGAAGTATAGAAACCGCTTCTTTGACTCGAACTACAATGAACTTAAAGACGCGAACGGCAAAATTATCGGCGCCGTGCGTAATTATTTTGTTCCGATGCATGGTCTTGCACCGCTAACAATAGCCTGGGGCATTCTGGACAACACCACCCGGCCCGTTCTTAATCTGACACTCCGCCTAAAAACGAACAATAATTTTGCCACCTTACCAACTCCGCTTTATAACCCGTAAGGAGTGTGTACGTTTACCGGTATCTGAACTTATGATGCCTTTCTTATCGATCTGATCAATTCTCACTTTACCTGAAGCATGCATGATCGTGTCATTGCTTAAAAGCAGACCTACATGCACGATCTCATCATGATCATCAAAAAAAGCGAGATCACCGCATACAGCGTCTTTAAGTTTATCGACGATCTTGCCTTCCTGGGCTTGTTGCCATGCATCACGCGAAAGATCAACCCCCAGCATCTTGAAGTTGAGCTGCACAAAGCCGCTGCAATCCACGCCGAAAATAGTTTTACCTCCCCACATATACGGAGCATTCAGCCAGGGTGCTACGGTCGACTTTATGAGCGCAATATCAGGCACAGATCCGTAACGTTTCACGGCTTTGCCGTCAAACTGGTATACGATGCCATTGATCTTTCCTTTCGATCCATCCCAGGCAGGTAAGGTCGCGCCAACCGGAACATGTACCGGCACCTGGTTGATGGTGATCGTATTGATCAGTTCGCCGGTAACAAATGGAGCAACCATCGCTGCTTTTGCTTCTTTTTCAGTTACCTCCGCCAGTTGTGTGCGGTTAACCCATCCTTCATATCCGTCGGAAAGATTACGGACTTTAAGCCATTTGTCGCCTTTTTTCTTCAACACTTTCACCGTGTCTCCAAACAATAATTGATTGGTCATTTCTCCCTGATGCCTTGCTTTCCTTCTGACCGGTGCAGCCGGCACCTTGATGATCGCATAATCCATGGCGCGAAAATATTAAAATGATTCCCCTTGAATATTATGAAATTGTTTCTTCTCTGCATCATATATGCAGTCAGACAAAAATCAAAAGGGCCTGCGTTAATAACAGCCATAGATCTTTCGGCTGTATTTCCACTTTTTAATTTTTACTTTTGATCTTGACTTTGACCCCAAAATCAAATTACCTATTTTTCGTTTGTGAAGGCTGAAAAATTTGACCATATCACTGACCAGGAACTGATTGAGCGGTTTGAACGCGACCATAACAATGAATGGTTGGGGATCCTTCTTCAGCGCTATACCCTGCTGCTCCTGGGTGTGTGTATGAAATATCTGAAGAATGAGGAAGAGGCGAAAGACAGCGTCCAGCAAATATTTCTGAAAGTGATACAGGAATTGGGTAAATATAAAGTCTCCTATTTCAAATCCTGGTTGTACATGGTGGCAAAGAACCACTGCCTGATGAAGTTGCGCGATCGGCAGGGTAAGATCTCGTCCGAACTGACGGATCGACTGCTGGCCACGCCCGCTGAAGATACTGACCTTCAGAAGATGAACCAGGAAGACCAGACACTGGAGCTGATGGAAGACTCCCTTAAGGAATTGAACAGGGAGCAGCAGCAATGTGTAA
>JBEVKW010000133.1:0-5638 GCA_040509495.1 Chitinophagaceae bacterium | reverse complement strand
GACGCTGAGTAAACGCAAAGAGCGCAGAGTAAAACTTTGCGCGCTTTGCGTTTACACTTAGCGTCCTTGGCGATACTCCTATGCAGTCCGATCTCTTCTAATTATCCACATCAGGTACCACGATCACACTCTTAAACCTGCTATCCTGGTGTAACAACGCCACCTGCTCCATGATATCCCGCTTACAATTGAGAATGGTCTGATTATCCTTCGGCAGTTTGATCAGCAATTCCATCAGGAACTGGTTCCGTACTCTTCCCACAATAGGCTCGGCGGGACCGACAAGAAAATCATTGTACCGTGCTTTTAATGCATTGGTAAATTGATGAGCAGCTGCGTCCAGTATACCTTTGATCTTATGGCGGAATGTCAATTGAATAATGCGTGAGAATGGCGGGTAAAAAAAATGCTTGCGCTTCACCAGTTCATCTTCAAACATCTTCCTGTAGTTATGCTGCTTCACATAAGCCAGCACAGGATGATTAGGTTGGGAAGTCTGGATCATCACATTACTGGTTGATTGCCTGCGACCGGCGCGCCCGCTAACCTGTTCCATCAATTGGAATGCACGTTCATTCACACGGAAGTCTGCAAAATGCAATAAGCCATCAGCATCAAGTATGCCAACAAGATCTACATTCTCAAAATCCAGTCCCTTTACCACCATCTGAGTTCCCACAAGAATATCGATCCGCCGTTGTTCAAATTGCTGGATCATTACATCATGTGCATTTTTACCGCGCACTGTATCTATGTCCATCCTGGCAACCCGGTATTTCGGAAATGTTTCCTGGAGGATCTCTTCGATCTTTTCCGTTCCAAAATTTTTTTGTACAAATTCATGACTTCCACATGCTGCACAGGTATGTAGCGGCGGATAATTTGTGCCACAATAATGGCAGACCAGTTTGTTCGACAACTTATGAAACGTCAGCGATACATCACAGTATTTGCATTGAGGGATCCACGCGCACACCCGGCACACCTGGTAAGGGGTATAACCGCGGCGGTTCTGAAACAGGATCACCTGCTGTTCCCTGTCCAGCACTTCCTGTATCCCTTTCACTAGTTGTGGAGACAACATGATCTTTGAGCGATCTTTCTGCATGATCGTTTTAGTATCGATCAGTTGTATCGGAGGTAATTGTACATCACCGAACCGCTGCATCAATTCAACGAGGCCATATTTGCCACTCACTGCATTATAATAGGTTTCCAGTGAAGGGGTGGCACTACCAAGCAATACCCGGGCTCCTTTTTTTTGAGCGCCCTGGCGAAATAGTGAGGCAAGATAAACGGCCGAGTCGCGGCCATTATAACGCGGAGCAGGATCCTGTTGTTTATAAGACGTATCATGTTCTTCGTCACAGATCACCATGCCCAGGTCAGAATATGGCAGGAAGATGGCAGAACGCGCACCCAGCACCACCTTCATCTCGCCGCTTTTGATCTTATTCCAGATCTCCACCCGTTCATTCTGCGAGAACTTGGAATGATAGATCCCGATATAGCCGCCAAAATGTTTTTGAAGTCGCCTTACGATCTGCGAAGTAAGGGCGATCTCGGGCAGCATATACAATACCTGTTGGCCTTTGCGCACATATTCTTCGATCAGCTTAATATATATCTGTGTTTTACCGCTGGAAGTAATACCATGCAGCAGGCAGACAGGCTTTTCCGCGAAAGATCCCCGTACTTCTTCATAAGCTTTTTGCTGCGCGGGAGTAAGTTCGAAATCTATTTTAATATCTTTTGCAAGAATAGGCAAACGGTCTACCACACGTTTCTCGATCCACAATATCTTCTTCTCAACCAGTCCCTTTAACTGTGCATCGGTCGCATTTGATTTCTTCAGCAGTTCCGCCTTTGTTACTTCACCAGAAGTACGTATCAGGTGCAGGTAAGAAAGCAGCAACTCCATTTGTTTTTCGGCTCTTTGCAAACGCCGGTCGTCATTCAGTAATTGCGCCAGCTCTTCTTCGTTATCATACTGTGGGTTCAATACTACATACGTTTCCTTCCTTGCTGTGTACGCTTCTTTTAAAGCCTCCCAAACAAAACAAACACGCTTTTGGATCAGGCGATTGATGACCGGATAAACATGAGATGAATCCAGCAGTTGCTGAACTTCATTCAGCTTTAGTTCTTTTTTGATCAGTAAAGCTTCTCCGACAATGAATTCATCCGTATCAAGAGCAGAAAAATCGTCACCATACTCTTCATTGTATACAAGAACGGTTTCGCTGGACAGTTTAAAATGCGCGGGAAGCGCAGCGGCCATCACTTCCCCTTCGCTGCACATATAATAAGAAGAGATCCATTCCCATAGCTGCAGTTGCTGCTCGTAAACAACAGGAGCTCCATCCAGAATATTCAGGATCTCTTTTGGATCTCCCCATTCTGGTTTTTCTTTATGAATGCGTTTTACAACGCCTGCGTATTTTTTATTCTTACCGAGATTTACTTCCACCCGCATTCCGATCTTCAGCTGCTCTTCCATTTGCGGCGGCACAGACCAGGTGTATGTTCTGGGCAGGGCAAGAGGGATCACGATGTCTGCGTAATAAGACACCTCGGGGGCTTTGAAATGTTCCAGGCTGAATTGTCCTTGCATGTATCAGTAGCGTCGAAGCAAACAGCAAATTTAGTTGTTTAATCGGGATATTTTTACACTGTCTGGCGTTAAAGGAACGCGGAGGACGCAGCGATGCGCAACGGACGCGACGAAAACAGCCGTGGAAAAGTATTGTATTTCGCCGCGCTTGCGCATATCTCCGCGTTCGCCGCGTATCGCCGCGCCCGCTGCGTTCCGATACGCCCATCAGGTTGAAAGTTTTACCTGATCCAATCTGCTTTATACGCAATCAGCTTCTGCTCCATCAGCCGATAAACCTGTTGCTTTAACGCCGGAAGATCTTCGGCCTTCAGTCCCGCCACGGAAACCTCGTTCATATAAACGATCCGGCTTTTCCCTGGCGTCATCGTAAAAACGCCTGTGTAGGGCATACGTGCATAAGTATCGAGGAAAAGAACAGGCTTTATCGGTGTTTGTGTCTCAATTGCCAGGCGGAAAGCCCCATCATAAAAGTCTTTTAACGGCTTATGCGTGTCATTGAACGTTCCTTCGGGGAAGACCAGTACCGATATTCCTTTGCCTAAAATAGAACGAAGCACGTTGAGACTGTTTGCCCGGTTGGCTGCGCTGCTACGGTCAACGGTAACGATCGCATTCCGGTAGATAAACCCGAATACAGGGATCTTTGACATTTCGACTTTTCCCAATGGCCTCAAGGGCTGCCGGTAAGCTTTTACCAATACGGCGGAATCGAGGTAAGAAATATGATTGCTGACAAAGATGTACGGCTTCTTTTTGTCGTGCGGAGCTTCATATATACGTTTATGGTAGATACCGATCAGGGGGAACCAAAGGTCACCCCACAGCCTGCATAACCAGAGGATCGCATTTCCTCCTTTGATCCTGCCGAAAAAACTGGCTATGATCACAAAAGGGAAGATCAGCAACATGATCGCGATAAAGACCACCATCGCATAAAGCGAATACAGCCAGATCAGTGGTTTCATCAACGTTTGTTTTTGTATTTATCATCATCACCGGGGCAATGGCATTCCCAATCCGTATCCAGATCGATACAGGTCACTACTTTCGTCTTAAGATCACATTGAGCAAACACGATCCGTACACGCTGATCATCACCAGTTACACCTTCCAGCGCATATGTGGGGCAGGGACGACCCTGGGCATTCGATTTCTTGTAATTGACCTTCCCATCACGCATGATCTCTTCCACTTCGCGTTGCGTGATCTTCCGGCATTCCATCCGGCATTTGGCGTGCTCAGTGTACTCGATATACGAAATGCGGCGGTCAAATCCCCGGTTTCGGTCGACCTCACCCGCAGGATCTGTCGTCTTTCGCCCATCTCTTTTACCGGGTACCGGATCCACTTTTGCCGGCTCGTTCTTCTTTACCGTGGTCGTGTCACCCTTCTCCTGCGATCTTCTCACAAAAAACAGCGCTACCCCCAAAACCACTACGATCGCCAAAGGAATCCATTTTTTATTCACTGTCAGATATTTAAGGTCAATGTTACAAGCGAAAAAAAGGAAAAAACAGCAGAAACCTGAACTTCTTAGCGTCCTTTTACCTCCATTCTCCTCCTTTTTCTCTTTTTCGTCTTAGCTTTGCGCACTTATGACCTCGGCAAAATCAGTAGCTTTTCACACCCTTGGGTGTAAACTCAATTTTTCAGAGACCTCTTCCCTCTCGCGATTGCTTGAGCAGGAAGGGTTTGAGAAAAAGGAATTTGAGGATAAGGCCGACGTATACGTGATCAATACCTGCTCTGTCACCGAGAATGCCGATAAAGAATGCCGCCAGCTGGTGCGCCGCATCCAGCGCAAAGCCCCGGAAAGCCTGGTAGTGATCACCGGTTGCTATGCGCAACTAAAGCCAAAAGAGATCTCTGAGATCCCCGGAGTAGACCTGGTACTCGGCGCTGCCGAGAAATTCAATATCGCACAACATATCCGTGAACTCGCCAAAGGTGATTCCGCAAAGATCTGTTCCTGTGATATTGAAGAAGTTACAGGGTTTCATTCGTCCTATTCTGTTAATGACCGGACCCGTACTTTTCTGAAGGTCCAGGATGGTTGCGACTACAATTGCTCTTTCTGCACCATTCCTATGGCACGTGGAAAAAGCCGTAGTGACACCATCGATAATGTACTCAAAGCGGCGCGCGATCTGGCAGCCAGCGGTGCAAAAGAGATCGTACTGACCGGTATCAATCTCGGCGATTTTGGAAAAGGCCCGGATGGCGCTGGCATTACGATCGGCATTAACCAGCGGGAAGAGAATTTCTTCGAACTGATCAAAGAGCTGGACCAGATCCCTGGCATTGAGCGATACCGGATCTCGTCGATCGAGCCTAATCTTCTGACAAACGATATCATTGATTTTGTGGCTAATAGCGATAAGTTCATGCCCCACTTCCATATCCCGCTTCAAAGCGGCAGCAATAAAGTGCTGGGGATGATGCGACGCCGTTATAAGCGCGAACTCTATGCTGAACGGGTAAAGCTGATCAAAACACTCATGCCGCACTGCGCCATTGGCGTAGATGTGATCGTTGGATTTCCCGGCGAAACAGACGAAGAATTCAAAGAAACATTTGATTTTCTCCATTCCCTGGATATTTCCTACCTGCATGTATTCACCTATTCTGAGCGCGATAATACCCTCGCTCTAACGCTCGGACCCGTGGTTCCCCAACATGTACGCCATGAACGTAACAAAACATTGCGCAACCTGTCCTACATGAAAATGCAGTATTTCACCGAGCAACATGCGGGTCAAACACGCAAAGTACTGTTTGAAAAACACGACAAAGGCGGAATGATCGAAGGTTACACGGATAATTACATCAGGGTGGCAACACCACATAGAGATGAATGGGTGAATGAGGTGGTGGAGTGGAAACTGTAGGGAGAGGAGATGATCGATGGCCGATGACCGATGGCCGATGGCCGAGCTCCGCGTTTTGAAACTCTCTAACTATAATGAGGCAAATGACGCCTAAACAATAAAGCGACGAGGCCTTCTGAAATCAGAAGGCCTC
>JBEVKW010000132.1:0-5254 GCA_040509495.1 Chitinophagaceae bacterium | reverse complement strand
CAGGTCACGTTAGACCTGCTCGCGGCCCTGTCCTCGCTACTCTAAGCGGCACGCCAGTCCGAACGGGGCAAGCTGCCTTCTGGCGGCTAGGATTTCGTGTGCCTATCGTGAGAGTCGGAAAATAGAGGCGACGCCCACAGGCGGGAGATTAGCGCCACAAATCGCAGAATGCAACAAAAATTGCGACATTCGCGTGGACTGAGCATTACTAGATACATGACTTAACCGCACATCAATTCTAAGCGCACGAAACAGAGTAAGAAATAGAGGGTTAAGCCTTAACCTTTTTCTTTGCCCAATAAGCTTTGCGCCTTTCCTCTGCTTCCATTGTTTGGATAAAGTCGGCAAGATCAGGTCGCGCGTAGAACTTGCAAAAAGGCCCGTCGTATCCTAGCCGGTTACTCATCTCCGTCAGCTTCAGATAACCATGCCGAGGCTTTGCGCCTTGCCTTGCGCCCGACAACCTTTCGTGTTCCTTATAAACTTCATACGCTACAACATCGGCGGCTTGAAGGGCCGCAAAATCTCGCATATCACGAAAGACCGGCAGAAGAATACGGGACTTAACCAACCTTGCGGTACTAAGCATCTGAACCGTATCGTATGGCGCGCGGATTATTTCATCGTATAGCCCATGCGCTTTACCCTTGAACTCTACTTGATCGCTGAATATAAGTTCAGCTTTTTCTTCAGGCGACATGCCGGCATTGTTCATAAAGACTGTGGTTTGAGTGATGACAGCCAAGAAGCCTAGATAGTAAGGATCAATAAACTTCTTCCGTTGCTCTTCAGGGAAGCTTCTAAATGCGCTCATTGAGATACTAACGCCGACAGGAAAGATATAGGCGGTTTCCATGTGCGCCAAGAGTTTGCCGTATAGGTGTCGGCGCTTATCTTCTGACCACCCTTCAAAGAAGCCTTTGAAGTTGGCAAAGTCTTTCATGTGAAAGAACGGAATCTTAAAAGCTTTAAGCGTTTGTTTCCACTTCTCTTCAAAGGCTTCCCAATGGTCGGCGGGAGCAAGCACTCCCGCCATACCGTTGAAAAGTTGTTTCTCGTCTCCTGAATGCCCCGTCTCGTCAAAGTAACCAGATAGCATAGGTGTGCACCTTTTTCTAAAAGAGAAAGGGTAAACTGCTTTACTTTCGGATTCTATTAAATTTGTATTCAGCCGCCTTCTCCTTTTGCAGATCGCGCGACCTACGCACGCGGCGGCGGTTTCCACAAGTCTTAGGGTCACAGCATGATTGGTCTATCCTCTTAGCCCAAAAAATTCTTTTACAGTCTGCACACTCCCTAAGCCTATTCGCCTCGACATCGCGTAAGGCTTCGATAAGTGCGTTACCACCGATCCGAATAAAACCTTGCTTGTCTATGACCGGCGTAGAGAGCACAGGTAGAGGTACGTCTACCCCTACTAAGTCAGCGCGTCCCTCAAGGCCAAGTGATTTGATAAAGCGAACAAGGCGCAATAGATTTTTGCGGAGTTCCGCGAACTCTTCAAATCGTGTTATGGCATTGATAGTTTTGTCGAAAAGGGCAGGGGAATACGTCTCAACAAAAGAGGGTGTTTGAAGGCGCGTATCTCCGTAGATGAATTGACGAAATTCTTCGGGAGCTTCTTTGAGACAGTCGTACAGGTCGAATCTTGCCCTCATTACCCATTCAGCTTCACTACCTCCAAAGTTTGCTAATCGGCTCCTGGCATTCAAAACAGGAAACTTCACGCCCGGCGGAAAAATGTTCACACGTTGAATCAGTATCGCCAGCTTTGGCGGGCATCGCTTCGACTGTAACGCTTTCCTGCTCATTTCGGGGCAAACAGTTTAGAAGAAGGCTATTGTGCAGAGACTAGCACCGGCCTATCCTGACGCACAATAAATCTCTCAGAAGGAGACATAAGGCTATGCAGGAGCACACTACATCACAGCGCGTCGCGTGGAGTCTTGCGGAGATTGCGGAATCAATGAATCTGAGTATCGGATTTCTGCGAAACGAAGTCCGACGCGGCCGGCTAAATGTTAAAAAGTTCGGCCGCCGCACGCTGGTACTAGATGAAGAGTTGAGGCGCTATCTTGACGCAGGAAGCCCGAAAGAAGCGGACTCAGAGGCGGCGGCTTAAGGTGGGCAATATGGCTAAGAACAGGCCGCCTGCTTTTCAGTATTACCCGCGTGACACGCTGATGAATCCGCTTGTTGCGGTAATGTCACTTGAAGAATTTGGCGCGTACTGGAAGCTAGTATCTTACGTTTGGCTTGAAGGCTCATTGCCGAGTGATGAAAAACAATTAGCGAAGCTACTTCGAGTAACGCCGAAAAAATTTGGAAAGTTGTGGCTGGCTATGGAGAAACTTTTCAAGATTGAGGGGGATAAACTCATCCACCCTGAATTAGATGAATACCGTCAAAAGCAAGAGGAATGGCGCGAAAAAAGTGCGGAGGGAGGCAGGAAATCTGCTCAAGTGAGGTCAAAGGGTAGCTCTAAGTTGGTTCAAAGCAATAATGAACCAAACACAAACCAAAGTTCTACATTGCACACTGCATCTGCATCTTCTTCTTCACTTGCACCTTCATCTTCACACACAACACCGCCAGCGGCGAACGGTGTGTGTGCGCGTTCTAAATATACTTATAAGCAATGTTTAGCTTACGCTGAAAATCTCGTCACGTCAGGAATCACAAATCCGGGCGGCTACGCTACAACGATCCATCGCTCTGGCGAAGCCGATTCGGAAATTGAAATATTTCTCCATCCTGAGAAAGCACCGAAACCGCGGCAGTTTAATCCCGAATGCTTGAAATGCTTTGGAGTAGGTAGAGAAATAGTTAATGGCAAAGGCGCGCGTCCGTGTCCTGACTGTAACCCAGATGCTTTCAACAAGTATATGCGGGCTGTGTCTGCCTATGACGTTCAAGACGCTTCGCAACCTGATAACTCTTCTCAAAGTTAAAACCGGGTAAAGACCGGGTAAAAAAAGGCGAAAAAAGCGGCACCGTTTTAGGCAAAAAAGGGGCTAAAAACAGGCAAAAAAGGCACGCCTAGAGAAACGCAGCAACGGCAGTAGGCTTGACGAAGATAACCGCCCTAGAATCCAGCCTTTACCGGATCAATAGCTCTTTGAAATCTTATAAAAAGGGACGGTCAGCCGGAGGCGCGCCTGTACGAAGACACCGGCCGGAAAACGCGCCACAGGTCAAATGCGGCGCGGGAATGCCTACGCCCCGCTTGTGTCGGCTTCATATCGTAGGAGCTTGTCAGGCTGGCATTTGAGCACGCGGCATAGCTTGTCGAGTGTGCCTAAGTCAATTTTGGTGAAGTCGGCTTTCCACAGCCGCGCCGCAACGGATGGTTGCACGCCTAAAGCCTTTTGTAGCTGGTAAGCCGTTGTAATCCCCTTCGCCTCGGATCGCTCTCGAATTTGAACCTTTATCATCTGCCGCGCCCCTCTCTTTTCGTCGCGTATTACCGCCAGCGACAAGGTAGCACAGCGCGACTATTACCGCAAGAGACAGTAAAAATCGTTGACGCCTATTGTCTCTTGCGGTAATATAGAGAATGTCAGCCGGATATGCCGGCGAGCACAAAGGAGGCGAAGAGAGATGTTGAGCTTGAATGAAACGGCGCTGGCGAACGTGGTAGATGCTGCGCTGTCAATAGTCAAAGGTGATAAGTGATGGACTAATGCCATTCTGCGAGCCGAAGAGTTATTGACGGACGGCAATCCTTACCTTCACTTTGACGGCGCGCGGCTGTTGATTCTTTCGGATAGCGGTGAGATTTACGAAGCGAACGGCGTTTGTCAGTGCCGCGCCTTCACGCAGAATCAACCTTGCAAACATCGCGCTGCATACAAGCTGGTAAAGCGGTACATGGAAACCGCCTAAACCCGGAAAGGCTACGTGAGCGGTTGCAACGCTCTCGTAGCCTCTTAACTTCCGAGTCCGAAGCAACCCGTTACAGAAGCTCCGAATGCGCCGAAAGCTATCACGCACGCGCACGAAGGGGCAACCGGAGAATAGCTTATGGCGATTTACAAACGAGGCGGCTTTTATTGGTTTGAGTTCGTCTTTCAGGGACGACGTATTCGCCGGCCGACTAAGACGAGTAACAAGCGCGCCGCGCGCGAGATTGAAGCCGCGTACCGTGTGAAGCTGGCGAAGGGTGAAGTCGGCATAGATGAGCCTAAGCCCGCCCTGACTTTCAGCGCAGCGATGAAAGATTTCCTCAAATGGTCAGAGCATCAACACTCCGCGCACCCGAACACACATAGACGCTATGAGACTTCAAGCAAAGCTCTCCTCAAGTTCTTTAAGGATACGTCGCTTGACCGCATCACGCCCGATGATGTTGAGAAGTTCAAGACGTGGCGGATCAAACAAAAGAAACGTCCACCGGCAAAGAAGGCAGCGAACGAATCAGCGAATCCTATCAAGCCGAAGAAAGCAGCAACGGCAAAGCCGGAAACAACCTTGAAGCCGGCGACGGTCAACCGCGAGCTTGCCTGTCTCAAGATTCTTTTCAATCACTTCATCAAAGATGATGTAGTCATTAAGAATCCTGTTTCGCGCGTGAAGTTCTTTGCTGAAAACAATGAGCAGACGCGCGTGCTTACTCCCGACGAAGAGAAGTTATACCTACTCGCCGCGTCACAGCCTTTGCAGGATATAGCTACGCTCATGTTGGAAACAGGTATGCGGCCGGAAGAGGTCTGCCGCGCCCGGCGTGAGCATGTGAATCTTGAGCACGGCTATCTGTTCAACCCCTACGGCAAGACGAAAGCTGCCAAGCGCAAAGTTCCGCTCTCTGATAAAGCCGCCGCCGTATTCTCAAAGCGTCTAGCCGACGTGAAGGGTGAATATCTGTTCCCCGGCCGGGGCGTCGGAGACGCGCCGATTCTGAAAGTGAACAATGCGCACACGGCGACGCTTAGACGATCCGGCGTGCGTCAGTTCCGCCTCTATGATCTTCGCCACACTTGGGCGACGCGCGCAGCGATGGCCGGCGTTGACCTTGTAACGCTGGCGGCGATGCTCGGGCACAGTCGCGTGCAAATGGTCATGCGCTACGCACACCCCACAGAGGAGCATCAATTTAACGCGATGAAGAAAGTGCAAACCTTTGTCGCGGGTGGACTCAAAAAATAGAAAAGCCTCATTAAGAGTCGAGCCAAGACAGAGCATAAATGCCCGGAATACATATTCCGGGCATTTATGCTCTGTGGTAATTGAAAACTTTCTTAAGGTATATTTTGAA
>JBEVKW010000131.1:0-14531 GCA_040509495.1 Chitinophagaceae bacterium | reverse complement strand
TAAAAAGTAAAAAGTAATTTCTTTTATAAACAAAGCTTTTACGCTCTTAAACAACTAAACGAATTCACCGCTCACAGACTAATATTTTTACTTTTTACTTTTGACTTTTCATTTTCCCTTCACGATTGCTTGCTATTTAACATCATCAAAGCGAGCTTATGCGAATTAAAGTATGCGGGATGACATTACCCGAACAGGTAAATGCCCTCGATGAAATGGGAGTTGATTTCGCCGGCTTTATCTTTTATCCGAAATCGCCAAGATATGTCGGGAATAAAATATCGCCGGAGAAAATGAAACAGATCAAGGGCCGTATCGCAAAAGTCGGCGTGTTTGTGAATACGCCATATGAAGAACTGATGCGGACTGTGGAAGATTACCGGCTTGACATGGTGCAGTTGCATGGTGACGAATCGGCTTTTTTTTGCGAGAAGGTGGCGAACTATGTAACAGTGATCAAAGCATTCCGACTGTCGGATGATGATCCGCTCGACTGGATGGTAAGGCCATTCCAGGAAAGTTCCGATATGTTCATGTTTGATACTATGGGTGCAGGATACGGAGGCACAGGAAAGAAATTCGACTGGAATGTATTGAAACAGGCTAACCTCGATAAGCTTTATTTTTTAAGCGGAGGCATAGAGCCGGGTGATGAAACGGAGTTGATCGCCTTCCAGAAAGAGGAAGCGGCGCGGAAGTTGTTCTCCATTGATATCAACAGCCGCTTCGAGATCACTGCAGGAGTGAAGGATATGAACAAGGTAGAGGCATTTGTGAAAAGCCTGAAAGCACAATAACGGGCTCTAATAAATAAAATAAACAGGAATATCTTCCTGAACTATTGAAATGACACAGCAAACTTATACAACACCCAATGAGCACGGCTATTATGGTTCTTTTGGCGGAGCTTATATTCCGGAGATGCTGCATCGGAATGTGGAAGAATTGAAAACACGATATCTGGATATCATCAAGGATCCTTCTTTTAAAGAAGAACTTGATCTATTGCTCCGTGATTACGCCGGCCGGCCTACACCGCTCTATCTGGCGAAGCGATTGAGCGCTCAGTTTGGTACCAATATATACCTTAAGCGGGAAGATCTTTGTCATACCGGCGCACATAAAATCAATAATACCATCGGCCAGATCCTGCTGGCTGAAAAACTTGGGAAAAAACGGATCATTGCGGAAACCGGCGCCGGACAGCATGGTGTGGCAACAGCGACCGTTTGCGCACTGAAAGGGCTTCAGTGTATCGTATACATGGGAGAGAAGGATATTGAACGCCAGGCACCAAATGTTGCGCGGATGAAAATGCTCGGCGCAACTGTAGTGCCGGCTGTTTCAGGAAGCAAGACATTGAAAGATGCGACGAATGAAGCTATCCGCGACTGGATCAATCATCCTGATGATACACATTACATCATCGGAAGCGTGGTTGGCCCTCACCCTTATCCGGATATGGTAGCACTTTTTCAAAGTGTGATCAGTAAAGAGATACGGATGCAGCTCAAAGAAAAAACAGGAACGGAGTTGCCCTCTTCTGTAATTGCCTGTGTTGGCGGCGGGAGTAATGCCGCCGGTGCATTCTATCATTTCCTCAATGAAAAAAATGTGGAACTTGTAGCTGTGGAAGCAGCCGGCTTAGGGGTGAACAGCGGGCAAAGCGCCGCTACATCACAACTTGGCCGCCCGGGTATTTTACACGGTAGCAAAAGTCTGCTGATGCAAACGGAAGATGGCCAGGTGGTAGAGCCGCATAGTATTTCTGCCGGCCTGGATTATCCTGGTATCGGACCATTACACGCGCATCTTTTTGAAACAGGCCGCGCGAAGTTTCTCAGCGCAACTGACCAGGAAGCTGTAGACGCAGCGTTTAATCTCGCTAAGCTGGAAGGGATCATCCCGGCACTGGAAAGCTCCCATGCCTTGTCAGCACTAACACAATTGTCTTTCCATCATAACGATAATGTGGTGGTATGCCTTAGTGGTAGGGGAGATAAGGATCTTGCCACTTATATGAAATACATAAAATAAAACGATGATCAAATTATTTCTTGCAGTACTTTTTGCAACGGTTCTGCTGGTTGCCTGCGACAGACAGCCTTATGTTGAACACAAGGTGTCGCTGGAGAAGAAAGCGGATGATTGTACCGGTATCCAACCCGCCTTTCGCCTGAACTCCAACTTTGGCGGAGAACGATATGAGTTCGAAAAGTGTTTGCCCGATGCATATGATAAGTCACTGATCGTTTCAGAACGCCGTGGGGATACCGTAGTCGTGCGTTTCGGCGGCAGCGGAAAAACAGATCACAATGCCATGTATCTGATAGCACTCGATATTGATAGCTATCCCCAATATGATTATATAACTATTGACGATGAGACCTATCCTATAAGGACCTCAGAAAAATAAACTGACATGAGCAGGATCAAAAGCTTGTTTGAACGCAAGAATAAAAGGGTGTTGAATATTTATTGCACGGCGGGATATCCTAAGGCCGATAGTACTGTTCGCGTGATCGGCGCTCTGGAAAAACATGGAGCCGATATTGTCGAACTGGGAATGCCTTACAGTGACCCGCTTGCAGACGGTCCGGTAATACAACAAAGCAGTACGGTCTCGCTGGGACAGGGAATGACGATCAAAAAGCTGTTCGAACAGTTGAAAGACTTGCGAATGCAAAGTAATATCCCGCTGATCCTGATGGGTTATATGAATCCTGTACTTCAGTATGGATTCGAAAAATTCTGTGCAGATGCCGCCGCCGTGGGTGTGGATGGCCTGATCCTCCCAGACCTGCCGGAGTATGAATTTGAGACGGAATATGGCGCGATCATAAAAAAGAATGGATTGGATTTTATTTTTCTTGTCACACCGGAAACAAGCGATGATCGCGTTCGCAAACTTGATAGTCTGAGTACAGGTTTCTTATACGCTGTTTCCTCTTCTTCTACTACCGGCAGTGAAAAAAGCATGACCGATACAGGCGACTATCTTGCGCGCCTTGAAAAGATGCAGCTCAACAATCCTGTGCTGGTTGGGTTTGGTATCCGGGACCGGGAAAGTTTTGAGCAGGCGGGTAAGCATGCAAACGGCGCCATTATCGGAACTGCTTTTGTTAAAGCTTTGCAAAACAGTGAAGATGAAGAACATTCTGTAAAGGAATTTCTGGCAGGTGTACTCTAGTTTAAATGTGCTGTCCCTCAGCCTGCATTAAGGCTGCTGCTTAGGCGGTGAGTCATTCACAGAGAACAGCCTTCTTTACAGCCATGTCCCGGTAGACATACATTCGTTATCTTTACGGCCATAATTGTAGATCCAATGAAGTCAGGTTTATTGCTGTTGTGTTTGCTGCCTCTCGTCACTGCTGCGCAGGAAAAGGTAACTATTAAGGGAAAACTGAAAGGGTTAAAGGACAGCACAGTTATTTACATCACGGACGTAAATAACCCCACGGATACTATTGCGGTTGATACTTCGAGGAACGGTAAGTTTTACCTGAAAGGGAAGTTAAATGAACCGATGCTGGTAAATATTTCACTCGGGGCGGACAAACCGCTAATGACTTTTCTTACGGCGTCCAATATACGCATCACCGGTAAAGCTGGTTCTACAGATCAGCTAAAAGTGACCGGATCTTCTTCCTATAAAGATTTTGCTGAATTTCAGAAAACATTTGATCCTTTATTCAAAAGGCTGATGGGCATTAATCAGCAATTACAGATGGGAATGCGGTCTGACAGTCTGATCACAGCGGCAGAAAAAAAGCGGGATAGTATCCAGGTGGCGATCGACCGGTTCGTGGAAAAGCACCGGTCATCACCTGTTAGTGCATTTCTTCTGGCAGCCACTTACCAGCTTAGCGAAGATGTGTTGCTCGCTGAAAGAAGATTCAGCATACTGAAGCCGGCAGCTACTTCAAATATGTATGGCAAGTTTCTGAAAGAAACGATCGATGAAGCTAAAGTAACCGCTATCGGGAGTGTTGCTGGCGAATTTACGCAGGCAGATACTTCAGGTAACCTGGTTTCATTGTCATCTTTCCGGGGAAAATATGTGTTGCTCGATTTCTGGGCAAGCTGGTGCGGCCCCTGCAGGCAGGAAAACCCTAACGTGGTGGCTACCTATAACAAATTTGTATCAAAAAATTTCACCGTATTGGGTATCTCACTTGATCGTCCCGGGCAAAAGGATAAGTGGATCCAGGCGATCCATGCGGATAATCTTACCTGGACGCACGTCAGTGATCTTCAGTTCTGGAATAATGTCGTTGCGCAGCAATACAGGGTTCAAAGCATCCCCCAAAATTTTTTGATCGGCCCTGATGGTAAGATCATTGCTAAAAATCTACGCGGCCCTGCACTGGAGGCAAAACTTTGCGAGATCCTCGGTTGCCCCTGATGCTGCAGGGATGTAGCACTATTCCATTCCAAGAAGCTCTTTTATCTTTTTTGAAGCCTCAAGGCTGCTGTTATCATACTGTGTCTTCTTATTGCTGGAGTTGTCCCTGATGTAACTGATGCCAAGATCAACCTCTTTTATGATCAGGCTCAATGTCGTTTTCAGGTCAACGATGAATGAATGGTCGGGGCTGTCCGGGCCAATCGCATTGCTTGACTGCAGTTTGTTGAGCTGTTCCTGCAGAAGGTTGCAGATATTCTTTTGTACTGTCAATTTGGGTATTGCCAGGGCAGAGTCTGCTCTGTTTCGCTCAACGGTTTTGATCTGTGTTTCGATGTGATCCTGTGCAGTAAGAATGTATGCGGCAGACATTCCTCCGATCGTGCCGAGAAATGCACTCGTTTTTTCTTCTGAATCGTTTTTTTGAGATTGTGTGGTTCCTTCACTTTGCTGGGAATAGCCGTAAAACGCCAGGGTGCATGCCAGCAAAAGGGTGGCGGCTTTTTTCATGATCGGGTTGATTGTTTTGATTGAATTTGGTGGATGAACTTTATAGGAATCGGGCCAGTTAGTGCATCGCTGTTCAGATAAGTTTGTACTCATAAGCATATTTCACAAGGCCGATGACTGTACTTGTATGTGTTTTGCGCAGGATGTTTTTCCTGTGTGTTTCCACAGTACGTTCACTGATGAATAACACTTCGGCGATCTGCTTATTGTTGTATTCTTTTTCAATCAGCCGGATGATCTCGATCTCTCTGTCTGTCAGGTGTGCTTCCAGGCTATGCTTCTTTCGTTGATTGGCACGTTGCAGTTCTTCAATTACATCTTTACTGAAATAGATACCTCCCTCAGCAATCTTTTCCAATGCTTTTGCAAGCTCTGCTTTGCTGATGTTTTTCAGCATGTAGCCGGAGATGTTCGCTTCATCGATCATCTGGCTTACCAACTGACCTTCTCCGCTCATCGAGAGGGCAAGGATCTTTATCTGGGGAAATTTCTCTTTTACTTTCCGGGCAAGTTCGTTCCCTGGAAGTGCAGGCATCATTACATCTGTAATAAGCATGTCAACCGGCGTTTCTTCCAGCATGGAGATTACCTCGGTAGGATCTGTTGTTGTAAGGATGAACTTGATCTGCTCATTGTATTTGAGCATAGAAAGCAGGCCGTCTATCACCACCTGGTGATCATCTACTATAATAACACTGATTTGGTCTTTTTTAAGCATCGCAGAGTGATGGAGTAATGTACTATGTTTAAATGACAAACAAGAAAAAGCGGTGCTTTTTTTAAACTACCGCGGGAATTTGCAGGCTGATCACCGTACCTCTACCTGGAAATGAATCAATATCGATATTTCCTTTCAGGTACTCGATACGGGTATGAATATTTTTCAGCCCCATTCCGCCGGACCTTGCTTTCTCTTTTGTATCAAAACCCCGGCCATTATCTTCAATGGTCGCGCTGATGCCGTCGGCGTCTCTTATGATGGATATATCCAGTATGGTTGCATGTGCATGTTTGATCACATTATTGACGCATTCCTGTATAATGCGATAGAGCATTGCTTCGGTACTGGCATCAAGTGGCTGATCCAGTCCTTCGGTGTAGAGGTGTATGTTCAGCGTATTGTGGTCGATCTTATTGATAAAGTCTTTCAGTGCTTCACCAAAGGATTTCTTGAAGGATGTAGTAAGCATCATGTTGTGTGAGACCTGTCTGATCTCCCTGCAGCTTTCATCCACCAGTGTCATGATCTTTTCGAGTGATGACTGATGTTCTTTGGATGTATTGGGCAGGTTTGATTCGAAGGCGGAGAGGTTCATTTTTGCAGCGCTCATCATTTGACCCACGCCATCGTGCAAATCGCGCGCAATGCGCTGGCGCTCTTCCTCTGCGGCAATGATCACTGCTTTAGCGGAAAGTGCCTGTTGCCTGCTGATCTCTTCCTGTAGCCTGATCTTCTGACTGTGCTTATATCTCCGGTAATACCAGTAGATGAGCAGTTTGCTAAGCATAAGAATGCTGATCACGGCGGCCAGCCAGTAGTTCTTTTGCTGTAGCTCAAACTGCTGCTGCTGGATGGTTTTCTCATGCTCTACAGTTTTGAAACGCGTTTCCATCTCGGCCACTTTCTGTCCCAGTCTTTCTGTGAACAAAGAATCTCTTGCTCCGGAATATAGCTTGTACATTTCCAGTGCAGCGAGATTGTTGCCGGTTTTTTCATGCAATACGGAGAGTGAGAGCATAGCCTGCGTTTCTTCAGCCTGGCAGTTTACGGCTTTCCTGGCCATGTTAAGTGCCTGGTTCAGTACGATCCCGGCAGTGTCGAATCGGTGTTGTCCTGTATAAATATCGCCAAGTGTGATCAGGCAGTTGACGATTCCTTTGGTGTCACTCAGTTGAGTATGTAACGTCAGGGATTCTCTGACGAAAGGTTTTGCTCTTTCAAAATCCCCCTGCAAGGAAAAAAGTTGGCCGAGATTGTTCAACGCAGTTGAAAGGGATTCTTTGTCGCCCGATTCGCGCGTGATCCGGATAGCATTGCGGTAATATGTTTCGGCTTTCGGATAGTTTTTAGAGAGCTGGTAAATGCTGCCAAGGTTTACAAAGGATCCGGCGAGACCATATGAGTCTCCTATCTTTTCCTTTATTGCGATGGATTGCTCATGATACCTGATGGCTTCAGCATATCGTCCGAGGCTCTGATTGATGGTGCCGATGTTGTTGAGGGAATAAGACGTTCCTCTATCGTCTTTGTGCTTTTCAAAAAGTTCGAGTGCTTTTAGCTGGTGACTCAATCCCTGTTCCAGTAATCCCTGATTCTGGTATACTATTCCGATCTTATTGTGCAGTTTGGCAATGCCCAGTTCATCTTTGAGCTGACGGCGGATATTCATTGCTTTTGTGTAGAGGTCGACCGCCGTGTCGTAATCTTCTTTATCAAAGTAAATAATCCCGAGATCGTTGTATGCCTGCGCTTCGCTGGTTGCGGACCTGCTCGATCTTGCTTCTTCGATCGCCTTGTTGCCATACTCGATAGCTTTATTCCTGTCGATGGTCCGGTACTCCCAGGTCAGGTTGGAGTAAGTGGCCGACAGTGCTGCTCCTTGCTGAGAAGGGATCAACTTTTCCAGGCTGTCAATAGCACGTGTTGTCTGCTGCGCTTTTAACAACAGGGGGTATGCCATCACCAGTAAGGCTAAGGATTTCTTCATATCAAAAAAGGGATTACCAGATCAAAGGCCGAGTACTTCCTTCATGCTAAAGATACCCTTTTTGTCTTTGATAAATTCTGCTGCTAAAACCGCACCTGTTGCAAAACCTTTGCGGTTATGAGCTGTATGGATGATCTCGATGTCATCGATCGCAGATGCATACTTAACGATATGCGTGCCGGGAGCCGGGTCGATGCGTTTGCTGATGATCACCAGTTCATTGCCTGCCGGTGTTGTGTCATTTACCCATTTGTTTTTGCCTGGAAGCAATTCCAAAGCATGTTCAGCGAGCGTGATCGCTGTTCCGCTGGGGGCATCTTTTTTCTGTGTATGATGGATTTCTTCCATACTGACCTCGTATTCCGGATGCGGGGCCATCAGCGATGCAAGTTTTTTATTCAATTCGAAGAAGATATTTACGCCCACGCTGAAGTTACTGGCATAAAGAAAGCTTCCATTATGTTGCTGGCAGAACGATTCAATTTCACCGAGTTTCTCGATCCAGCCGGTAGATCCGCTCACAACAGGAACGCCAAAAGCAAGTGTCTGCTTCACATTGTCAAACGCGCTATGCGGGTTCGTAAATTCTATCGCTACATCAGCTTTCGAAACATTTTCCTGCGTAAAGTCTGCAAGATTTTCTTCGTTCACCTTTAACACGATCTCATGTCCTCTTTGCAGGGCAATTTCTTCAATAGCTTTTCCCATTTTACCGTAACCAAGTAGAGCAATGCGCATGACGTTATTGTTTTGAGTGGGCAAAGATAGGGAATGGGGAAGAGACGACGGACTGCAGACCATGGCTCACCTGATGCGAGTGTAAAGCGAGAACAGATGGGATATGATTCAGGAAAATAAAACGGTAAATATGCCGAAAATATACTCTGCTCTATTGTTGTATCAAAACCTCGATTTCACCAATGCGGTTTTTTTCTTTCCGATATCAAATACAAAACTTAATGCTGGGCCATTCGTCAGGGCCATCTGGGTGAGGGTCGGTCGAACGTGGAGGGTAAGATCGGGGCTCACGTCGAAGCCTTTCAAGTGAGCATCAACGGCGGCATCCACTACGTTCAGTCCCCAGAAAATAAGGAAGAATACCGCTGAGTAGTCGATATCGCGCCGGTATTGGTCGCGCAGATAGGAGAGAGTTTGTCCGTCTTTATTATCTACAAAATATTTCAGGTCGGGGTGTACATTGGGGAACTGGCCGCTTGTATCTGATACTGCATTAAATGCATACCGTGTGCGCCTGTACCATTGCAGGTTAAATAAAAAGATGCCGGCGGTTGTACCCAGGGCGCCGTAAACGATAGGCACTTTCCAGTATTTGCGGTTGTAGATTTGCCCGAGGCCGGGAAGAATCGCAGAACGCAGAGCGGCTTTGCCCGGATCAAAGACACGGAGTTTTTTAGCGGGCTTCGCTGCCTGGGCCAGCTTTGCGCTATCCTGAATGAGTATAAGCGGGTTGGTGGTAGGCGTTGCATCGGTCACCTGCGCATATAAAGAACTTCCCGTAGCGGCCAGGAGAAGTATGAATGCGCAACAAAACACCTTGAGTAGCTTATGCCTCATTTTAAACTGGTTTCTATTCTCCGTCATCACCCGATTTTCACATCCATCTGCCTGAGAAGTTTGTTCAGCTCATCTTGAGAGTAGTAGTCGAACGTGATCTGGCCACTTCCATTTCTACTGTGTTTAAGCTTTACACGGGTGCTGAAATGAGAGGCTAAGTTATCTTCAATTTTCTGGTAAGCTACCGGCAGGGCATTTTTTGAAGTTTTTTTAACAGCGCCACCCTGTTTGTACATGTTGCGGACAAGTGCTTCAGTTTGTCGTACCGACAGACCTTTAGATTTGATCTCTTTGTAGATGTAAAGTTGTTTGTCAACCGTATCAACATTGATCAAAGCGCGCGCATGGCCCATGCTCAGTTCTCCGCTGCGGACGGCAAGTTGGATATCAGGTGGAAGTTTCAGCAGGCGGATGAAGTTGGCGACGGTGCTGCGATCTTTTCCCATTCTTTCCGCTACCATTTCCTGGGTGTAGGTCAATTCTTCCATCATCCGTTTATAGCTGAGTGCAACCTCCATGGCGTTGAGATCTTCACGCTGCAGGTTCTCGAGCAAGGCGAGTTCAAGCAGCTCCTGGTCATTCGCCTGGCGGATATACGCAGGAATATCTTTCAGACCGGCCATTTTGGATGCGCGCCAGCGGCGTTCACCAGAGATCAGGCGATACTTCCCGGAAGGGAGTTTCGATACGGTGATCGGCTGGATGATATCATGCATTTTGATCGAATCAGATAATTCTTTCAATGCCTGTTCATCAAAATCACGGCGGGGTTGTTTGGGGTTGGGCTCTACCTGGTCAACAGGGATGCGGTTCATCGCAGTTGCTGTTTCCACTACCGCAGGCTTCAGATTGCCGGCACCTGTTTTCAGGTCACTGTCTATTCCCTGAAGCAGGGAACGTATTCCCTTTCCAAGGGCGTCTTTATTCGATTTGGGAGTTGTCATTATGATTCAAAATTAAAAAGTAAAAATTAAAAAATACCCGCCTCGGTCAAATCAGCCTTTTATTGCCGGAGCCGCTAATTTTTAATGTTGACTTTTTAATTCTGCGGGCGGTCCTTTTTTAATACAAACCCGCCTTACAGTTCTAATACTTTTTCGTCATTCTTGATCTTCGTCATATCATTCTTCTGCAAGATCTCTTTAGCGAGGTTCAGGTAGTTCATAGAGCCTTTGCTCGGCGCATCGTAGAGGATCACTGGTTTGCCAACGCTCGGTGCTTCTGCGAGGCGCGCGTTACGATGGATGATGGTATTGAACACCATCTCTTCAAAATGGCGGCGCACTTCGCTTACTACCTGGTTGCACAGTCGAAGACGGCCGTCATACATTGTCATCAGGATGCCTTCAATCACCAGCGCAGGGTTCAAACGGCTTTGCACGATCTTGATCGTATTAAGCAATTTGCCCAGACCTTCCAATGCGAAAAACTCACATTGCACAGGCACAACAACCGAGTCTGCCGCAGTAAGCGCATTCACAGTGATCAGGCCAAGTGAGGGAGAGCAATCAATGATGATAAAATCGTATTCATCCTTTACCGCTTCCAGCAGGCTCTTCATAACGGTTTCGCGGTTGGGGTAATTGATCATTTCTATTTCCGCACCAACCAGGTCGATATGTGAGGGGATCAGATCCAGGTTCGGAATTTCCGACTTAAGGATCACATCCTTCGCCTGCGCCTGGTTGACCATGCAATCGTAAAGACTCTGGGTGATATTATGCAGGTCGAACCCTACTCCGGTGGTACTGTTTGCCTGCGGGTCCCCATCTACCAGCAGGGTCTTGTATTCCAGCACAGCAAAACTGGCCGCCAGGTTAATAGCCGTCGTAGTTTTGCCCACACCCCCTTTTTGATTCGCCACGCCAATGATTCTTGCCATAAAGGATATAACAGATTTATTTATAAGTCGTTCACAAAATAGTGACCGGCACTGAAGTTTAAAAGTTTAAAAGTTTGAAAGTTTAAAAGTTTGAAAGTTCTGCAGCTTAACGCTTATGCCGACACTTTAAAACTTTGAAACTATTAAACTTAAACTGCTCCAAACAACACACCTGACACGACATAGTTACTGGTAAAATTGCCGTCTGAAGGGTAGACCGCAAAATTTAGTTTTGCCCATTCCGTGAACTATCCGGCAAAAATAAGTGTTCAGTAAAAAATTATCCGTAAAGTCCTGATCTTTAATTTTGAAGCTTTGATATGCGTAACACTCCTTTTTGGTGGATATTGATCTGTTTTATGGTGCTGCTGGACTTTTACGTCTTCCAGGCAGTAAAGGTGGTCACCGCGCCAGCCGGTGCTAAAGCCCGGATTATCATATACTACAGTTACTGGATCCTGTCCGCGGGAGCCATTTTGCTGCTCCTGATCCTGCCTTATCTCCACCTGGGGAACCAGGCTAAACTGACCAGCAGTACGATCTTTGCCATTATCGCAGGCGTTTTCTTCGCAAAAGTGATCGCGGCGGTCTTTTTCCTGGTCGATGATATTCGTCGCGCCATTCAGTGGGCTGCCGGTAAACTTTTTTTCTCGAATACGGAAGGTGAAACTCTACAGCAGGGCGAAAAGATCTCCCGCTCGGTATTTCTTTCATGGATCGGAATGCTGTTGGGAGGAAGTTTATTCGGAACACTGATCTATGGATTTGGAAATAAATACAAGTATCATGTCAACCGGCTGTCGCTGGCATTTGAGAACCTTCCGGCATCTTTCAAAGGATTGAAGGTGGTGCAGATCTCGGATATTCATTCGGGCAGCTTTGCTGATAAAAAAGCGGTGCAAAAAGGGATCGAAAAGATCATGAAAGAAAAACCTGATCTGATCCTGTTTACCGGCGACCTGGTAAACAATACAGCCGATGAGATGGACAACTACAAAGATGTATTCAACAAGCTGAATGCTCCGATGGGTGTTTACTCAACACTGGGAAATCATGATTATGCTGATTATGTGAAATGGGATAAGCAAGAGGAGAAGGCGGCTAACCTGGAACGTCTTAAACAGGTGCATGCCGACCTGGGATGGAAATTATTAATGAACGAACATGTCGAATTCAAAAGAGGTGAAGAGAGCATTGCATTGATCGGTATTGAGAACTGGAGTGCGAAGGCAAACTTTCCCAAATATGGTGATCTGAAAAAAGCATATAGCGGTGCTGAAGCATATCCGTTTAAAATATTAATGAGCCATGATCCTTCTCATTGGGATGCTCAGGTCAGGCCCTCTTACGGCGATATAGATCTTACCCTTTCCGGTCATACACACGGAATGCAATTCGGCGTTGAATTACCCGGTTTCAAATGGAGCCCCGTCCAATATGTATATAAACAATGGGCCGGTTTATATGAAGAAGGAAAGCAAAAATTGTATGTGAACCGTGGCTTCGGTTTTATCGGTTACCCCGGTCGGGTTGGGATCATGCCGGAGATCACGGTATTTGAACTGAGCTGATAAAACGAAAAGTAAAAAGTCAAAAGTAAAAATAGAGGCGGCGGTAGGCAGAGACGGTTACGCAACTGCAGTTTCTATTTTTACTTTTGACTTTTGAATTACTTTGTTAACGCACTTTAACCATTTCTCCATAGGGGTTATCTCTTTCAACGTTGTTACTTCAGCAGCATCTGTTTTATAATAACCTTCACAATGATGAAGCAATAAACAGTTTGTAAAAACTGTTTCATTCATGATTACAGCTTATTTAACAACGGACGTTCCTGGATGGCATCATCCTTGACTTTTTTGAAACCAAAAAATAAAAAGTATGAAAGTGAAATTCCTGTTGCCGCTACTGGCGGGCATGTTTGTATCTACTGTAACGATGGCGCAGTTCCATATCGGGTTTAAAGGTGGAGCAAACATTACCAAAGTCGATGGTGAATCTTTCAAGGACAAATTCTCTTATGGTTATTCTCTCGGTGTCTTTGCGGAGATCGGGCTTGGAGAAAAATTTCATCTGCAGCCTGAGGTTTTGTTCAATCAGTACAGTTCTACGGTGGACAGTAATTACCGGCACGTTTATCAGAACATTTTTAGTTCCAATCAAAGCAAGGTGAAGCTGAATTATCTGTCTATCCCGATCCTTCTCAACTATAAATTACTCGGAAATTTTCTAAGCCTACAGGCGGGTCCGCAATTCAGTATTCTCATGGATCAGAGTAAAAATCTTTTGCAAAATGGTGGAAACGCTTTCAGTAAAGGCGATTTCGCGATGGTCGGCGGTGTTCAGCTCAAACTAAGTTCCATCCGGATAAGCGGAAGGTATGTGGTTGGCCTGAATGATATCAATGATATCGATAACCAGGATAAATGGAAGAACCAGGGATTCCAGGTGGGAGTAGGTTTCGCTCTCTGACACGGTCATAAGAGAGTTCAACGTTTAAAGGTTTAAGGGTTTAAAAGTTAATCATTAACGGCTTGAAAAACGTTCATGCCGTTGGAATGGATAGACTTTTAAGCTTTTAAACCTTTAAACTTTTAAACATTTGCTGTTCTGCGCTTGGAAATCCCCCGGGAATTGCTGTATTTTTCGTCCTCATGTTATGGCCGGATTCCCGGTTTTGGCGGTAAGGATATGCTGAAACGGTTGTTTTTTACACTGTTTGGCAGTCTTTTTCTGGCGGCATGATACTTGTCAAGCTACAGTCCCGGTTAAATTTTGACATCCGATCCGGGAGGATGACACATTGTCTAAAGAAGATCTGATTATGAGCTTTGAAAATTTTTTGTTACAGCCGGAAGATGAAATGGATTTTTTGCCGATCATACCCCTGAATGAGAGTGAGCAGGATGACTCAGGGGCAATAGAAATACCCGATGAAATAGCACTTTTACCATTAAGAAACACCGTCTTGTTTCCCGGCGTTGTGTTACCGATCACTGTAGGACGAGATAAGAGCATCAACGCCGTCAATGACGCGTACAAAGGTGATAAATTAATAGGCGTTGTAGCCCAAAAAGACAGTACCGTTGAGGATCCAACGGTAAAAGACCTGGAAAACGTCGGCACTGTGGCCAAGATCGTCAAGCAGATCAAAATGCCAGACGGCGGTACTACTATCATTATACAGGGGAAAAGCCGTTTTACCATCGAGGCAATCACGTCCGAAGCTCCATATTTCCGCGCAAAGATCAATAAACTGGAAGAAGAGGAATCTCCCAAAGATGGAGACTTCGATGCATATGTTGCCACTATCAAAGATCTGGCAACCGAGATCATCCAGCTCTCTCCGAATATTCCGACAGAAGCATCGATCATTCTTAAGAATATCGAGAATCCGTCTTTCCTGATCCATTTTGTATCGAGCAATCTTAATACAGATATCAAGGAAAAG
>JBEVKW010000130.1:0-14533 GCA_040509495.1 Chitinophagaceae bacterium | reverse complement strand
GAAAATTTTCTGCGTCCTTTGCGGTTTCTTTATGCTTTCTGCAATGCTAACCCTTTTTATTCACCGCTTCTGTTACGATCGTCTCCAATTCGCTGATATCAAACGGCTTTTGAAGAGAATAGTCTGCGCCAGCCTCTGCTGCCAGCTCCGTCACATTATTGTTGGCGGTAAAAAAAATCACCGGGATATGGCTGAACTCTGATGAGTTCTTCACCAATCTTGTCGCTTTAACTCCTCCGATATCCGGGATCCAGTTATCCATCAGGATCACATCGGGTTTATGCGTCGCTATGTCTTCTATGATCTCCGTGCATTTATCCCTGATCACCACCTCGAAATTTTTCGCTGTGAGGATCAGTGCACAGACTTCCAGAAGATCCATGTCATCGTCGTAAATAATAATCTTTTTGCTCATCAGTCTAACCTTATTGCGGGGTTAAATGTATACTATTTTTCAGCAACCGGTAAACGGAAATAGAAGCAGGAGCCTTTTTCTTCATTTCCCTTCACTCCTATCTGCCCGCCATGCCTGCGGATGATCTCGGCTGATATATATAATCCTATGCCAAATCCCGAAACCTTGATGTTATTGGGATCTGCCCGGTAAAATCGTTCGAAGATCTTTTCATATTCAGCCGGCCTGATGCCTATCCCCCTGTCTTCGATCGTTACCACGGCATCATCATCCTCACGAAATATACGAAGCATTACTTCCTTTTCATCAGGGGAATACTTCACGGCATTGTTCAGCAGGTTTGTCAGCACCTGCATGATCTTCTCCCGGTCCGCATCAATAAAAAGCGGCTCAGCTTCAGCATGCAGGGAAATTGTATATGCAGGAGCCACCAACTGGATGTCTGTGACGGCCTCTCCTACAATTTCCTGAACAGACAGCCGTTCTTTTTGCAATATCACCTTGTCGGCTTCGATCTTGGACAAATTCAGGAAGTCGCCCACCAGCTTACTCATCTTGTTTACCTGGTTTTCTACCTTGGTGAGTGCATTTTTCAGAAATGCGTCATCCGTTTTCTGATAGGTGCTCGCCAGCAACTGTGTATAGGCCTTGATAGAAGTGATCGGTGTTTTCAGCTCATGACTTGCCACTGCCAGGAATTCGTTCTTCCTGATCTCATCCTGTTTGCGTTCTGTGATATCCATGATAGAGCCGGCATAACCCGTGAAATGGCCTGCCTGGTCGTAGTAGGGATATCCTTCCGAATAGGCCCATCGAACCGACCCGTCAGCTCTTTTAAATCGGTACTCCGCTACAAACTTATCACGATGTTCCATTTTCTGCCGGAACACATGCTTCACCGTTTCCCGGTCTGCTTCCAGCAAGGTCTGGAACCAACCGTGTTCGTGCAATTCGGCATGCGTAATACCTGTCCATTTGATCCAGGTATCATTGACGAAGGTATTATTTCCATGTTCATCGGTCATCCACAGGCCAACGGGCGATACATTGGAGATCGTTTTAAAGAGCAATTCACTTTGCTGAAGACGTTCATTGTATTTCTTCTCCTCATCGATATCCATGCATGCGCTGATGAAGCCGATGAACTTTCCGCTGATGTACCGGGGAACGGCATTATCAGAGATCCAGCGGTAAACACCATCATGTCTGAGCAACCTGTATTCCGTATAGAACGCAGCCTGGTCCTGGTAAGCTTTGTTATAAGTACCAACGACTCTTTCAAGATCGTCCGGGTGAACACATTTTTGCCATCCCTCACGCCGCTCTTCATCGATAGAATGACCGGTGAAGTTGAGCCAGGTGGCATTGAAGAAATCGAGGAATTTGTCAGAGCCGGACATCCAGATCATCACCGGCGCGCTATCTGCAACCAGTTTGAACCGTTCTTCACTTTCCTGCAGGGAGATAAATGCCATTTTCTGTTCGGTAACATCCTGCAGTGTGCCCATCATCCTCTCTGCGATCCCTTTTTTATTGTAAAAAAGCTTGCCTCTTGCCCTGATCCAGCGTATCTCTTTTGTGCGGGTAATGATCCGCATTTCAAGATCTAGCCGGCCAGTTTTCAGCGCTTCGGCCATTACGAGGTCGCGCTTCGACCGGTCATCGGGGTGGATCCTTTCCAGGAGTTCTGCGTGTGTCGGTTCTTCTCCAGGTTCAAATCCAACGATCTGCAGATAGCGCGGTGAGTAAGTGGGCTGCCGTGTGAACAGGTTGAGCTCCCAGGTTCCCAGTTCCGTCGCCTCCAGGGCGATATTCAAGCGTTGCTCACTTTCTTCAAGGATCTTTGAGGCATTCTTTTCTTCCGTTACATCCTGGATGGTGCCAAGCATGCGAAAAGGATTTCGCTGCTGGTCGAAAATTACTGAGCCATTTGTCCTGATCCACCTGACGGCTCCATCCTGGCGAATGATCCGTGCCTCATAGAAATAAATGCCGGTTTGCATAGCGGTATCAAATGCAGGCTCCACTATATTTTTTACGTCTTCCTGTATCACGCGGGTACGCATTGTCTGATGCGATATTTGTTCCGCCTTGTCATACCCGAATATTTCAGCGAGGCGCGGTGTATGGATGATCTCCCGGGTAACAAGATTCAGGTCCCAGGTTGCGAGACCTGTTCCCTCTGCGGCAAGACGCAGGCGTGCTTCAGCATCTTCCACCTTATGACGCGCTTCTACTTTTTCCGTTACATCATTCACGGTGATCATGATCCCCGATATCGACCCATCTGTTTCAAACAGCGGGGCATATTCGTAATCGAGGTAAAACTTCTTCATTCCATCAGCCCCGTGTACAAAAGCGAGTGATTCGTTTTCCCGGTGAGCCTGCCCGGTGGCCATAACACGGCGGAGCAGGTCCGGGTATTTTTGATCATTCAGTTCAGGAAATACTTCAAGCGCTTTGCGTCCCATCACCTCTTCTTCAGAAAGCCGCCAGATTTTATTCAGCAGGACGGTATTTGCAACTTCTATAACGAATTCCGGTCCTCTGAAAATGGTCATCGCGATCGGCGATTCCATCACCATTCTCCTGAACTCCTTTGCAGATTCCGTCACATAATGTTTGGCTTCCACCTGTTCTGTTACTTCGTTCGCCACGACAATGATACCGGTGATCCCGCCATTCGTTTCTTTCAATGGCTGATAAACAAAATTGAAGTAGGTCGTATCAACCCGGCCATGTCTTTTAAGATGTACCTTGAATTCATTGCCGTAATATGGGATCCCGGTTCTAAGTATGCCCGTAAGCAATGGTTCCACTGCCTGCTTTACTTCCGGCAGTGATTCATAAAGGCTTTTGCCGATGAATTCATCTCTTGTTCTGTCAACGATCTGCAGATAGGTATCGTTGGCGAGTTCGGCGATCATTTCCGGGCCTTTGAGAATAGTGATGCCCACAGGTGCCTGCATGACAAGTTCGCGGAACTTCTGTTCACTTCCCTGCAGTTCCTTGAATAATACTTTGCGTGCCGTGATCTCGCGGGCGATCTTGGATGCACCAATGATCTTTCCTGCACCATCTTTGATCGGCGAGATCGTCAGAGAGATATCAACAGGTTCGCCGCTTTTTTTGATGCGGACGGTATCAAAATGTTCGATTCGTTCACCACGTCTGATCCGCTCGATGATATGCGGCTCTTCATTCATTCTGTCTGGCGGGAAAAGGCGGGTCACCGGTGTACCGATCACTTCTTCCTCGCGGTAGCCAAACAGCTTTACTGCTGCCGGATTCCAGCTGATGATCGTTCCGTTAAGGTCTTTGCCAATGATCGCATCATCGGTTGAATGAATGATCGCGCTGAGGATGGCAGCATTCTTTTCTGCATGCTTGCGGTCAGTGATGTCGATGATCGCGTTCAGGCCGCCGGAGACCTCTCCCGATTCATTGAGGAATAGTTGAGGGTGGTCAAGTATTATACGGATGGAACCATCGGCGTTTTGCACGGTGATCTCCCGTTCCGCAGGAACCACGCCGGTCTTCAATGCGATAGCCATCGGGGAGTCTTCGGGAGAAATAGGTAGGCCGTCATCCCCCGTCATTTTCCCGGCTCCTGTCCACCGGTCTACACCCGGAAATAATTTCCTTCCGAAAAGTTGCACCGCGGCGTTATTGAACTGGGTAATGTATCCATCCTTATCACAGGCATACATGGCCACCGGCGAATTTTCGATCAGCCTTCTGTAATGCGCTTCACTTTCCGACACACGTTGATTGAGGACTGCCCTTGGCGTTACTTCAACAGCGGTGATGATCACGCCGGCAGTCTGCCCGTCAGCGGTCAGATAAGGATTGCAATTAAACGTATAGTAGCGCTCATATTGTATTCCTTTTTTTTCCTGATTCACCAGGTATTCATAATCGCTGTAACCAATCCCTGTCTGGTATACACTTTTTACTATCTCGGTGAAACCTTCACTCGCTGCATGAGGTAATGTATCGGTGAGTTTTTGGCCACGGTCTGCGGCGGACAAGCCAAGAATGGTCAGCATAGCCCCGTTTGCCGCGGAAATGATCATATCAGCTCCTTTCAGCAGTCCAATGGCGACCGGCGACTGCGCGAAAAGACTGTTTACGTCTTCTGTAGGAATGGCAATATTATCCGGCGCAGCAATATGCGATGATGAAATATTATCCGGTGGTTGTTGCATGCACAAAAAATCGAATTGCTTGTAAATGAAACGGGTACAAAGGCGACCATAAGATCAGACAGATCAGGCAGAATTCCAAATCCGGCGACGCTGCCTATGCTGCGCCCTGCGTATAACGCGCGGAATACAGCTTGCCGGGATGCGCATACCGGACAACGGAGAACATCCTGACTTCAATTGACCGGTTACCTGAACATCAACAGAGTTAAAGTTACACTCTCGTGATGGTATCTGATAAGTAAAATAGCAATTATCTGCCGGAAAATCAGCTTCAAAGCATTAACCCTGCAAATGTTACCTGAACGGATGCCGGAAACTCCTATCTTTGCGCCTTCAACAGTTCTTAAGCAATGATCAGTAGAAGAAATATCCGGGTAAAAGTGATGCAGACACTCTACACGATGGAGACCGTGGAAACACTCCTGAAACCCGGGGAGCCACAGAAGATGCTGCAGCAGCATTTTGACCAAACCCGTTCGTTACTTATCTATCTTACCTGGTTCCTTACCGATGTGGCGCGTTATGCCGAAACAGAGGCGCATAAAAGAGCCAGCAAACATTTACCCTCCTCAGAAGATCTTAATGTCAATATAAAGATCGCCGGAAATGAACTATTATGGAAGATGCTGGAAGATCCTGCATTGAAGGAACAGTTCTCCAAAGAAAAGCCGGAGCTTATCCATCGCCCCAAGCCAGGCGAGAATACTGACATGGTGCGTAAGATCTATCTTGACCTTGTAGCCACGCCCACCTATCAGGCTTATATAGCTACGCAGGCAAGAGAAAAAGCTGACGAAAAGAAGATCCTGGAGTTCATACTGAATGATCTGATGCTCGCTAACGAATCATTCATTTCCCATATAGAAGAAAACTTTTCTAACTGGAATGACGACGGAGAAATGGTGGTGCAACTGATCGCGGCTTATCTTCAAAAACCCGGCATTCACAATTTTAATGAACTTGTTAGCCCGGATAAACTTGAATTTGCCAGAACACTTCTCCGGACCGTACAGGAAAAAGCTGCTCACCTGCAGGAGATCATTGTTCCCAAGCTGAAAAACTGGGATCCTGAAAGGATCGCCCTGCTGGATATGATCCTCATGAAAATGGGTGTGTCTGAATTCCTGTATTTCGAGACCATTCCGCCCAAGGTTACCATTAACGAGTACATCGATCTGGCAAAGGATTACAGCACCCAGCAAAGCGGCCAGTTCGTGAACGGCATCCTTGATAATATTCATAAAGAACTGGTACAGGAAGGAAAAATGCATAAGGTCGACTATAAAAAAGCTTAAGAAGCATCCTGTACAGCTTTAGTCCGTTACACTTACCTTTGCCCTCTCATAATTTAATCAGATGAAGAAATTATCTATAGTACTGGTTATTGCGGCAGGATTGTTTGCCTGCCAGAATGCCGACCAGAAAGCTGCTCCTGCGTTG
Organism: Chitinophagaceae bacterium; assembly: GCA_040509495.1. Taxonomy (GTDB): domain Bacteria; phylum Bacteroidota; class Bacteroidia; order Chitinophagales; family Chitinophagaceae; genus Terrimonas_A. The sequence goes on along the minus strand of JBEVKW010000130.1, from coordinate 8,470 downwards.
AGTACCGACGAAAAGGACGCGGCTAAAAAAGATACAGCAAATTATACCACCATTCAGTGGCTGGACTCCACTTTCAAAGATCTGGGAAAGATCAAAGAAGGTGAAACCGTTGAAGTTAGTTTCCGTTTCAAAAACTCAGGTGATAAAAACCTGGTGATCACAAATGTGTACGCAAGCTGCGGATGCACCGTACCAGAAAAACCGGAGAAGCCTTTTGCTCCTGGTGAAGAAGGTGTGATCAAAGCAAAGTTCGACAGTCGTGGCCGTCCGAAAGGCGAGCAGCGGAAAACAGTTTTTGTTGATGCCACCACTGCGCCAACGCAGCAGCATCAGCTCAATTTTAAAGTAGAAATCGAATAAATCTAAACTAGAACAGAATGAATCAGATCTTTTTTTTGCAAGCGACTCCTGCCGGTCAGGGAGGTTTTCCAGTACAGTTGATCTTCCTGGGTGGAATGATCCTCGTATTCTGGCTTTTCTTTATCCGCCCCCAGGCAAAACGTGCAAAGAACCAGAAGAAATTTATTGAAGACCTTCAGCCAGGTGACCGCATTGTTACGATCGCGGGTATCCACGGAAAGATCAACCGTGTGAATACAGAAGATAACACACTGAACATTGAAGTAAGCCCCGGCAGCTATATCAAAATCGAAAAATCGGCGATCAGCCTGGATTGGACAACCGCGTTGAACAAACCAGCTGCTGTAGCAGATAAGAAATAAGACCTTCGCATCAATTAAAAAGTCAACATTAAAAATTAAAGAACTTCCGGTCAGATAGCTAATCACTGTCCCGCTGGTTTTTTAATTTTTACTGTTGACTTTTTAATTTACACAGTATGATCAAAATTGGCTTAACAGGTGGTATTGGCAGCGGCAAAAGCACTGTTGCACGCATTTTTGAAGTGCTTGGCATACCTGTATACTATGCAGACGATGCGGCAAAGCGCGTTATGAATGAGAACCCCGCAGTAAAACAAGACCTGCTGAAATATTTCGGCAATGAAAGTTATACCGCAGAAGGATTATTGAACCGTCCTTATATCGCCGCACAGGTTTTTGGAAACCCGGAAAAACTTGCGCTGCTTAATTCGATCTCCCACCCCGCCACTATTGCCGACTCAGAACAATGGATGGCCAGGCAAACCGCTCCTTTTGCGATCAAAGAAGCTGCACTCCTGTTTGAAAGTGGCTCCGCCAGCAATCTGGACTATATCATCGGCGTTTACTCCCCCACGCCATTGCGAATACTGCGGACCATGCACCGCGACAATATCACCCGCGAAGAAGTTCTGCAACGGATGAAACGCCAGATCAATGAAACAGTAAAGATGAAGCTATGCGATTTTGTGGTAAAGAATGACGAGCAGGAACTACTGATACCGCAGGTGGTGGAGTTGAACGAAAAGTTTAGAAGTTTAACTGTAAAGTCTCAAATGATCGGATAGGATAAGACTTAACGGCGGCTGCAATAAGCCTGCAACGCGTGAGGCTTTCAATCAATTCCAAGATCATCTGCTATTTTCTTCTCTACTGTTATATCTTCCAGATGAAGCCCCGCTGAATCAGCAATAATATGATTGATCACCGATTCCATTTCGCGCCTGTTCGTTCCTCCTGCCTTCACGAGCTTTGAATAGTTCAGAGCGAGTACCTGTTGTGTAAATTCTTCCATCGTCAGCTCTCCGATCACCGTTCGCTTCGGATTCAACAATTCAGCAAACAGAACAGTGGAAACGATACCTATCACAGGAATCAAAAACATCCAGTTACTGTAACCGGAAAAAAAGATCAGTATCAGTGATGTCAACAGCCCTCCGATGATCGACACAAATCCAAAGCTGGTGAGCAATAGCTGCCATGATTTGCCCAATACAAGGTCTGGCAACTGAAGATCGGTATCAATTGAAAATCTTCCGTATTCCCGGCGGCGGTTCAAACGTGGAAACACCTGATCCGGTGAAGTTGCAATACTTAACTCTTTGGCAGGAAATCCATACTGATGAACAAAAGATCTCCGGAGCGTGTAAAATAACTTTTGTGACTGACACTCGCTACTTTGCTTACCAGACAGATACCGCCAAACAGCATTATGAAAATCTCCCACTGTCAGGATCTGCTGTGCTTCCTCGTCAGGTATTTTAATACCGAACGTGTCTTCCACTTTCATTAGTATTTCAACACTGTCGAGTCCCATTAGACATCATTTTAAGAAGCTTCGCTCCAATCGGGATGATCAGGCGATCTGGCAAGTTTGACAACTGCTGATGCAGCTGTTGATGATAATACAGAACCCTAATAAAGCAAAAATTGCCCGTATTTGCAACTATGAACGTAAAGGATTGCTTTCAACAACGAGGATCTGACCATGATCTCGCTGTCTGTCTTATTTTTGAGTCTTATCGTATTGCTACGATGCTTAAAAAGAATAACACCTACTTATAACACCGGAATGTATGAGTGACCCCTCCATAAAAAAGACTTCTGCCGATTCACCTGCGGAGACGGCCGTTCATTACGATCAGTTCTTTGGTCCTTTTTATTTTGAACCATATGCTGTCGAAATTGCCAAACGTATCGGGTCATCGGATATATGTACAGTACTTGAGATCGCCACGGGAACAGGTCGCGTCACGCGCCATATCCGCGAAAGGATCCCTCCTTCCGCCAGGCTGATCGCCTCTGATATCAGCGAGGATATGCTGGTTGTGGCTAAAAGGAAACTGGGTGAGCTTGATATTGACTGGCAGAACATAGATGCGCAACAGCTACCTTTCCCTGATCAAAGTATCGACCTGGTCGTCTGTTGTTTTGGCTATATGTTTGTTCCCGATAAGCCCAGGGCATTTTTGGAAGTATACCGCGTACTTAAACCCGGTGGACAATTTTTATTTACCACGTGGGATAAGCTGGAGAATAATGCAGCATCCTGGTGCGCCCGGTCTATTGCAGCAACATACCTGCAAAAACCTTTGGCTGAATCCTATAACCTTCCCACTTCGATGCATGATGAAGCAGCCATCCAATCACTATTGAAGGATGCAGGTTTTTTAAAGATTTCTATTGAAATAAAACAACTACACTCTGTTGCCGCAACAGCAAGGGAAGCGGCTGATGGTCTGTTGAAAGGCGGCGTTTACGACGATATCAACAAACAAAATCCGGACTGGCTGTACGAAATAAAAACGAAACTGGAAAAAGAGCTGACTGAAAAATTCGGAGCAGCTCCGATGGTTGCACCAATGAGCGCTGTGATCTGCGAGGCATGGAAAGATCAGCTCTAAACGAGATAACATCAGCCCTCCGACAAAATAGAAAGAGCAGCAGCTTAGCCGCGCTAAAACGTTAATAGGTTCCACAGATCAGGCAAACGCCGAGTCCATGAAACCTATTAAACCTATAGAACTATTGAGCGATAAACGCTCACAATATTGATCAACGTCCTTACTTCAGTTGTCCGAGCGCCTTTGCGATCCTTGCCCATGCTTCTTCGATCTTCTCCATGCTGTTTGCAAAAGAAAACCTTACACAGTCAGGATCACCAAATGCTTCACCCATTACAGAAGAAACGTGTGCCGTATTCAGCAAATACATGCAGAGATCTCCTGAAGTATGGATGGTTGTTTTACCATCTGACTTTCCAAAGTAATAACTGATATCAGGGAAGATATAGAAGGCACCTTCCGGAGCAGAACATACAACGCCGGGGATATCTTTGATCAGTTCCATCACGCGTGCACGACGGCGGGTGAATTCCTTCACCATATCCATTGAAGGACGCAGATCAGTTGTCAAGGCAACAACAGCCGCTTTCTGAGTAATGGAAGAAGTGCCGCTGGTGAATTGTCCCTGCAGTTTTTCACAGGCCTTTGCGATGGCAGCATCAGCTGCGATATAACCAAGTCTCCAACCGGTCATTGCGAAACCTTTACTCAATCCATTTACAATGATCACACGATCTTTGATGTCTTCAAACTGTGCGATACTTTCATGTGTTCCAACGAAGTTGATGTATTCATAGATCTCATCAGAGATGATCTGAATGTTCGGATGCTTGCGGAATACATTTGCCAGGCCTTCCAGTTCTTCTTTGCTGTATACAGCGCCGCTTGGATTACAGGGTGAAGAGAACAGGAATACTTTTGTATGCGGAGTGATCGCTGCTTCGAGTTGTTCAGGAGTGATCTTGAATCCGGATTTGGCAGTTGATTTGATCTCCACCACACGGCCACGTGCGATCTTTACGAGTTCGCTGTAAGTAACCCAGTATGGAGTCGGGATCAGCACTTCGTCATTATCATCCACGAGAGCGAGGATCACATTCGCGAGGCTTTGCTTCGCACCGGTAGATACAACGATATTCTCCGGTTTGTATTCAAGATTATTATCGCGTTTGAATTTAGTGCAGACCGCTTCACGGAGATCGAGATAACCCGGAACAGGCGTATAGTGGCTCCAGTTATCATGAATCGCTTTGATTGCGGCTTCCTTGATATGTTCGGGTGTATCAAAATCGGGTTCACCTAAGCTGAGATCGATCACATCGATCCCCTGTGCCCTTAATTCACGGCCGAGTTTTGCCATTTTCAGGGTCTCTGGTTCATTGAAGCGCTGCAACAGCGATGATAATTGCATGTCTGATTTATTATGACGGTAAATGAATAAAAGATCCAGCTGAACTTGAGCGGGGTTCATGTGTAAAGGTTGAGCTCCGTTCGTAAAACCTTAAACCTTTGAACTGTTAAACTTTAAACCAGTAAACATTCTTCCCTGAGCTTGTCTCTATCTATCTGATACGCGGACGCAAATGTAGGAATTTGAATGAATCGAACATTTATTTAAAAACTGTTTAACCAAATTGTGCTTTAACTGATCAGCGATGTGGATAAAGAGAAATGTCGTGTCAGTGCATTGTTTTTCCACTGCCTTTATTGCAGACATGAACCGTCATTCCGGTACACCCGGAAGCAGGTTATAAAACGCAAGTTGTGCACGGGTGTGAATTGAGCATATTTAAACATATGATAATCAATAAATTAAATGCTTTTCTTGGCCGGATAAATGCTCTAACACTGTATACCTTAAAACATTATCTTTGCCCTCCTTAAAAATCCCTGACTGCTTTACCCGCCTGCCATAGCGGAGTAAAGAACCGAAAAAACGTAAATGAACAAAGTATGCAACTGAAAGGTTTGGTTCGATTTTTCACGATCCTGCTTATTATCTACTCACTTTACCAGTTATCTTTTACCTGGTTTGTGCGCAATCATGAGAAAAAATTAGAGGCCAGTGCGAACAGCTACATTAAAGTCAACCATCCTGAAGCGAAAGACGAAGACAGGGACAGACTGTTTAATGAAAGGCTGAACCGTCTTAAAGACAGCACTAAAGACGAAACAGTTACTTATGGCATCACTGGTGCGATCAGCTACCAGAAAGCAAAATCAGAAGAACTGAATCTCGGTCTTGATCTCCAGGGTGGTATCAACGTAACACTCGAAGTGGAGATGACAGGCTTGCTGAAAACCCTGGCGAACAACTCCAAAGACCCGAATTTCCTGAAGGCGCTGGATAACGCCAATGTGAAAAAGGCTAATAGTGACGCGAACTTCATCAGTCTCTTCACGGAAGAATACCAGAAACTCGCCGGCGCAAATCAAATGTCAGGTTTATTTGCCGCTGCCAATAAAGAAACGATCAAAGTTGGTGATAGTGATGCGAAAGTAGCTGCTGTTCTGCAAGAGCAGGCGAAATATGCTTTCGACAATACTTTCCGTATCATCAATACACGTATCGACCAGTTTGGTGTTGCACAACCAAGCATCAACCCTGATCGCGACCGTGGCATTATCTCTGTAGAGCTCCCTGGTATCCAGGATAAAGAGCGTGTAAGAAGGATCCTGCAATCAACAGCAAACCTTCAGTTCTGGGAAGTTTATAACATCCTCGAACTTGATGCAAGCATCGTTAAAGCTGATGGCATCTTCTTTAACATGATGGGTGGCAAAACGGTAGATACCACTGCAAAACCAGCAGTTGATACACTTACCAAAGTTGACACCACCGCTACTGCAAAAAATGATACCAGCCTCGAATTTGATAAAACCCCTGATACTGCCGGTAAAGGTCCGATCGCATCTGCGGATGATCAGGATGCAACAAAAAGACTCGGTAACTATATCCAGTTCATTCCTCCGCAACAAGGTCAGAATGGCCGCCCGCTCTTCTCTCCTGCTATCGGCTATGTGGCGATCAGAGATACGGCGCTTGTACGTTCATACCTGAACACGCCTGCGATCAGGGCTAGTTTCCCTGCTCAGCTTAGCTGGATGTTCGGTATCGCTGAGCGTGATAAGAAAAACAACCTGAACAAATTCGTTCCTTTATATGCGATCAAAACATTTGGCCGCGAGCGGGCCAAGATCGAAGGTGATGCGGTAAGCTTTGCTGCTATGGACTTCGATCAGAGCGGTAAACCGGAAGTCCGGATGACCATGACGGCTTCAGGTGCGCGTGACTGGGCTAAAATGACCGGAGAGAACGTTGGCAAACCAATTGCGATCGTGCTCGATAATATTGTCTACTCTGCCCCGAATGTAAATGGAGCGATCGATGGCGGTACTTCACAGATCAGCGGCGGATTCAGTGTTGAAGAAGCACAGGATCTGGCAAACATGCTGAAGATCGGTAAACTGCCTGCTCCTGCGAAGATCGTGCAGGAACAACAGGTTGGTCCAACCCTCGGTGCTGAAGCGATCAAAGGCGGTATAATGTCATTTGCGATCTCCTTCCTCGTGATCTTCGCCCTGATGCTTGTTTATTATAACTCAGCTGGCTGGATCGCAAACATTGCATTGATCCTTAACCTCCTGTTCACCGTAGGTGTACTGGCCGGTCTGGGTGCTACACTTACTGCTCCCGGTATCGCGGGTCTTGTACTCACTATCGGTATGGCGGTAGATACCAACGTAATCATCTACGAAAGGATCAAGGAAGAACTGACACGGGGTAAAAGTTACCAGCAGGCTATTACAGAAGGCTACAGGCGTTCATTGCCGCCGGTTCTTGACGGTCACATTACGACCCTGCTGACCGCGGTGATCCTGTTCTATTTCGGTCTGGGCCCTGTAAAAGGTTTCGCAACCACACAGATCCTTGGTCTCTTACTGTCCCTGTTCTGCGGAATCATGGTAAGCCGTTGGGTAAGCGATATCTTCCTTTCGAAAAAGAAAGAACTCAAATACTTTACCTCTGTTTCTACCCGCATCTTCAAACATGCGAAATATAAATTCATTGAATTCAGGAAAACAGCCTACATCATCTCTTTCGTAGTGCTTGCCCTTGGTATCGTTTCCCTGTTCAACGGGTTCGATTATGGCGTTGAATTCGATGGTGGCCGTAGCTATACAGTACGGTTTGACAAGAACGTAAGTAAAGAGATCGAAACGATCCGGGAAGAACTGAAAACAACTTTTGATGGCGAGAATACGCAGATCAAAACTGTTGGAGATACCCGCACACTGGATATCACCACACCTTACCTGATCAAAGACACAAGACCTGAAGTTGACTCAATCGTTGAAAGAAAGCTGTTTGAAGGCCTGAATAAACACCTTCCTGCTAACTATACATTTGAGAACTTTGATAACGCAGAACACAGCCAGACTGCTGTTGGCCGTATCGCGTTCAAAAAAGTATTACCAACCATCTCCGACGATCTGAAAAGAGGTGCGGTTAAAGCGACTGTGTTCGCCATCTTCGTGATCTTCCTTTATATCTTTATGCGTTTCCGCGACTGGAGATACTCGCTTGGTACGATCATCGCCCTGTTGCACGACGTACTTGTTACATTGATCGTGTTCTCGTTTGCTCGCAGCATTGTTCCATTCCCGCTGGAGATCGATCAGCACTTCATCGCAGCCTTGCTGACGGTGATCGGCTTCTCGATGAACGATACGGTGATCATCTTTGACCGTATCCGTGAAGACAGAAAACTGTATCCTTCTGCTCCACTGGCTGAAACGATCAACCGCGCGATCAACGAAACCCTCAGCCGTACGATCATGACCTCCCTGACCGTGTTCCTGACCATCCTGATCCTGTTCCTGGTAGGTGGTGAAGTAACCAGAGGTTTTGCCTTCGCAATGCTGATCGGTGTGGTAACCGGTATCTATTCTTCTATTTTTGTGGCTGCTCCGGTTCTGCTTGATCTGGGAAGTGGCAGGAAGAAGGCGGCGGCGCCAAAAGCCGACGTAAAGTCTGATAAGATTTAGTAATGATTTTTTTGATAAAGCAAAGCCCCCGGTGAAAATCGGGGGCTTTGTTTTTGGGGATTGTCGGGCGGGCAAGGGCGCTTATTTTGTTGTTATAGGTTTTTCGAGGTGAGAACCTCGGAGTCTCTGTTTACGTTTTTGCCTTGATGCAAAAAGATCAAGGCTATGCGCTAATGGCGCCACCTGTTTTTGCCGGCG
>JBEVKW010000129.1:0-9953 GCA_040509495.1 Chitinophagaceae bacterium | reverse complement strand
ATAATTTGAACACACCGAGCAAAAGCATGAACGGTGTCAAACCATTCTGCACACTAACGGTATTTATCTGCGCCGATAATTTTTCATCGAGCATGATCGATTCTGCGGCGCCGCGTCCGCTCCAGCCACCGCTACGGTTGCGATCGGCAGGCAGTTGCAATGGCGTGATGCCATCGAGCTGCTGCTGCCAGTACGCCAATCCTTCGGATTGCTGCGTGATCCGGGATCGTTGCCACATGGCATAGTCGCGGTACTGGAGCACCGGGGCCGCCAACGGTTGCAGCTCTCCTGCCTGAAAGCGTTGATAGGTCTGGATCAGTTCTTTCACCAGCAGCGGCATTGACCAGCCATCGCCGGCGATGTGATGCAATACCACGGAGAGGATATAACTGTTGTCTGAGATCTGCAATAACTCGCAGCGCAGCATATGATCCTGGCTGAGATCAAAGCGGCGGGAGATACAGGCATGAATAGCCTGATCAAGCAGTACGCGGTTACGATCATACTGACGGTTTCGCATCACAGGCATTTTCCAATGTTCCCAACTGATCACCTGCTGCTCCACTACTCCATTCTCTTCCACATAAACTGTGCGCAGGATCTCGTGACGGCGCACCACTGAACGGAATGTCGCTTCAAGGGCATCTATATCCACCTTGCCATCCAATTGCAAGATCATCGGGATATGATAAGCCACGCTTCCTTCCAGCTGATCGATGAACCACAGTCGTTCCTGGCTCGGCGACAGCAGGATCTTTCCTCCATCACTGTATACAGGAATAACGGAGGTTCCAGGCGTACTTATCACTGCTGCCTTATATTTTTTGTAGTATGAAAGCAGGTTCGTTTTACTCGCCTTTAGCTTATCAAGAATTTCCTGTGAAACGTTTGTGTTCTTTTTGATACCAACTGATAACTGTCCGTTTTCATAATTCAATCTTACGCCGGCCGCGTTCGCCTCTCCGATAAGATCAATCATTGCTTTTACATCATAAGCAATTTGTCCCGGCACTACTTCAATATCGTTCATTTCGTCTTCCAGCTCAGGCTGCGCCAACTGATCCTCTGTCCCGCTGATACGCGCGGCTTCAAATGATATCTTCAGGAATTTCGCCAGGAGCTTTATTGTATTGAACTCAAACACCGTTTTTACCGCAATGTCAATACCAAGTGCTGCTCTGATAGCAGCTACCATCCGCATAGCGAGTAGTGAGTGACCACCAAGCGCAAAGAAACTGTCGCCGACACCCACTCTTTTTATGCCCAATAATTCTTCCCATATGCCGCACAATATCGTTTCTGTTTCGTCAGAAGGAGCCATGTAAGAAGAGCCTCGATGTTCAGAAGTTTCTGGTGCGGGCAGTGCAAGCCGGTCAACCTTGCCGCTTGCATTCAATGGTAAGGCAGGCAGCTCCATCCATAAAGAAGGTAGCATGTATTCCGGCAGATATGAACGGAGGGCTATCATCACTTTTTCCTGATCAAACTCATTTTCCGTGACCACATATCCTCTCAGTTGCTGATTACCGGATGCGTCCTCTCCGGCAACCACAGCGCACTGGCGAATATCCTGCAGTTGGTAAAGTGCTGCTTCGATCTCTCCCGGTTCTATGCGGTAACCGCGGATCTTGATCTGCTGATCCTTGCGGCCGAGATATTGCAAACTCCCATCTGCACGCCAGCGACACAGGTCGCCAGTGCGGAACAACCGCTCAGTAATGTTCTGTCCCACATTTTTTGTGATGAATCTTTTTTTGGTCAGATCGTTACGGATAAGATAACCATCGGACAATTGTTTGCCTGCCACATATAGCTCGCCGCTTACGCCGGGAGGACAGAGATTTCCGTATTCATCAAGCACATATACACGACAGTTGGGAACAGGCTTGCCAATACTCACAATGGCAGAGGGATTGTTGACCGATGCTGACCAGCTTCTTTCATAAGCAAATATATCCGGAGCCACTGTGACGGGCAGACTGCTGAACTGGCCGGCAATGTCTTTTTGTTCTTCGAGAAATGACCGGAAGATCGCATTGTCCGAAGCAGGGTTCATGATCACCATCCTGAGCGCCACAATAGCTGTTTTGCCACCCGCTTTTGAATTCTTTACAAGTGAATAGGAAACAAAAGAGTTGCCACGGAGAAACTGTTGTTGCTGAAGCCTGATGTTGATGTCGTTTATCAGCGATGTTTCCTCTTCATTTAAAAGGCCCAATCCCGCTTTCTCGCGCAAAAGCGCCGGCACATACCTGTAATTCACAATATTTGTTTCAGGAGTGAACAGCAACTGGAACGCAGGATCTCCATCAACCAGGCTTGCAAAATCGACAGCCCTCTCAAAATTATATTCCATCACCTGCCCGATCCTTTTTGTTCCAAATACGCTGAATAATCCATGGAACAGCAGTGATACGAATGGCCGGGAACCTTCAATTGTATAACGACCGAGATCAAAACTTCCTTTTCGTGCCTGGTAATTCGTGGTATTAGCGGAATAGATAGCAAATCCAGGATCTTTGAACAGGCAGACACTTGCCCCAAGAGGCATATACATTTGCTTATGTCCACAGATAGCTACGGTATCAGCATGTTCTATGCCGCGAAGTTTGACGGCAAGCTTCTCTGAAAAAATATACGGTCCACCGAAAGCCCCGTCCACATGAAAATGTATCCCTTCCGCAGCCGCCACTGCAGCGAGTTCATCAAGCGGGTCGATGGTGCCCGTTTCAGTTGCTCCCGCCACTCCAACGATAGCGAGAACGTGTAACCTTTCTGCTCTAAGTTCTTTTATTTTCCGATGGAGATCAGCGCGCGATTGTTCCGGATCATTCTTATCAAAATCAAACACGACGGATGCTTTACGTCCAAGCCCCAGGAGCCGCAATGCCTTCTCAATGGAATAATGCATAAGGGGCGATCCGATAAGCACTACTCCGGAATAATTATAATGTGCAAGGGAAGATACCAGCCCTTCTTCTGCAAATCCACGGAAATGTCCGTCAGCTTTAAAACTTGCATTCAAGGCATAACTCAGGGCAGTGATGTTTGACACGCTGCCTCCTCCCGTAACCACGCCAAGGCATTTGCCGGGCAGCCATGCATTCGCCTGGTAAAACTGCTCATCAAACCGGAATACCTCCCTGTGTATAATGGCCAGCACTTCCTTCTCGACCGATGTTGCTGCACCTGATGTTTCGATCTTAACCAGGTTCTGATTAAGTGCTATCATCAATGCATTCAGTTCGCGGAGGAAGAGCGGTACGGGAGCAGTCATATGACCAATGAACGATGAGCTACCGATATTGACCATGTTAGGCAACAGCATTTCCCTGAGAAAGGAAACATATTGCGGTGCCGTCATTGTCACGGGCCTGCCTCTGCCAAACGTGACAAAAGGGATCGATGCTGTATCTGTTTGACCGATGATCTTTTTTCTTTCAAGAAATGTTTCTGCGAGGGTATTCAGCTCATCACCGAAAGAGAGGTCGAATAAGCCTGAAGTAAGTCCGGGCACCTGGTCGTAAACAGATGAAGAGGTATCAAACAGTGTAACATCAGCTGTGACTTCCGTTGAACCGTAGATGTTCAGCAATTTTCCATTGGGGAAACGGGCATAGAACAGGCGAATGGAATAGTCATTCAATATATCGCCGCTGCAACTCCATATAAAAGGGAATGGTACAGGTTGTTCATCTTCAGGTATTGCTCTCAGAATCTCATTAAGCAGTGCAGGTACCAGTACCATTCTTGTAATTCCGTAATGACTGATCTTTGCCAGCAGCAGGTCCACCCTGAATATTTCATCTTTTGAGATGATGACAGTACTTATCCCGGAGGTAAGCGGTCCGAACAATTCCCATAAGTGATCTACGAATGAAAGAGATGTCTTCAATGCAGATCTTTCGTCAGTAGTAAATGGATACATTTCCTTCATCCATGCAATCCGGTTGTAAAGATTACTATTGCGGATCAACACTCCATTCGGATTGCCCGTGGATCCCGATGTATAGATCACGCATAAAAGAGGATCCTGGTCTTTGATTTCTATGGCTGGTCCGGTTTTGCTTCTTCCTTTGATCTCGTCAGCAAAAACCAGATGACCATTGAACCAGGCGCCATCATCCGTAACTACGCCGCGCTGTGTAAGCATACAAAGCGGATGACTATCGTCTACGATACGTCTTATCCGGGAAACAGGTAAAGCCGGGTCGACCGGTATGTAAGCCGCACCTGCTTTTAGCACAGCGAGGATAGATACGATCATTTCTACTGACCGTTCCTGGCAAATGGCTACAAGGCTGCCTTCAGCTACCAGTTTGCTTTTCAAAACCATCGAAAGAAAGTTGGCTCTCTCATTCAACTCTTCAAATGAAATGCTACCTGCGTCGGAAAGCACGGCCATCTTCCGCGGAACATTTTTACATTGTTGATCAAACAGTGTCATGATCAGTGGCGAAGCCCCGTAATCACGTGCAGAATTATTAAATCCCTGTAGCAGTTGTTGCTCATCGGCAGCACTCAACATCGGGATGTTGTACAATGGAAGATCAGTATTTTCGGCAACAGCATTGACGAGTGCAACATAATGACCAAGCATTTGCCTCATGGTCTCTTCACTGTAAAGCTCTTTACAGTAAGCCAGATGCAGTGATAAGTCATCAGCATTTTCAGACACTTCCAGGGTAAGGTCAAATTTGACTTTGAATTGCCCGGGATACACTGGTGAAATCCTGCAATCACCGATATGCGTGATCGGCTGCGAGGTATTATTCTGAAGCTGAAAGACGGTTTGAAAGACCGGATGCCTGTTGAGATCGCGCGGAATGTTCAGCGCTTCGATCACTTTCTCGAAAGGAGCATCCTGGTTGTCAAATGCATCGAGCACACCGTTTTTCACTTGCGCAAGTAACGAGCGAAATGATTGGGAGGAAGAGAAGACAGTGCGCACCGCAACAGTATTTACAAAAAAACCAACTGCATTCTCGGTCTCCCGCAGATTCCTGCCTGCCACTGGTATCCCTACACAAAGATCTTCATCATGCGAATATTTATAGAGCAAAACTTTATATACAGAAAGGAGCAACATGAACAGCGTTACTTCTTCAGCTTCGCAGACCTTTCTGAGTTTAGCCACAGCCTCCGCATCGATCGTACGGCTGATTTCCGCCCCGTCAAAACTCATCACAAGAGGTCTCTCGAAATCTGTAAGGATATTGATCGGTGCAACGCCCGTCAGCTTGGATCTGACAGCTTCGATGCGATGCTGCAGGATCTCATCCGTCAGGGTAGATCGTTGCCACAAAGAGTAGTTATGGTATTGTACCGGCGATGGCGGCAATAAAGGTTCTTCACCTTTCAGCTTACTGTTATAAAAACTCGCCATTTCTTTTGTAAGTATATCAACCGACCAGCCATCACCTGCGATATGATGCAACACGATGCACAGGTAATGTAATTTTTCCGTTTGCTGCAGTACCATCACGCGGAAGAAGTGGTCATTGGCCAGGTCGAATTCTTTTCCGGAGAATCTTTCCAGTTGTTCAGAAACGGGTGCCTGATCAGATTGCGGATCTGTTAAATTGCTGAACTCCATACTCCAGCTACCGGAGGGCAATAATTCCTGGAATGGAATACCGTTCTCATTTCTGATCACCGTTCTTAGGATAGAATGACGTTGCACAAGCTGTTTGCAGGCATCTTCAAACAGCGCAGGATCGAATGCCCCCTCGAGTTTCAGCATTAGCGGGATATGGTATGACAATGATCCTTGCAACTGGTCAATGAACCATAATCTCTCCATATTGTAAGAAAGGGGGATCTTTCCTACGGGATCAGTTGTGTCTGACAAACCTGGCTCCACACTATCTTTCCCGGTTTGTAAGATCCTTGCGGCAAGCAATCTGATAGTAGGCGCAAAAAAGATATCCTTTAACGTTATGCTGGTGTCGAATTCTTTCTTGATCGCGTGGAGAACGCGGGTAGCGAGTAAGGAATGCCCTCCCAGCGAAAAGAAATTTTCATTTACGCTGGTAATCTCATTTTTCAAAAAAGCTTGCCAGATGGTCAGCAATTTCTCTTCTGTAGTATTAGCGGGCAATTCGGGAACGGCAGCGTCGCTGGCAGCGACGTTACTGATGACCGTAAGGGATCGGTGATCGATCTTGCCATTGGATAAGAGAGGAAGTGTATCGAGTTCGACCCATCGGGATGGGATCATGAATGAAGGCAATCTGCTGTGCAGGTAAGTGATCAGTCCTTCACCTGAATAGCCGGCAAGTGGTACAATATAGCCTACCACTTCTTTGTGACCGGTAGTATGTTGTATAAGTTTGATCACAACATTTCGTAACAACCCTGAATCAAGTGCCGCCTTTTCGATCTCGTCCGGCTCTACGCGGTATCCGTTTATTTTGAACTGGCTATCAGCCCGGCCGTTGAACAACAGTTCACCATCTGCCGTCCAGTAACCAATATCACCGGTACGAAAAAACCTGGCATCGTTATTTTCTTCAATAAGAGCCTGCACAAATTTCTGACGGGTCAGTTCGGGTCTGTCGAGATATCCTTTGGCCACGCCTGCTCCACCTATGTAGATCTCTCCGGGAACGCCTACCGGGTTAAGTTTTCCATGAGGGTTCAGCACAAGCACGGTTGTGCCCGGACAGGGCCGGCCAAGAAGGCTGGCATCAGCTGCCGCTCTCACGCGATGATAAAGTGCACAAACAGTCGTTTCGCTCGGGCCGTAAGTATTATAAACAGGAACCATTTCTATCAGTCGTTCAATGCTGGAAGGCTTCAACACATCGCCACCGCTTATGAGTATACGGAGACTACCCGTGTGTTTGAGTTCCTGGTTGAGAAAATCGATAACATGGGGTGTTGTCGATAATACAGTAACCTCACCTTTATATATCAATTGAATCAGGGCATCAACATCACGGCCTCCACCAGCAGCGATCGTTACTGAGGCGCCGGTTGATAGCGCCGGAAAAATCTCCTCCACCATGGTGTCAAATGACACGGATGATTGCTGTATCACATTGTCTGACGGTGCAATATTGAAATAGCTGATAAAACCTGCGGTGTAATGAGTAAGAGAAGCATGCGTGATCAATACGCCTTTTGGAACGCCGGTGGTACCTGAGGTGTATAGGATGTAAGCCAGATCGTCTGGCTGCGGCATCCTTCCCTCGTATTGAACCTGTTGATCATCCCATAGATTGATTCCATTGTTAACCGTTAGCAGTTCGCATGTTCCCGCATGGGAAAGATCTTTCCATTCAGCCTCCAGGAATTTTTCTGTGATCATCAACGCGGCCCCGGTTTCTACCGCAATAAATCTGATCCGGTCTGCCGGGTACTCTGTATCAACTGGCACATATGCTGCGCCTGTTTTCAATACACCAAGTAAACACACTACAAGGTTCAGAGAGCGGTCGAGGGCGAGAACGATCCGTGCACCGGTACCAATCTTTTTAGCCGTAATAAAAGAAGCAAGTTGATTGCTTTTTTCATCCAGTTCCCTATAGGTAAGACTTTTACCATTGCATGAGAGAGCGATCGAATCCGGTTGCTGTTTTACCTGGCGACGGAACAGATCAAGTATCGTCAGCTGTTGATCATAGTCGGGGGCCGGAGTATGACCAAATTGCGCGGTAAGTATTTCCTTTTCGGTATCACCTGCCATGTCGATATCACCAATCCTGACAGAGGGGTCTTCACTGATCGATCTCAGGATGTTGCTGAAATGTTGTTGCATGCGGTGGATGGTGGACACATCGAACAGATCCGTGCAATATTCAAAGTCGGCCCGGAATCCATGCGGCGTTTCTTCTATCGCCAGTGTCAGATCAAATTTTGAAGTGGTATGTTTGAGCGGACCATATTCAATTTCAACGCCGGGCAGCTTCAGATCAGGGATATCAGGTGTATTCTGGACAATGAACATCACCTGGAAAAAGAGGCCGCGGCCCATATCCCGGTTCTTTATCAGGCTTTGTACAAGTTTCTCGATAGGTGTATCCTGGTTCTCATATCCCTCCAACGTGGTCGTTTTTACCTGTTGAAGTAATTCGAGAAAGGATGGATTACCATCCAGATCGCTTCTGAATACGATCGTATTGGCGAAATAGCCAACCAGTGGTTCTATTTCTTTATAGCCACGATTGGCGATCGGCGTGCCAACGCAGATGTCGGTCTGTGAGCTGTACCTGTATAATAACACCTTAAATGCAGAAAGGAGCAGCATGAAAAGAGTTGTATTGCTTTTCCTTGACAGGTTGCTTAATTTATCGCTGACGTCTTTATTGACTTTGAAACCGGTAGCTGCGCCGTTCGTACTCTGGATAGAGGGCCGGGGAAAGTCAGTAGGAAGAAGCAAAGGTTCAGTTGCCGCCAGTTTTCTTTCCCAATAAGAAAGCTGATTTTTCATACGATCTTCTGAGAACTGTTCGCGTTGCCAGATGGAATAATCTGCATACTGAACGGATAAAGGTTGCAGAGCCGGTAAACGTTGTTCAATTTTTGACGTGTACACTTCTATCGTCTCGTTCACAATGATTGGCAGCGACCATCCATCTGAAGCAATGTGATGCATAGTTACTACCATCAGGTATTGTTCCTGTTGCTGTTCAATGAGTGTGATACGCAGCATATGATCTTTTGAAAGATCAAAAGGTTCTGCAATAAGCTCGGCCACCATCTTTTTCAATTGATCTTCGCTGTATGGCTGTTCTTCCTGTGCAATGACAGTCATTTTCCAGCTATCCTGTGGCAGTATGGATTGATAAGGTACTCCGTCAATTTCCCTGAAAACGGTCCGCAGGGCTTCGTGCCTGTTGACCACGAACTGTAAGGACTGTTCAAACAGTGAGAGTTGCAGCTTCCCTTTGAGATAATAAGTGGTTGAAATATGGTATGGTACACTTCCATCCAGTTTGTCGATGAACCATAAGCGTTCCTGACTATAAGATAAAGGGATGTTTTCTCCTCTGTCACCTGCAGGTTTTATAACGCTCAGGCGTGTGGCAAAGTGCTGAAGTTCTTCTTTTCTTTTTTGATAGTAGAGCAATAAAAGAGATTTTTTCTCTTTCAATGAGGAAAGAAAAGCGGGGTCTACATTACGTCCTTTCTGCACCTTGATGATGAGTTGGCCGTCGTCGTATGCGATCCTTATGCCGTGTTTATCTGCCTGTTCCAATAGCGGGATAACTTCCAGCAAATTGAAAGGTGTACCTGGTTCGGTAATATTCATCCTAATGTTTTATTTACAGGGTGATGAAATCGTATTCATCTGAGTGAACGGTATTTTCTGCTACGAGTACAGCAATGTATCTCCCAAGAGATTCAATGGTATTCAACTCGAAAATGATCTTTAATGGCAGTTCAACTTCCAGTCTTGCTCTGACAGCCGCCACCATCCGCATGGCCATGAGTGAGTGCCCGCCGAGTGCGAAGAAGTTATCGTATATGCTGATGCGTGAACGGTTCAGCAGCGTGCTCCAGATCTCGGTGAGTTGTCTTTCTTCCGCGGTCCGCCATGATGTGTATGGTTGATCAGCGGAGGCAGCGCTATTGTCGAGTGGCAGTTGCCGGAGAACGTTACGGTCAAGCTTACCGCTGCCGGTCATCGGCAATGATGCAAGCGTTTGCCATACCTGCGGCACCATATACTCGGGCAGAGTTTCTCTCAATGCGGCAGTGATCGTTTCTGTATCGGGTTGTTGATCCGGTGCGGGTACGATATACCCCACGAGGAACTGTTCGGCCTGTCCGGCAGTATGTACATCCACGGCGGCCTGTCCGATGCCTGGTTGTTCGGCCAGCAGTGTTTCGATCTCCCCGAGTTCGATGCGGTAACCGCGGAGTTTTATCTGTCCGTCCCTTCTTCCCAGGTATTCGATCGAGCCGTCGGGGAGCATGCGGCAGCGGTCTCCGGTGCGGTAAAGCCG
>JBEVKW010000128.1:0-3205 GCA_040509495.1 Chitinophagaceae bacterium | reverse complement strand
CCAGTTCAGATAGGCTTTTGGTTTGCCTGAAACATTCGGCTGTGTCGCTAAAAATAATCCTACCTCCGGGTTCAATAACGTACTGGTCAGGTCACCGGCAACCACTTTACCGCTGCTCACGCCAGGAGCGCTGCCTATAAACGCCGATACAATCGAACTCAGCAGACTGGTATTGACACTGCCTGCCTTCCGCTCCACCGTGCACTTGCTTTTACATTGAACTTATCACCTGAATTACCTACGCAACAATAACGTTGTGTACATTCGCTCTACAACAACATTTCCCATTGTAATCGTACGTATGAGTTTCGGAAACCGCCTCTTGCAGGCAGGCAAAAAGAAGGGCATCAGCCAGGAAGAACTGGCCGCACAGCTGAGCACCAAAGGCCCGGCCATCGGGCGTTATGAACGTGATGAGATGAAGCCTTCTATCGAAGCCGCTTCCAGTATGGCGCGGATCCTGGAAGTGTCACTGTACTGGCTCGTCGGTGATACGGATATCGAGCTCGATACCATAACCATCAACCGTATACAAGACATTAATAAGCTGTCACAAAAAGATAAGGAACTCGTATTCGAGTTCCTTGATTCTTTTATCTCCAATAGAAAAATTAAAACTGCGCTCGGGTAGCAGCCCGATTAACTTAACGATTGCCAACTTTCTCTGATAATACCATATTGCAAATGCGCAGCTTCGAAAGCATCGTCAAGCGTTTTATGCCATGTGTCATAAGCCGCATTTTCGTTAATGTGATAGTAAATAAAATATCCTTTTGTGTCAATTTCATCTGATTCAATAATAAGCCATCGAACCTCATCGTCTGACACTTTTGGAACAAAAGCTTTAATCTTCATTTTATTTAATCTGTTACAGGAATATGATAATTTTTTGTTGGCACATTTAAATTTCGAGGATCAAAGGTTTCAATATGAACATTCGGAACACCATCCGTCCCCTTTCCTAATAAATCACTGTTTGTCATTCTAAACTGCGTCAGCCCATCGGCTGATCTATATACTCCTGGAGCAATTTCCTTATACCCCTTTCCTAATATTCGCTCGGCTAGCTTTAACGCATCGGCAGCTTTTCTTGCTTTCGTCGCTAAATTGATAATCACAGCTAAAAGTACCTTTTCAGATATGAACACCGGCAAGATCATCACCGAGATAAGAGACAAAAAAGGATGGAGCCAGGCTGACCTCGCGACCAACAGCGGCGTGTCGAGGGTCATGATCGGCAAGTATGAACGCGGGGAAGCCGTGCCGTCTATCGATGCAGCCAAGAAGATCGCAGATGCACTTGAGGTATCACTCGACCATCTTGTGGGTGAGGGGCTGCATAACGGGCTCGACAAAAAAACGCTGAAGCGGTTGCAGGAACTCGAGCAGTTGGATGAAGATAAAAAGAAGACGCTGTATGATCTCATCGATACGTACATCAGGGATGCTAAAGCAAGAAAGGCGTATGCATAAAAACGATCAAGCCGGGCACTGGCCGGGCTTGAGCGTTTTTATGCATACGACATCTTCATCGCAGACATCACTATGGATAAAGAGAATTTAATGATTCACATCTGGCCGGATCTCTTTTAGGTTTACTACATTCTTCCTTTCGATATATATATATCCTTTTTTGTCCAGAGGGAAAAAATAATTCGCCTCATTAGGGATCGAAGAACTAAAAATATCGTTCCCTTTTGCTTTGCGCCTTTCCCCTTTTCGGCAAAAAGACATTGCCGGATTCTTCAGTTCCTTAACTAAAGAAAGCTTCTCTTTATTTGTAATAGTTAATTCGCATCCAGCAGCATTATCTTCCATTTGGTAATCAGTCTGATCCAAGACAATGGTGTCTGCATGAGTAAAAAAAAGAACTTTCTCACACGACCCCAATGAATCAGAAAAACATTCATTGGACTTCGCATTAGTTAGGCTTGTAATAGCCGCTATCGCCAGGCTTAATACCTTTAACACCGCCATATTCTGGAATTTTTGTTTGTAAATCTGATAACTTCATAACCTCTGGCTTCAGTTGCCATCCATTCTTTGAGTAAACGTATGTTGTCCCATCTTGACTTTTTCCATAAAACACTGCCCATGCTGTGCAGAGTTTGTTGGATCTGCTGGATCCGCAAAACGAAGCACAGTCTCTCCAAATTTCGCATCCGTTGTACTAACAGGTGTATAATCTCGAGACAACTGTTGATCAAATTGACTACCACGATCAATACCCACACCGTTAACAATCTCATAACCACGGCTACCTGCAATTGCTGATCCCCAACAATTGTAGTTATCAACCGGGCTAGCTCCTGTAAGAGAAGTCCCGGCTATAGCCACATCCAAAGTAAGATCACTTGGGGATCGTTCTATTGACCGTGTAAAAGGATTACTCAGCATTATTTGATCACCTTCTGTTATTGAGACCTGCCCTGTTTCAATGGCCATGGCATTATCTGTTCCTGTCATGTATGTATTATATGCACTCGCTTCAGAAACTCCTAAGAACTTGGCCAATGTACCTATATCATCCCCCTTCTCTGCTATTAAGTTCCCTTTACTATCAGGTATCCATTCTGGCGCCATCCCATCAGGATCGATAAATCTAATAGGATTGTTAAATGCATAATTATACGGCGACCATCGACGCATTTTCTCAGCCAGCGGATCTATCACATGCCACCTCCCAATCTGGTTATCATACATCCGTGCCCCATAATCCAACCATTCTAACCCACTGCCGTCACTGAACTCTTTTCTTTGCTCTTCCTTACCGTTGTATTTGTATTTATTTTCAGGCCCTCCGAACACTAATGCCTTCGATGATATTCCCGCCATGGTAAGTCCAAACGGATAATAATGACTCTCCTCCAACAACCCTCCTCTTACATGCGTCACCTGTAAATTATCAAAGAACACATCTACATTCGTCTCACTGCTCACGTAAATATACAAATACCCGTTCTTATACACCGGCAAATTCGTTCTGTTAAATTACTTCACCACGCCACTGGCTTCCACCACGTCCGCACCACTGGAACTCTCCACAAATTTGAACTGCTCATCAAACAACATCCAGTTCAGATAGGCTTTTGGTTTGCCTGAAACATTCGGCTGTGTCGCTAAAAATAATCCTACCTCCGGGTTCAATAACGTACTGGTCAGGTCACCGGCAACCACTTTACCGCTGCTCACGCCAGGAGCGCTG
>JBEVKW010000127.1:0-5260 GCA_040509495.1 Chitinophagaceae bacterium | reverse complement strand
GGCACCGTCTGAGACACACCGCAGGTGTGCCGAAGGCACAAAAAAACTGTTTGAGCCAGCACGCCAATCAATCCAAAACACTCCGCGGGCGAGTTTTTTTTTGTGCAGGTGACACCCTCCCATTTTTAGCCATGTGCGCGTAGCCTTGATCTTTTTTTGTTACTTTTTTTGCATCAAGGCAAAAAAAGTAAACAGAGTCTCCGAGGCAATCCCTCGGAAAAAAAAGCGCTTTGCCCGCCCGGCAAACTTTAAATATCCCTCTTCAAAATTTTAACTAAACCGGAGATCGTTTCCCAAAAACGATCCCCGGTTTTTCGTAATTTCGCACATTAATTTTTTCAGCATGTCAAAAGTAAAAGTTGGTCTTGTTCAGATGAGCTGTTCTGGTGATAAAACAGCAAACCTGCAGAAAGCAATCGAGAAAACACGAGAAGCAGCCGCGAAGGGTGCCCAGATCGTTTGTTTGCAGGAATTGTTTACATCGCTGTACTTCTGTGATGTGGAAGATTATGAAAATTTCAAGCTCGCTGAGGCCATCCCTGGCCCTTCTACCGCTTCGCTGAGCGAGGTGGCAAAAGAACTGGGTGTGGTGATCATTGCATCTTTATTTGAAAAAAGAGCGGAAGGGCTTTATCACAATACTACTGCGGTGATCGATGCGGACGGAAGCTATCTCGGAAAGTATCGTAAAATGCATATCCCTGATGACCCCGCTTATTATGAGAAATTCTATTTCACACCAGGTGATCTCGGTTATAAAGTATTCAAAACAAAATTCGCGACCATTGGCATCCTGATCTGCTGGGATCAGTGGTATCCGGAAGCTGCCCGCATCACCTCGCTGATGGGTGCACAGGTACTCTTCTATCCTACCGCTATCGGTTGGGCGACCAGCCAGGACGATAAAACAAACACCGAACAATACAACGCCTGGCAAACCATCCAGCGCAGTCACTCTGTTGCAAATGGCCTGCATGTAGTGAGCGTGAACCGTGTTGGCCTGGAGCAGGATGGCGCCATGAAATTCTGGGGAGGATCTTTCGTGTCAAACCCATTTGGAACGGTCGTCTACCAGGCATCACATGACCAGGAAGAAATCCATGTCGAAGAGCTTGACCTTACCATCTCTGATAAGTACCGCACTCACTGGCCATTCCTCCGCGACAGAAGGATTGATTCTTACGGGCAGATTACAAAGCGGTATATAGATGAGGATTAAAAGTTTAAAAGTTTAATAGTTTAATGGTTTAATAGTTAAAGTTGGTAGTTGAGATTTTAGAAATTAACCGGTCAATTTGAAACTATTAAACTATTAAACTTTTAAACTATTAAACTTCCAACCCTTCTGACCGTTCAACCATTTCCTTACTTCAAACCCTCTACTTGTGAGTTCACTTTCACGCAATCCTAACAACCTCTCCACTCCCCGCGAGCTGGGCTATTATTTCCCGGCAGAGTTTGAAAAGCACGTGGCAACCTGGTTAAGCTGGCCTCATAAAGAAGCAAGCTGGCCTGGCAAACTTGATACGGTTTATCCGGGATACACCGCTTTTATCAAAGAGCTTACACGTGGAGAACTGGTGCGGATCAATGTAGCCGATGAAAAGATGAAGCAGTTCGCCATTGGACATCTGGAAAAAGCGGGTGTTGATCTGTCAAAAGTGGAATTCTTCTTCCACCCTACCAATGATGCGTGGTGCCGGGACCATGGTCCCGCATTCCTCGTCAATGAGATGGCTGATAAAGGAAAAGCAATCGTCGATTGGGGCTACAATGCCTGGGGTGGAAAATATCCTCCTTACGACCTCGATGATGTCATTCCCACGCTCATCGGCAAGCATTATAACCTTCCGGTTTTCAATCCTGGTATTGTCATGGAAGGGGGATCAGTCGAATTCAACGGCAAAGGTGCTTTGCTGACTTCTACAGCATGCCTTCTCAACCCTAACCGTAACCCTCACCTCAATCAAAGCCAGATAGAGGAATACCTGCGCAACTACTACGGCGTTGAACAAATTCTTTGGGTAGATGAAGGCATTGTTGGCGACGATACGGATGGACATATCGATGATACTATTCGTTTTGTGAACGAAGACACTGTCCTCACCGTGATCGAGGAAAACAAACAGGACGAGAACTACGATCTCCTTCAGCACAACCTTAAACAGCTGAAAGAAATGCGCCTGCTCAATGCAAAGCAGCTGAATATCGTCGAACTTCCAATGCCCGACGCTGTGGTCTTCGACGATCAGCGCCTGCCAGCTTCCTATGCCAATTTCTACATCGCCAATAAATCCGTCATCGTTCCAACCTACCGTTGCGATAAAGACGATAAAGCCCTCCAGATCATCCAAACCTGCTTCCCTGACCGTGAAGTGGTGGGCATCGATTCCACCGACATCATCTGGGGACTCGGTAGCTTCCACTGCCTCTCGCAGCAGGAACCGGGTTGAGGAAGGATTTGGAAGTTTCTAAGGTTTCATAAGTTCCATAGGTTAATATAGATTACGGTAAGAAATTGAAAGGTTTAGTAGGTCCGGCATCACTGACTTACTAAACCTTTCATTTATCAGTTGAATCTGACGAGAGCGTTTGAACCTAGGAACTTATGAAACCTTTGAAACCCGGGAAACCTCCAAACCTCCCAAACCTTCTTCTCCTCCTTCCCTAACCCACTCAAAACCAACACCATACCTCCGCGCTTTTTCCTCCTTTTTCTCTTTCAACTCTTAGTCTTAACTTGCACCGTTTTTTCATTACAAGGAAGAGAAATGGTAGATCTAGCTAATTACGACCCGAATTGCGTCAGCAACCCTAATAACAACATATTTGGACTCCCCACTTCTGAAGATGATGCGCGCCTGGTCATACTTCCTATTCCCTGGGAAGTGACCGTGAGTTATGGTGCAGGTACGGCCCGTGCTCCAGAAGCGATCTTCAAAGCAGCGTTACAGGTTGACTTGTTCGACTCTGAAGTCCCGGAAGGATGGAAACAGGGTTATTATATGCGCCCGATAGACAGGAAGCTCCTCATGAAGAGTGATTACCTGCGGAAGGAAGCCGAGCTTTATATCGATTATATCTCCCGCGGAGAAGATGTATCAGCCAACCAGTTCATGAGTAAAACCTTCAGGGAAGTAAATGAAGGTGGCGAGTTCCTAACCAGATGGGTGTACGAACAGACCAAAGTGCTGCTGAATAATGGAAAGCTGGTCGGGGTTCTTGGCGGCGACCATAGCGTGCCCTTAGGCTATTTTAAAGCGATTGCTGATAAATATGCAGACTTCGGCATTTTGCAGATCGATGCCCACTGCGACCTCCGGATAGCTTATGAAGGATTTAATTATTCTCACGCGAGTATCATGCATAATGCCCTCACACAGATCCCGCAATTGAGCAAACTTGTTCAGGTCGGCGTTCGTGATTATGGAGGCGACGAATGGGAGTACCTGAAAAATAATAGTGACCGTATCAATACCTATTTCGACCGCGATATAAAATATCGCCAATATGAAGGTGAAACCTGGAAACAGATCGTGGAAGAGATCGTGAGCAAGCTTCCACAGAACGTGTATATCAGCTTTGACATTGATGGTCTTGACCGCAAACTTTGTCCGCATACAGGTACGCCCGTTCCCGGTGGTTTTGAAACCGAAGAAGTATTCTATCTCTTCCGTAAAGTGATGGAAAGCGGCAGAAAGGTGATCGGCTTTGATCTGTGTGAAGTAGGGGTGAGCGATACAGACTGGAATGCGAACGTAGGAGCACGGGTACTGTTCAAACTCTGCAATACGCTGATCGCAAGCAATAGCGACAAAAGTTTAACTGTTTAAATGTTTAAGGTTGAAAAGTTGCCACTCGTTCAGAGCAACTACTTCATTTTATTCTGGTAAACTATCAATCCGAAAAACCTTTAAACTATTAAACCTTCAAACGTTTAAACCCAGTTCCTCCATGGCGAAATTTAAGATCATCTTACGGAATGATAAGGTAAAACAATATAACAGCATGGCGCTGTTCATTGTGATGTTGAACATCGGGCTTTTTATCCTGACTGTTTTCTATACTGCGGATCAGGTCGTCCGCAATGCTGCGCTGGCTGGGGCTGTCTTATCTGCCCTGTCGCTTACTGCGGGCTGGTGGCTGACCAGAAAAGGGAAAGTGGTGAACGCCGGTTTGAAATATCTTCCACTGATCATTATCACGATCGTGTGGGCAATGATCGGTAACTGGTGGGCAGTAGTACTTTCTGCAGCGCTGACATTTTTATTCGCAACTTCTCAGCGGCAGCTGCAGTTAGGTGTGGATAAAGCTGAAGTGAGCTATCCTTCATTTCCACCGCGAACGATCAGCTGGAATGAATTGAATAATATCGTATTAAAAGATGGTCTGCTGACCATCGATTTCAAGAACAATAAAATACTGCAGTCTGAGATCATTGATTCGCCCGCAGGATTGAATGAGCAGGAATTTAACGAATTTTGCAGGGAGCAGTTGAAGTAACACAAAAAGCGGTTCAGATTATGGCGCATATCTCGCATTCACCTTACCTGCTGTATTCAGATGGTAAGGGAAATATTTTTGAAGATCAGACATTATTTGTGACCGGCCGTAGTGGTTGGGACGCATTCGAGATCCCGGAAGACGAATGGATTGAATTACCTGATGGTGGCTCCTTATATGAGCTGCCCGGCCGTCGTGGCATCGGTATCGACGTGGAAACCGGTGAAATGCGTCTTTGCGAAAAAGGTTGGGCAGTGGCCGCATTTATTCCGCCCGCTCACACCGGCTTCTATCTCGCCGCTTACGAAACAGCACCCGACGCACCGACCCTGCCCCTGTTCTGCTATACCGCAGCCGGATGGTATGACGAAAAATTTTATGTTCCCGCTACCAGGATAGAACCGGATATCCGACAGGATTGTGAAGGATATGATCAGAAGAAAGTGGAATTTGGCGTGGAGAAATTATTGCAGGCATACCCGCATAACAGGCTGGTGAATCACCTGGCTAATAATTGCGCACTGACGTATCAATGCCCTGCAGCACGTAACTATTTCCTTGGCCGCTGGGAATGTCCGATCCCATCCTCTCCCGCATGTAATGCAAACTGTGTAGGATGCATTTCTTTGCAGCCGGACGAAGAAACGATCGTGTCTACGCAGGACAGGCTTCGTTTCAAACCAACACCGGAAGAGATCGTTGAATTCACTGTTCCACACCTGGAAGAAGCGCCCTTCCCGATCGTTAGCTTCGGTCA
>JBEVKW010000126.1:0-3295 GCA_040509495.1 Chitinophagaceae bacterium | reverse complement strand
TGCAGTTCGCCGGATGGTTACGATAATTTTGCCGTGCTTTAAAGTTATTTACACTTTTATTTATTGCGTTTTATCTAGGTTAATCTATGCATGAGTTACAAAAGAGTGAGCGTTAATTCAGCAGTATCTTCAGACACTGATACGAAGATTATTCTTTTATTTTGCTCTGTTGCCAGAAATCTTTTTGCAATGTCAATGCAAAAATCAATAGAGTTATACGCAAGTCCTGCAAGACCCGCAACAACTGTATCGTATGTTTCAAGCTCTGACAACACATCTACAAGTAATCTGCCGGTTGCATCGTTAGTCGTCCTAAGTTTTACCCCCGAAATTTTTTTGATCTTTCTGACTGTCTTTTTCACAACAGAAGAGTCTAAGGTTTCGAAGTGAGGGAGAACTAGTTTGCTGCCGTTAACGGGGAAGTTAAAACAACTGCAATCTGAAGAGTTTATCCATGTTTTCTTAACGAATTCAAGGTCACACGTTATTAAAAGGCATGCACCGGCACGAATTTCAATTTTAGCCCTAGCGATATCAAAATACATAATCTTCTCTATTTTAATGTTGGAAGTTTATAAGCTTTAAGCCCATAATTGCTGATTGTTTCAGTATTCGTGAGTCTGCTATTGGATAATAATTGTGTCACATATTTATTATCTTTGGTTTCTATTGCATACTGAATCGCTGCGTTCATTTTATGATTTCCTTCATCCAAAACTAAACCTTCTCTCGTTCTGTATCCCCCTACAGCATGTCGAGGGTCAAATTTGTTATTTCTCATCTCATTCAAGTATCCTTTTACAATCGCATCACCATCCTTGGCATTCAGAGCCTTTGAAGTAAAGCTGAAGTCGCGCAACAAAGAAAAGGATTTCACCCGCAGAAAAAATCAATCCGGGAAAATAAACACACCGCCGGGGATTTTGCATTGTCTCCTCTGATTTGGTCTGAGATAATATTTCCCACCATCGATAGAATTACTCCGCTTGCTCTTCCGCATAATGACTAGGCAGTACTCAATTTTTGAGTGTGTCCAGCCACTGTTTCGCCATAGTTCGCAGTTGTTCCCAAAAAGGAGATTCTTTCAATTTTTCCTGGATTGTTTGCTGACTATTCTCCGGAGGGATCTGATCCATCCACTCATTGATCGCACTTAGTTGTTTCCATTGATCTGAACTAAAGGGATCAGGAAAATTTCCCAATACGACCTGGTACCAATTGTCAAAATCAAGCAACAACTCATCGGTCACCACCACGAAAGGTTCGTACAAGGTGGCTTGCTTATCTGCGGGAAGTGATAGGTGACTACGGATTCTTTTAATAGTCTGACTACGTCTTCGCGAGTGGTCATGGAATGTTTTATCGAGGGTAAGAACGTATTCAGTGAAATAATCAAATTATAGCTAATCAAGCTATCTTATCAGTAACGTTGGTCCGCCATTTTTGTGCAATAATTCAGACAGTGTCGGAAATTATGAGAGGCATCCGTTTTTTGTTAGAAGAAGCGACGACGCAAAAGCTATTCTGAAGAAAGTTGGCCTGCCTGCGGAACTGACAGTTAAAACAGCTAAGTGAATATTTATCAGATTGGGATAAAAGCCATCACCCTGGTAGCTTTGTTGTTTGTGATGATATGCTCGCCATTACTTCTATACTACGATGAACTAAAGTACAACGCCAGGACTTTACTAATAGCTGCCTAGGCTGCCTTCTTCGCAGAATTAATGTCACTCTGCGAGAATATTTTTGAACATCATCGATTGTTCTGCAATCAGTAGTTCGAAAACTCCTTTATCCATAAAACTGAAATAGCCTTCTACCGAAATGATCAGGTGATCAAGCAGCCGGAGGTTTAAAAAATCACTTCCTTTCATCAATTGTTGCGTGATCAATTTGTCTGCCGGCGATGGTTTTAGCCGGCCGCTGGGATGGTTGTGAATGGCGACAATGGAGGAGGCGTTTTGCTGCAGTGCCAGGCTGTATACTTCCCGGGGATCGATCAGTACTTTGTTCTGCGTGCCTAATGCGAGGAGTTCGAGGTGGCAGACGGTTTGCCCGGGACCGAGGCATAAGATCCAGAAGTGTTCACGCGCGCGGTCGCGTTTGGAGCAGCGGCGGAGGATGGGCTGCATGAGGTGGAAGATGTCGGCGGAGGATTGAATGTGGATCTTTTGGTGAGAACGGAGACGGATGGTCATGGTGGTGAGGTTTTTGGAGTTGATGAATTGCGTAAGGCCCCCTCTAAATCTCCCCCTTCAGGGGAGACTTGGAACAGTATTAAAAATGAAAAGTCAAGTAGTATTGTACTCGAATTGGCATACGATGGGATTTGTCCTTTATAACGTATGTGCGAAGTCTCCCCTGAAGGGGGAGATTTAGAGGGGGTTCTACGCCGCAGCAGTTTGCTTCCTAATCCAAATAAAACGTTCCTCCGGCAGTAATTCGTTCATTTGCTGTATGGAAACGGCTGGCTTATGAATTTGAGTCAGTGTGTGCAACCGTACATGATCATCGATAGCAACCAGGCATACGATCTTATCGTGATCAATTCTCGCGAATTTTCCATTTGATACAATAAAGAAAAATCCCTGGATACTCCCGCCAGTTGTTATGTTGTCTTCAGTATTCGCGGCTACTGCTTCATTCGTTCCGGCTTCTTCCTCTGCAGCCGGTATTCTTCCGGTGACATAAAGCAGCCAAACCGCATCCTGCAGGCGATGCAGCATGAGTATGACAAAGCCGAGTTGTTTTTCAGAAAGTGTGGCAATAAGCGGCCTTTCGCCAAGAGCAGACTCCAGTAAGCCACTCACAGCATTCTTCCAGTCGTCGATCGGTTGAAAGCGGAAGAATTCTTCGAGGACGGTTTCCGGGTTACACCATTCATGGGGGTGAAGGTGGGAAGGGAAATCATTCCAGTCGTTGAGCAGGGGATAGATGTGCTGGAGTTGTTTAAAGACGCAGGGGCGCGCGGGAGTCACCCGGTGAGGGAAATGCTGGTGAAGCAGGTGAGCGGCATCCAGGAGGCGCTGGAGGTTGTTTTGGCAATGAAGGAGGCGGGGGATATTGGGTGTATAGGTTTCTGTTTCTTCCTCGTCGAATTCAGCATCGGCGAAGGCGGCGTTGAAGAAGTTGGAGAGGCGGGTGGAGTGGAAATGGAGGGTTTCATCGCCGAAGAAGGCGAGGAGGAGGGAGTGGAGGCGGGTGAGGTTTTTATTGGTATCGTGTGTCATGATGGTAAGGTTTAATGGATTAAATGATCGATGATGTAATTTACATAATAAAGTTTATATAGCAT
>JBEVKW010000125.1:0-6328 GCA_040509495.1 Chitinophagaceae bacterium | reverse complement strand
TTGCGTGCCCCGGACCCCATTCGATAGGGTGCCCTTCACGGCTGGATACCGGGGCGAATTGCTATCTCACTTTATGTGGTGGTGCCTTGAGTAGGGAATATGTGGTGCGTAAGGGATTGTGGAGGGAGTTGCTTTCACTTGGTGGTTGTAGGGGCCTTGCGGGTGCGCGGGGTAGGAGTGGTGGTCGCTTTCTTGGTTACGGTGCGAGCGGTGCGTCGTGCAGGGGCAGGCTTAATGAACAGGGCCAGTAGCATTTTGGAAGTGATCACAAGTGCAAGTGCCGGCCATGTCGCAACGATCATGGAAATCGGGTCGGGGGAAGGCACGCTCGCGATGTTGGCGCCAAGAACGGCCAGAACACCCGCAAGGAATGCGATCTTCGGGAGATGTTGTTTCGGGTTGCTCACCAGCGCGACGGCGGAAACGATCATCATTCCCTCTACACTCAAGGGCATAATGTGCGCGGTAATCGCGTCTTGCCCGTGCGATGCAACCACGTGCACGGTGTGCCAGTAGGAAACCCAACCGGCGACCATTGTCACGGGAACGGCACCCGTGATCGACAGAATCCGGGTGATCCGCTTTGCGTTCATGCTCACTCCTAATGGAGGTTTGCCCAGATAGGGACTTTTGTGGGGGCAGAATCCCCATGACCATGATCCGTTGTGCCCAACGCGAAATCCGACTTTTTGGTTATTGGGTCGAAATTCTTTGATGGGATCTTGACAGTAGAGCTACCATTGTTCCTGTCTCCGAACCTTAGTTGGGATCTAGGAAGTGGAAGGTACATGTCGGGTGCACAGCGGACCATGATCATGGAATTTCTGGTTTTGTTCAGTAGGGAATTCTACAGTGGGCATTGCAGAGATATGCGCATGGGATTCGTCTAGGTGGCTCATATCATCACCCGTTGTACCGCTTTCCCCATGATCTACCATCACATGCTAACTAAGTAGCATGGTGTAGGCAGATTCGTACCCTAGTAGAGGGTAGCTATGGGATCATGGCAGTATCGTGGCCTAGATCCAGCCCAATTGCACTATGTAGTTGTCCCGTACAGGGATTCTTTTTCACCTACTACCGGCTACGGAGCGCCATGATTTCGGGCAGGCTCACCTTATTTCAGGTGTCCACTCCTACCTATCTACGCGCCTGTACGTCATGCAACCGGGGTCGTGTGCCCTGTACCTGTCCCTTCCCTAGGTGTAACAACAGTATAATACAGAACTTGAGATCTTGCAAGTTCTCAGAGGTATGATCTTGACCCTCTGTCCCTTGCTTGTTCCCTTCGTTCTATGTATAGACTAATGGACAGCGCCTTCAGAAACATCCCCCGAACGGTGGATTTCCTACTAGTACTTTCGGCTGATGTAGAGAGCCTACCTGTCCTTATAAGGTATGTCGGACAAAGAGCAAAAAGTGTAAATGTCCGTTTTATAATTAGGAAAGTTAACTATATTTTTATTTGATCATGAGAGAGTAGGGCAGCGGTACCTCTCCCGATCTTTAGGGGTGCTGAAAAGAAGTTGATCTTGTACACCACAATAGACACTTAGAAAAGGATAATATCGAATAAACAGCGCTGTTGCGCATTAAAGCAGATTGGGTATACTGTGTGTATAGGGAAGGAGGTGACGTCAATGTCAAACGGCATGGACAACACTGGTGATGACGCTGACAAGGGCCCTCAGTACGCGTGGTGGGTTCCGGAACAAGCCCTAAACAATCTCTCAATGGAAAAAGCCCTGCATGGTCATGAGACCAGCCTCCAACTAGCAAAGCGACTGCTAGAGGAAAACGCTCCGATGGCTATCGCGTCCATCGTGCACTTGGCTACATATGAGAGCGATCCTCGCATTCGCCTATCAGCTTCTAAGTACATTGCAGATGCAACCTTGGGTGCTCCTGGTAAGGAACCTGCAATGCCTGAGGGTGGAAATGCATGGGACAAGGTGTTCGACGTAACACTAGTAGAAGCTACGAATACCAAATCAGAACCTAAGAAATGGTAGTCGTACTAGTAAAGAGACTGGTATCATCGTTCTTCTGGAGCTGTGCAGATTGCAGTCATCTAGCATGGAAGCATAGACACATATTAGAGGGCCGTTGGTATTGCACCGTCAAGAATTGTGAATGTAGGTTCCTAAAAAAGTATCTCTAGGATCATAGTGCGATTACAAGTCAATAGATATGTAGAGCCGCTAGTGCTTATCTTTGAGGGACCTGAATATTCCTACAAGACAACAAGCACTGGCGGCCTACATATTTATAAACTAGATTTAGTGGTGCATGAAGATAAGCGACGCGTTTGGAAAAGCCTCATGATAAAGCATCCGAAGCGCTAAGTGCCTTAATAGAATTCATGTTGTCCCCTGCAATCTAGCTGGCCGTGAACAGTTTCCAAGACCATCCAACAAGGATCACAGATAGGACCACGTGATAAAGGTACTGGATGATATGAGCCAACTGAGAAGGTATCGTCGACCAGTTCCAAAAAATGGCGGATATCAAACAGTGTTTCGGCTGGTCTTGAATAAGTAATGTCGTCTACCACAAAGTTCTTCATGTTTTCGCCCTCAACTCCCTGTGGGGACTGTGTGCCTTACACAATCAAATTGAATGTTGTCGATGGAATGATTGAGAACTAATGGCTGAGCTTAGAGTACGTCACCTTAAAGATCCTAACAGCGGCCTTGCTTATTGTGGTGCGGCTCGGGATTCACTTTGTGTAGAGTTTTGGGAAAAATTCGATTGCGGAAAATGTAGGGAGGAGGCTCGTGTCCGAAGAGCCGAATGACGAAGCGGATGCTCCCGACGTAGAACCTAATAGGATCAGCGAAGAAGTTAGGGAGATGACTCCCAGCTTTAAGATTGATAAGGGTCGCTACTTCGAGCTGATCAAGTATAAGCCTCACGGTCGGCAGTATTTGTACCACATGAGTCGTGCACGGTTCAAGATTCCAGTGTGCGGACGACGTTTTGGTAAGAGCTACATGGTTGGTAAGGATGTCCAACCGAAGCTTATGATTCCCAACAAGCGGATTTGGGTTGTAGGACCCACTTACGACTTGGCTGAGAAAGAGTTCCGGGTTATCTGGGACGATATGATTGTGAAGCTTGGCTTTGGACGTGAGCCTAAGGTAAAGAAGGCTTACAACAAGAAGCAAGGTAACATGTATATCGAGTTCCCTTGGAATACTCGACTTGAAGCTCGAAGTGCGGATCGACCTGATACCCTTGTTGGTGAAAGTCTTGACCACGTTATTCTGTCAGAGGCAGCCAAGCACAATCGTGAGACGTGGGACAGGTATATTCAGCCTGCCCTGTCGGACAAGCGTGGTGGTGCTGACTTCGGGACTACGCCTGAGGGAATGAACTGGCTCTATGACATGTGGCAGTACGGGCAGAACCCGGATTATCGTGAATTCGAATCCTGGCGTTACCCGTCGTGGGAGAACCTTATCACCTATCCTGACGGCCGAGAAGATTCTGAGATTAAGCTCCTTGAGCGAACAATGCCAAGAGAGTGGTTCCTGCAAGAAATCGCCGCAGAGTTTACCAGCTTCATGGGTAAAATCTATGGCGAGTGGGACGAGCAAGTACACGTAAAGAAGGTTCCATTCGATCCAAAACTGCCGAACTATGTATGCTTCGACTGGGGATTCGTAAATCCCATGGCTGCTGTTGAGTTCCAAGTGGATTCGATGCAGCGAGTTCGAGTATGGCGAATGCAGTACCTGTCACGTGTTACGCTAGATGACTTCTTGGATCTTCTTCGGAATAAAGAGCAACCAGAGGGTTACCGTATTGACTTGTGCTTTGGGGATGCTGCTGACCCTGAGGCTATTGAGACGGTGAATCGTAAGTTTGCGCCTTGTTGGGGTGACCCTAAGTCTAAGGACAACTGGCGTGAAGGTGTGGAGCTTGTAAAGTCGTTCCTCAAAACTCAACAGGTGGGTGAAGCTGATGAGTTTGGGACGCCAAAGGAAGAACCGTGGTTAATCGTTGACCACGATTGTAAGGATTTGATCAAGGAATTCAATAATTACCGCACTGCGCATTCTTCGGGACGGGAGCGTAACGCCAGGGAGGACGCGCAGAAATTCGATGACCACGCGCTAGATGCGCTGCGGTACGGGATGATGCACGTGTTCAAGCTGGGTGCGAACGTGCGGCTGGCGTCGGTATACAATCACCATAATTCGGACTCAAACCAAGATAGCGGGTTCTTCACCCACAAACCGGGCAGAGATGATTTCAGTGGTCCCGGATTTATCACGAATGATGTAAGGTTCTCGTGATGCTTGAACGTGTGCTGAACCTATTGAATCGTGGTAAGCATAGAGTTTACTTCTCGACATCATGTCTGCATGATGACCATACGCATTGTAACAGTAGAACTAACGTGTATGGAAAGTTTAAAGAGCCCGGACAGTGCAAGTTCTGTGAGTTGAAATGCGTATGCCGTTGTCATAGGGAGAAATAATAATGTCTCAGGTTGTGTGCGGATGGTGCCTTCCAGTTGAGAATATGGATGAGAGCACAGTTGTAGGATTGTGTGCAGCGCACCAGGTACAGCATGACAAGATGATGCAGAAGTTGGACGGCGTTACAGAGATTCGAGTTGGCAAGTACACGTT
The DNA here is from genome assembly GCA_040509495.1 of Chitinophagaceae bacterium. Lineage (GTDB taxonomy): Bacteria > Bacteroidota > Bacteroidia > Chitinophagales > Chitinophagaceae > Terrimonas_A. The sequence continues at coordinate 1,688 of JBEVKW010000125.1, read as the reverse complement.
GAACACTAAGAAGATGGTCGAGAGTCCGGAGACAGACTGATGGATATTGGGGCTGCTATTACTGCTGCGAAGCAGGGTAAGAAGATCGCGAGAACTAATTGGAATGGCCAGAGTCAGTTTGTGGTCTTCCAAAAGGGTTACCCAGAGGGCATTCCAGCTAACAAGAATACTTCTGAGGCTTTGAATGTCGAGGAGGGAACCGTATTGAAGTTCCGTCCTTACCTAATGATCAGAACTGTTGATGGTTCTTTCGTTCCGTGGCTAGCCTCCATGTCCGACCTGCTAGAAACTGATTGGGTGGAGTTGGACTGAATGGAACATGAGTATGAACTAGTCTTAGCGTTTGACTCGGATGACCCTGAGTTTACCCGTGGATTTGAAGCTGGAGCGATTTGGGAACAGATGAAGGGTCGAACAGATTTTAACTGCATTATCCATGCAAACAATGCTGAAATGGTGATGCGCATGGCTAAGGCTAAGGGATACTCGTTCCATGGTGAGGAAATGAACGAGGAATTCACGCTTATGGGATTTAAGTTCAATGGAAGGGAGGAAAAATGAACGAGAATCTAGAGCAGAGAACCGAACCACAGCCTGTGGGAACTGAGACTGCATCAATTGAATCGATTAGTGTCGATGAAAAGATTGCAGGGTTGCAGGGATATGCGGATACCAAACTCGCTGAGTTCCGAGACATTAGTCTTGCAGATGCTATGTCAAAGTGGGATGTTGTGGGAGCGCACCATGATCCTACTGGATCAGGGTCATACGTTCTTATGGCAGAGCGCGATCCAAGAATGGAACGCACCACAGGGTTCCAAGAAATGGGATACGCCTATCCATCTCCATGGACGAGTTGGACTCGGGAAGAACGAGTAACTAAGCTTCGTGACAAGGAAGGTCTTCGGACCTACTATGATATGAAGCGTGCGGATGGTACCATCCGTGGGTCTCTACGTGTGCTCAAGACTCCTATTCAGTCAGCTAAGTGGTATGTGAAGCCTGCTTCGGATAGTCCACTTGATAAGAAGATTGCGGAGTTTGTAGAGGACAACCTGTTTGAGCGGATGACTTTGCCGTTTTCTCGGGTCATCGAAGATGCTCTGCTCATGCTTGAGTATGGGTACTTCGTGATGGAGAAGGTGTACCGTATGGACACCGATGGCAAGATGATCCTGCAAAAGCTTGCGCCACGGCACCCACTTGATATTCGTGAGTGGGAGTATGATGCGCAGGGTGGTCCTGATGCAATTCTGATGGAGCCGGCAGAGCCTCATCTGTTTGATGGGATTATTCGGATTCCGATCGAGAAGCTTGTTGTCTTTGTGAATGAGCAAGAAGGTGGGGATATGCGAGGCATTTCGGTGCTTCGTTCTGCCTACAAGCACTATTACTACAAGGACACGCTTTACAAGATCGATGCCATTCAGAAGGAACGGCACGGAATTGGTGTTCCGATTATCAAGCTGCCAATGGGCTTCTCACAGGAAGACCGTAGGCTTGCTGATGATTTGGGACGTAACCTAAGAAGCAATGAGCGGGCACACATTACGATCCCAAGTAACTGGGAAGTGGCGTTCGCAAAGTTGGAGGGTCAGCCAGTAGACTGCATGCGGTCTATTGAACACCACGATAACAAGATTAAGTCTAACGTTCTTGTGCCGTTCTTGGATGACTCGGGTGCTAAG
>JBEVKW010000124.1:0-34131 GCA_040509495.1 Chitinophagaceae bacterium | reverse complement strand
AGGTAGGAATTTTTTCGTACGAACAAACAGGTAGGATTATTTTTCTTGCTTTTTTGTTGGCAATAAAAGGGAAGGAAGTATTGAAGCGAGCTCTGCAAGGATAGCCATCTTTCTTCTCTCAACGGATGGGCCGGGCACAAAAAAGCTGACCAGGAAGTCCTGGTCAGCTGATATATATATGTATTTAAGAAGATTACTGTTTGTTTTTCGGCTTTACGCGCCCATCTTTTTTATCCTCGCCACGTCCGATCAGGTAACCTGTACCGGCACCGATTGCGCCTCCGATCACAGCACCTGCTGCTTTATTATTACTTACTGTCGCACCAACCAACGCTCCACCACCTGCACCGATTGCCGTACCCTTCGCGGCTTTACTCCAGCCTTGTTTATTACTGTTAGTATTTGTAGCGGGCGAAGCTGTATTAGTTTGTACGGGTACGTACTTAACTTTCTCTACTACGACCGGCTGGGGTTGGGTTGTCGATGCAGCCGCGGTTTTCTCTTCCTTACTACGGCAGGATACAAAAAGAACTGCAGTAGTTATAACGATAATTGCCTTTTTCATAATCCATGTTTTTGATCTGCAAGTAATTTTTCAATTTTCATACCAACGGGATCTGTTTATTAGAAATCAGCATATTGACGGAACTGGCCCCGCTGAATTTGTTGTTTTATTTCCCCATAAAGGGTGTTGGCGGCCTTATAATCATTCCCAATGGCAATATTGGCCTTCTTCAGCCGCACTAAGTGCCAGGCATTTACTCGCCTCTTTATGCCGTGAGTTACAATAACCGATAGACACATCAGCCTTCATTATTATAATTTTAACACACTCGACAAACTTTAATAAAGCATGCAACGATCAACATATCGTGTTTGTCACGTTCTTATATGAAACCAAAACATCTACTTCTTGCTTTGCCATTGCTTTGCCTGGCTGCTTTAACCAACGCACAGCGCACCACATTTTCAGTCGGTATTAACTCCGGAATTTTCAGCTATCGCGGAGATCAGGCGTATTCGATTAACAACAGTCAGCCTGCACTTTTACGCACCAACCTTTCTCCTGAGAAAAACAGTGCCGCCGGATTTTCTTACGAAGTGAATTCAACTGTTCAATATCTCTCAAAAATGAGATTGATCGTTGGCGGAGAAATTGCCTTTCAATCTTTACAAAGCAAATCGAATGTAACGTACCTGTCCCCCTCCATTTTTGCAAGTGCATTATTGCCTGCTGAAGGCACGGTGACTACCACCAGTCAGTATATCTGCATCACTCCATTCATTGGATTCAGGGCATTGGATACAAAACTAAAGCTTGATATCACCACTGGTGTTGAACTGGCGGCAGGAGTCAGCAGGAAAGAAAAAATTGATGCAAGGATTAAAATGAGCGGAGACACTTACAATCAAACAAACAATACAGGTAAGCAAGGCGATCAGCGCGTTCGCATACAGGTAACAGGATCTCTGGGCAGATGGGGACTTACAACCGCCTATGTTCAGGGATATAAAAACTATTATGGTGACAGTGAGTTTTTAAAAGCACGCGCGCAGTTCGTGCGAATGGGATTGAGTTACCGCATTAAATAGCAAATCCAAAGTTTGAAAGTTCAATCATCTAAAAGCTGTAGCGGTAACCGTATTCGGCTTTTAAACGATTGAACTTTTACTTTTTAGAACCATATCCCGTCAACCTTCAAAAGTTTTTCTACCCATATAAGCTCAGTTATTTTTATTTTAATCAATAAACAACTGTAAGTAAGTTTATTACAACCCTATCGTAGATTTACGATGTTGTTACAATCATAAAATCTTCGCAAACACTTGACAGCAGGTACTTTATTATGTACGTTTGCACTATCTCCACTCCTTTGTAAAAATCACAGAAGACTTTTATTGTTTCGGAACCGGTGTCCTTTGGAATGACCTGAACCCCTTTTTATCGAAACTAAAACTTTTGTGTATGAAAAAACTCAACACATTATTACAGAATGAGAATGTACAGGCAACTCTTGTAATCACTACTGTATTTCTCATCACAGGCCTGATCACATTATTTACAGCAGTTTACGGTTGATATGTATTTACGGTTAACCTGATTCAAACCGGCTTAGGCCGGTTTTTTTTATGGGCAAATGTCATTGGTGTTTAGACGAGTGTAATCGAATGATGATTTAAAAAGTTGGAAGATGCGGATAACGGCGCATTAAAGCAGGCTGTTAACCAGACCACCATGACGTTTGACCTCTTTTAATCTGTTGCCATTCTTCAATTCATCCCCAAAATGGTTTAATTTCCGTGTAACATTAAACCATTACCATGCGCCAACTACGTATCATTAACCTGCTGCTTTGCCTGCATTTGACAGTATCGTTACACGCTCAAAATACAGAGACTGATAAGGTCAGCCAGGAAAAGATGAAGCTGCTTGGTTTTCTCGAGGGTAATTGGAAAGGTAAAGGTTGGATGATGAGAGCTGATGGAAAACACAGTTTTGATCAGACTGAAAAAGTTCAGTTCAAACTCGATCAGACATTGATGTTAATTGAAGGGAACGGGACGGCGGAAGGAAAGAGTATTCACAATGCATTGGCGATTATCAGCTGGAACAAAGAAGCTTCAAACTATAATTTTCAATCGTGGCTATCAACAGGACAGGGTAGCAAGTTCAAAGCCGAAATCAAAGACAATAAACTCTACTGGTATCCCAATGAAAATATGCAGTATGTGATCTGGCTGAATGAAAAAGGCCAATGGGCAGAAATTGGCCAAATGAAGCGGAACAATGAATGGTTTCAATTCTTTGAAATGACGCTGGATAAGGAACCATTGCAATAAGGCCCCATCAGCTCATTATCTCTCTATAGAATCGTGAGGTTTTACTGGTCTTTGAACTGTTGACCGGTCTAGTGAAGTTCTTTTTCAATCTGGCTGACAATATTTCTGATCTTTTCCATCGCCAGACCGTATTGACCAACGACCTCGCTTACATCAGAGATCCTGATCAGGCCATTACGGATACTGTTCGTCCGGAGTATTGACTCCCAGTTACCAAGTCCGTTATCGCCGATCGTTATATCAAGATGTTGATCGATATAAGGGGCGAGTTGCGCCATTTTGTAATTATTAGCCCACTGGTTGCCCAAGTTCACGAAAGGGATATGCTCTTCGTAAAGATCAATAATGCTGTTCAGCAATTCTTTATTGCGGATGATGCTCAGTTTACCCGATGCTTTTAACCCTTCAAACCGGCTCGTATTTGCAGCAAGATAGGTAGCATTGTAAAACATAAAGCTGTACTTGTTCAGGCTATCGACGTTAAGAGTTTCCCCCCTGGATATTTTTAAGAAGTATGCAGCGCCACGTACCACACCGGAATAGCTCAGGCTATCTTCCTTCATTTCTCCAAGGTCTCCCAGCAGGTCATCTTTAAGTCCGACAAGAAATTCGTGTTCTTCATGACGATCATGACTGCGTTCGCTCCAACCATGCAGAGAGATGGATAAGCTTACCGCAAAAACGATGATAAGCACTTCGAGGATGATCTCCTTCAGTTTATGCTTCCAGCCTTTTTCATTGTCTTTTGCAGTTGTCATTACTTTCTTGGCGTGTTTGATAACTTCCAATTCAGCCATAATGCAGCGTTTTCCTTTGGTAAATAGGTCGCAATAATACTAAAAAATGCTTAGTGCTGCTGATGTAATAGATCAGTAATTCATGAAAAATACACGAACGACTTAAGATCTGAAAGTGATTGTTTCAACACGGCCATCGCTATGCCCGATAATAGCGGAAGATGCCATCCCGATGAATAGGCCGGTTTCCACCACTCCGGTTATATTTCTGAGGAAATGATTAATGGCGGGAGCATCATTGATCCGGTCAAACTGGCAATCGAGAATATAATGCTGATGATCGGTGATGAACGGCGCTCCGTTTTTTTCTCTCAATTGTATGTTGCGGCAAATGCCTGCATCGGCAATCCGTTGTATTACCTGCTTGTAACCAAAGCGTATCACTTCTACCGGAAGGGGAAATTTGCCGAGGTGAGAAACATATTTCGATTCGTCGGCGATGACCACCATTTTGCCGGCAGCGGCGGCAACGATCTTTTCCTGGAGAAGTGCACCACCCCCACCTTTGATCAGCTGTCCTGTCGGATCGATCTCATCAGCGCCATCAATCGCTACCGGAAGTTGCGCAACCTGGTCGAGATCTGTCAGCGGAATGCCGGCTTCGCGTGCCAGGGCGACTGTTTGAGCGGAAGTCGGCACCGCCTGGATCTCCAGTCCCTGGGATACGCGGATACCAAGCTCTTTGATCAGCCAGTATACAGTGGAACCGGTTCCCAATCCGAAACTCATTCCATTCTTCACCAGGTCAGCAGCGGATACACCTGCACTCTTTTTTATTTCATCCGAAGACAGCATACATGTGATTTTACAGAACGATAAAAATAAGATGATTTTGCCTGACAGTCATTTGATATAGAAATTAAAACGATCTACCATGAGGAAAAAACATTTTTCTGACGTTTTTTTCACCTGATCTATCTGGCAACAGTGTTTAGTTTCGACCTAAGAAAGAAGATCAATATTGCAGTGGAAGGTGCTTCGCTGGTCTATTTCTTTTGAAAGGGAGACAATGGGTGGAACAGGCTAATCGATTCTGTCAGCCGCTTTTCAGGGAAAGGTTTCACCCATTTATCCCTCCAATTCATCATGGTCTTTCCAACCGGCAATGCGGGTGAAATCGCAGATAGGGAATGATCGGACAAGGTTAAAACATTTTTCAACTGAAATAAAACTGTATGAAATATTTAAAGCTACAATCGGAGGAATCACTGCAGGAACATAACCGTGCTACCGGGAATTGCAGTCCCAGGGTGAAACTTTGGCGCATCAAGCGAATATCCGTTTATAAGATAAATATTCTCAGGCCTGAAAGAAAGTGAATGAAACGGGGGGCAGTGGATCGTCTACTTACCCGCGAAGTTCCCTGAGCTGTCCCGTTTTATCATTTCATAGACCTCCATGATACTGCCTCTGATTGCGGGCCATTCGAATTGAGCGAGCCTGTGTTCCCGGCCTTTGATGAAGCGGATATCCAGGTAAGGCGCATTGACCAGCTGTTGCCTGGCGAAACCAGCATTTGCGGTGTCGATCAGTTCGTCTTTTTCGCCCTGCATATAAATAACAGGAATGCGGATGTCTTTCCAATAGGGAAGCATTTTTTCCAGTTCTTCCGTATGGTGCATTTTCTCTGTATTGGCGGAGCGGAAAATGCGGGGTATGAACCAGCGGATCGACCAGTGCTCAACAATAGGGCTGAACCAGTAGATCTTTTCGAGGCCAGGGCCAAGTGAAGGCCCTGTAAGGACGAGGCCGTCTACCAGGTCAGGATGATCCATTGCCAACCTGCTGGCAATAGAGGAACCGTAGGATCCTCCTGCAATAATGATCGGGTGCCGGGCTTTATGAAGACTGTCCAGTATCGGCCGGATCATTTCGGCCTGCTCCTGTATGGAAGCAACCGGATCGCCCAAACCCGAATATCCATATCCCGGGCGGTCTACCGTAAATACCTTGAAATGCTTCTGGATAACGGTATCGGCATAACGTCCGCTGTAATAACTCATTGATCCCGGTGAGCCATGAAGCATCAGCAGTGTGGGCAGGCTGTCATTTCCGACGCTGGCATACCTGATCTGACGTCCATGGGACGTATAATAGCTGATCTGCCCATCAATATTCCTTTGTGTAAAAATCTGTCTGAGCTCTTCATCAGATTTTCTGAACTGGACAAAATGATCGAAGATAAGGCATGCGGTAATGAACAACCCGATCACAATGATCAGTGTCCGGAGCAGCCGCCTGAGCCATCTGAATTTAGAACCTGTCTTTTGCATAATTCCTGTAAATCAACTGAATAATCCTGTCCAGTCACCTGATTCCCGGGATCATCATCACCCAATGAATCCCGGTTTTATACGGGGTTGTGAAAGAACATTTCGTTTGTCCCATTACCCTCCGCAATAATCAGTCCCTTTAAATAAAAAAGCCATCAGGCGTACCTGATGGCTCCTGGCTCTTCGCCAGCAGAATATTTTAGGAGAAGCCCGGTTACGCGAAAATAACCGAAGGCGTCCATGATTTATCTGATTGCATGAATACCTCCTTTTTATTTGGTGAAGAGGTAAGTTACAACTTTTTTCAATAAAATGGTCCCCGCACGATGGCCATCCATGTCGGGGGCCTGATTGATTTCAACTGATCATTGATCATCTCCGGAATATGAACACGGCAACAGGTTTACTGCCAGTTCCTGGTATTATTTAAATAGCTGGTAACCTCTGTACTTAATGGTGTAACGTCTGCAGGAAACACTTTTATGAGTTTTCCGTTCTCATCAAGAAGGAATTTGGTAAAATTCCATTTGATCACAGGTTCTGAAACGTACAGCTTTTGAGCTTCCGCGATGAGATAGGAAAAAATGGGATGTCTTAATTCTCCCATGGTGGTCACTTTTTCTGCCATCGGAAATGTAATATCATACGTAAATGTGCAGAAATCACGGATCTCCCGGTTTGTCTTAAGCTCCTGGTTTCCGAAATCGCTTCCCGCCGGGAAGCCGACCACCACCAGTTTATCTTTGTAAGCCCGGTAGAGTTTTTCCAGCTCTTCCATCTGGAAAGTATAGGGGGATTTGGATGCTGTATTGACGATCAGGATCTTCTTTCCCTTGAAGTCTTCAAAATTGATCTTGGTATTTTCTCGTTGCAGGGCTTCAACCTTGAAATCATAAATTGAAGGCTCGGTTGAAAAAATAAAAACTGACAGCAATGAGCTGAGAAGTATGAGTTTCATTTTTTGGGTTTGGATTCAGGCACTAAAATAGAACGCAGCCTGTTCCCGCGCAATAGTGTTCAACCGATACAGGAATAGTAGTTTCCCTAACCAGAAAAGGCAGGTTTTTTCCAACCGGCCATTTAGAAACCCGGATTTCGGGAAACAGTCCGGGAAGCGATCACCGGCCATCGACCATCAACGCAGCCATTTATTAGCCAGCAGCCAATTGCGCAATCTCTCCGTCCATTGGTCTTTGGTGGTTTTATTGTTCAGTCCGAATCCATGCCCTCCTTGCTGATAGACATGCATTTCTGCAATGACCTTATTTTTTTGCAATGCTGTATAGTATGCTATACTGTTTCCGACAGGCACTGTCTTGTCATCACCTGCATGAACCAGGAACGCAGGGGGTGTTTCGGTGCCTACCTGCCTGTCTGCGGAATACAGGATGATGCGTGCGGCAGATGTGTCGGGGCCAAGCAGGTTATCGCGACTTCCCTTATGCATAAGCGAGTCCGAAAAGCTGATCACCGGATAGATCAAAACAGAAAAATCCGGGCGTATCTCGGCAGCACCAGCTTCGATGGCCGGCTTCGTAAAATGAGTGGAAGCGGTTGCCGCCAGATGTCCCCCTGCTGAGAAGCCCATAATACCGACCCTTGAAGGATTGATACCCCACTCACCTGCACGCTGCCTTACCAGTTGAAATGCCCGCTGCGCATCCTGCAACGGACCAATCGTTTTATTCTGCATGATCGCATCATCCGGCAAACGATACTTCAGCACAAAAGCAGTAATACCCCAACTGGTGAAGAGTTTTGCAACATCAATTCCTTCATGGCTTGCGGCAAGAATTGAATACCCTCCGCCCGGGCAGATCACAATCGCCGTTCCATTCGCCTTACCAGCCTCTGGCCTGTAAATCGTGAGGGTAGGAAGCGACACATTCCTGATGCGCAATATTCCATTGATCGTATCTGCACTTTCAGCTTTAATGGCTGGCTTGCTTCCGGGAACTTTCCCGTAAAGAGGAATTACTTCCTGTGAAAAGACCATATTACCCAGGATCAGAGACATCGCAATGGCGAACAGCTTTTTCATATAGTAAAATATTGCATGATTTGATCAGACCGACAAAATACATATTTTGATCCAGTCGGCCACAGCCTGATCGTCTCACCAACAAACGCAGAACAGACTAGCTTTTGACAGTTTAACTCTCTCCCATTTTCAAGGAGTTTTTACGGCAAGCCGAAAGGGAAGCCAGGATTCACATTGACCGGCCGTAGCTGCCCGCGGGCTTCATGCATTCTGCAAATCCAATCATACATGCAGACCGGTGAACTCAGGCCAACGCTGCGGAGAATGGAAACATGTAAATACGGTATGATCCGTATAAAATCAGCAGAGCGTCAACTTGCTTCAATGATAACCTGCAGGAATGTTTTTTCTTCGACTACTCGTTCAATTCTTCTTTGTAATCAGTTCTTTTTTCTGTTTCTTTGGAGACAGCCTAAACTAACAATGCACATGAAAGATGTAATTATTCCAGTTGACTTCTCTGAAACCTCCCTTAATGCCGCCCGATACGCCGCCGACATGCTGGCTGGCAAAGCTGATGCCCGCGTGATATTATACCATATGTTCAAAGAGCCTGATGAAGCCGCAACAGCAGCCCAGTATCTCGAAAGCCTGAAAGCTGAAATGGAGCAAAAAGGCGTTCAAAACATCGAGATGGAAAAAGAACAGGGAGATGATCTGATCGATAACCTTGGGCGACTGGCATACCAGAAAACTGCTGAACTCATTATCATGGGTATTTCTGAAAAAGAAGAATGGAGACAGATCTTTATAGGAAGCAATACCTTGAAAATGGCTGATGCCAACGTTTGCCCGGTAATGATCGTTCCGCCGGATGCAAAATATACAGGCATCACTAATATCGCACTGACATCTGATTTTAAGGATGTGGATGCAACTACTCCTGTACTGGCGATCAAAACAGTACTGGAAATATTCAATGCAAGCCTGCATATCGTCAACGTGGATAACGAACATTATGTTTCCCTGACGGAAGAATACCTGGCAGAAAGAAGCAAAATGCTGAAAATGTTCTCCGAATTCAACCCCGAATTTTACTTTATCGGAATGAATGATTTTTATGAGGCGATCGAACAGTTTTCACGCGACCGGAATATCGATCTGATCATCATCATTCCAAAGAATCATACTTTCATTAACAGCCTGTTCAGTTTTAATGTGAGCCACACAAAGAAACTTGCATTCAACAGCACAGTTCCTATCCTCGCTGCACATCAGTAATTTTTGCTGTTTATACTTTTTATAGAAAGGAAAGGAGCTCCGTCTTCTTTCCTTTTTTTGTTCCCCACGCTGTCATTTATCCTTCCGGATCCTTGCTTTTTTCTATTTCCCTTTTTCCTCTTAGCTTTACCGAACAGTTGTTAGGATAAACAAGATCCCGCAACACACCATTGTTTAACATAGAGAATCCGCTTAACCGCTTTTTCTCTTCCTCTTTTCACTAACTATGAATGATCAGATTCACGTAACCTCAGAAATAGGCACTTTAAAACGATTGCTGGTACATAGCCCGGACAGCGGCCTTGGCAAAGTGGTTCCATCAAAAGCACAGGACTGGTTGTTTGAAGATATTGTGCACCTGGATACGATCCGCCGTAAAGAATATGATTTCTATATCAAGCTGCTTCTCTATTTTCTTGACCCAAAGAAGATCAAGGGCCGGTTGAGTGAAGTAGATGCGCCCGACAATCATTTTAATTTCTATAAACCTGACCACAAGGACTTTTATCGTTCGGACAAGGTTGTAGAGCTTCAATGGCTGCTGGGAGAGATTTTGGAGCAGCACGAGATCAAGTTAAAACTCGTTGCATCCGTTTGTGCAATTGAGAACTGTTCTTATGAGCTGCAGGATAAATTGCTCGCACTTGACGGACCTCAGCTTGCAAAAGTTTTCATCAGTGGCACGTCGAATGACAAGGAAATGTTGTTCCCTCCCATTCCCAACTTCATCTTCACCCGCGATATCGGCATTGTGATCAATGACTATATCCTGCTGAATAAACCGGCGCGCAAAGCCCGTACCCGCGAGGCATTACTCGTAAAATACCTCTTTTATAACCACCCGATGTTCGCTTCATACCGTGAAAAGATCATTGAACTTCCCAACACTTCGCATTACTTCCTTCTTCCCAAAGATGGCGATGATAAAAAAGTGACGCTGGAAGGAGGTGATATTATGGTGATAACAAAAGATCACCTCCTTATCGGCATTAGTGAAAGAACGACGATGGAAGCCGCACATCAGTGCATTAATCTTCTTTTTGAAAAGAACGTTGTCAAAAAGATCACCGTTATAAAGATTCCGAAGAAGAGGGATTATATGCATATAGACACCATTTTTACCCAGGTGAAAAGAAATATGTGGGTATTGTTGGGTACATTCTCCAAGAAAGCGATCAAGATGGAAGACGCAGATGATGTGCAACGCGTTCTGGAAGGATCCAGGAAAGAAGACAAGATCAAGATCACGCAATTCAGAAAGAAGGATCCTTCGCAACCGACCTACTTTGATAATCTTGAAGAACTGCTGGCAGATATCAGCAAATATGATCTGAAGTCAGAAGACAAAGTGAAGTTCATCTATTCGGGAAACAATGAGTTCCCCTATGATGCACGTGAACAATGGACCGATTCCTGTAATCTGCTGGCACTGAAAGAAGGTGTTGTGCTGGGATATGACAGGAATGACAAAACCGTGGAGGCATTCCGCGACGCGGGCTTTGATGTTATTCATGCACACGACCTGATCGCACAGCTCGAACTTGGCGAGACCACACCTGATGATATGCAAAACACACTGATCACCATGCCGTCAGCAGAGTTATCACGTGCCCGTGGCGGGTTTCATTGCATGAGCATGCCACTGATGAGAGAAGAACTGTAGAGGAAAATCAATATCAATCTAACACCCGTGATCTAAACACGAGTACAATGCAAACAACATCGCATATTTTGATGATCAGGCCAGTGAGTTTTGTTTATAATGAACAAACTGCGGTAAATAATGCGTTTCAATCCGTCACCGGTGATACCAGCCGCGTGCAGGAAAAAGCGCTTGCAGAATTTGATTCGTTCGTAGCAGTTCTGCGTAATAACGGAATTGATGTGACCGTTTCGCAGGATACCGCGGACCCACATACTCCGGACTCTGTTTTTCCGAATAATTGGGTATCATTCCATAGTAATGGTACAGTGGTACTTTATCCAATGTTTGCGCCTAACCGAAGAGCAGAGCGTAAACCTCATGTGCTGGATATTGTGTCGGAAAAATTTCAATCAGGCCAGGTTATTGACCTGACTGGATTTGAAAACAGTGACCTCTTCCTTGAAGGTACGGGCAGTATGGTCCTTGATCGTGACAGGCAGATCGCGTACGCATGCCTTTCCCCCCGGACCAATGAACAAATATTGAAGGAGTTTTGCGAGAAGATGAACTACACGCCGGTTGTATTCACTGCTACGGATGGTAATGGGCAGGATATTTACCATACGAATGTGATGATGTGCGTTGCGGACCGGTATGTCGTTATCTGTTTAGAAAGTATCCCTTCCCCAACGGAGCAGCAGGTAGTCAGTGATACGATATTAAGGTCGGGCAAAGAGCTCATTCCCATCTCACTGAAACAAATGAATCATTTTGCCGGGAATATGCTACAGGTGGAAAACGGTGAGGGCGAAAAGCTGCTGGTAATGTCCACACAGGCGTATGAATCGCTCTCCGACGAACAGGTTACAAAGCTGAACTCCTTTAACCGGATCGTTCATTCTCCCATAAATACTATTGAAACGAATGGCGGAGGCAGCGCGAGGTGCATGATGGCCGAGGTTTTCCTCAAAGTAAAATAGGCACTGCATTGCAAAATCAGCACGGAAAGGATTGTCACCATCAAGCTCAGTGAAATGCCTGGAAACTGACGCAACGTTTTCATGGGAGGTACTGTCAACCCGAAAAAAGCATGCGCTACCTTATCCTTTTCCTCTCTTTTGCATTTGTGCTGAGCGGTTGCAGCCGGGACAAAGATGATTATATCCAGGGCATTGTGATTGAAAATCAGGGTTGTTGGGATGACTCCTACCTTGTTGAGTTGCCGGGCGAAGCCGGTAAGAAGCGGCCGTATCTGTGCGAAACATCGATTCCTCTGGCAACACTACTGAATTGTACGAACGCCGTTTATGTCCGTCTACCACCAGCACTAGCAATTCCCGGGAAGAAGATCCGTTTTTTATATGTTGATACACATCCTTCCTGCTTATCCTACAGCTTCGCACCACAACATATTACTGTAAAATCCCTTCAGGCTGATTGAGGCTGAAGCCGTACTTTCACGGCATGAAAACTTTACTCGCGGGCATTTGCCTGGCCCTGTGTATTCAGGCTGGCGCACAGAAGCCGTACCAGGATTCCATTCAACGATATATTGCAGATTATGTGCAGAAACATGAAGTGGTAGATGGCCAGAACAAGAAATATTTCCGCTTTTTCCCGCCGGATGAAACGTTTAAAGTAACGGCCAAAGTAAACAGAACACCAAACAGTAAATGGTTTACGATGGAGACTTCGGGAACAATCAGGAAAACCTTCCGCCAATATGCGATCCTCGAATTTTCGATACATGATACGCTGGTACATCTTCCCATCTATCAGTCACAGGGCTTAATGACATCTGAAGAATACAAAAATCACCTGTTCCTTCCGTTCACCGATCTCACTTCAGGGGAATCTACATACGCTGCCGGTCGCTATATTGATCTGAGTATAACCGATATTCAGCATGACCTGGTAACTGTAGATTTCAACAAAGCTTATAACCCCTATTGTGCATATGTAACAGGAAAATACAATTGCCCGGTTCCCCCGAAAGATAATCAGCTGGAAGTAGCTATTGCCGCGGGAGAGCAGAACTATGCAAAACCGCACGAGTAGAATGTCTGTCCGGCAATATTCAAACCTGCCAAATCCTGGTTGAGAGCTACTACGTCAACAATCGAAGCTAAAGACAGTTTTTAGCGAGGAAACATTTTTTGCAGTCCTTCCAGAAAAGAACCAGGTTCATAGCCGAGTTCAGCTTTTGCTTTATCAATCACAAAGGTTGTATTTGCCGGTCGTGCCGCGGGTTGTGTAAAATCCGCAGCCGTCACGCGTTTGATCAGGTCATCGTTCAGCCCGAGATATACAGCTGTTTCCTTTGCCATCCGGAACGGGGTGAGTTTATCCTTACCGGCGATATGAAAGATCCCCTTTGCGCGTTTGTCAATGATCAGGCTGATCCCCCTGGCCAGATCTTCCACATATGTGGGTGTTCGCCATTGATCATCTACCACATTATAGCTTTCTCCTTTTTCAAGTTTATCTTTTACGATCGTCAGGATATTTGATCTACCCGATGCGGGCTGCCCGTATACGAGAACTGTTCTTACAATAGACCAGTCGTGCGTATATTCTTTTACTGCCTCTTCCGCATCCAGTTTTGTTTTGCCGTAATAATTGACCGGGCCGGGCATGTCCTCTTCTGTATATTCTCCTTCCCCGCCACTGAAGACAAAATCAGTGGATACGTATACGAAGAAGCTCTGGTATTCTTCCGCATTCGTCAGCAAGGTTACCGTTCCTTCCACATTTACAAGATACGCTTGCCACTGTTGTGCTTCTACCTCATCCGGTTTACCCATAGCACCTGCATGGATCACGAATTCAGGTTGATGTTTTTCAAAAATATCATGCACGTTGAATGGATCGGTGAAATCCATTTGTTCATATATAAAATTACGCTGGGTGAACGGTAAGCGGTTCGCCGACTTCCCTGTAGCTATCACATAATGTCCTGTTGCTATCAATTCTTTCACGAGGTAATGCCCTACGAAACCATTGGCACCGGTTATTAAGATCTTCATTCCTGGAAAATTAATCTGTCAATTTTTATTCTTCCGTATAAGCAGGATTTACTGATCTCCTTTTTTCTTATTCATTAGTTCGATCTTCTTTTTTCTCATTTCCGACTCTTTCTCAGGGGAAGGGTTTTCTTTTGTTCCAACAGGTGCGGTGGACGAACCTGCAGCCGGGCTTGTTCCTGGTTTTGGTCTTGCGTTACCGGAATCACTATTATCTGTTGCCCCTTTTGTTGCGTTGGAAGAGGTTGTTGTTTTGGTTTCTGCCGCTGGTTCCAAAAACGGCATATCAAGATTATGCATTACGAAGCTCCAGGTGTCAGCAGCTTCATCAATGGATTTGCTGGTTGGTTTGCCTGCGCCATGACCTGCATCCGTATCGATGCGGATGAGCACAGGATTGCTTCCCTGGTTATACTCCTGTAAACGGGCTGCAAACTTGAAGGAATGGGCAGGTACTACACGATCGTCATGGTCCGCTGTGGTGACCAGTGTTGCCGGATAATTCGTACCCTGCTTCAAATTATGATAAGGTGAATATTTATAGAGATATGGGAATTGTGCAGCACTATCGGCGCTTCCGTATTCAACTACCCAGCCCCAACCTACTGTGAACTTATGAAAGCGCAGCATATCCATTACGCCGACGGCAGGTAATGCTACCTTCATCAGGTCTGGACGTTGTGTCATTACAGCCCCCACCAGCAGTCCTCCATTGCTGCCACCGCGCATGGCAATTTTTGAAGGCTTAGTATATCCTTCTTTGATCAAATATTCCGCAGCACCGATAAAATCATTGAAGACATTCTGTTTTTTATCAAGCATTCCTGCCTTATGCCATGCTTCACCATATTCACTTCCTCCCCGGAGATTCACAACTGCATAAATACCGCCCTGCTCGATAAAGAATGCATTGCTGATGCTGAACCCCGGTGTTACCGGAACATTAAAGCCTCCATATCCGTAAAGCAATACCGGGTTGCTTCCATCTTTTTTCAATCCTTTTTTATACGTTAGAAATACAGGGACCCTTGTTTTTTCGTCCGCATTAAAGAATACCTGCTCGGTTATAAAATCGCCGGTGCGCATATTCACTTTTGTTTCGCGGAACAGGGTTGATTTGCCAGTAGCGATATCAAAGCGGTAAACGGCAGGTGGTGTTGCGAAAGAACTGTAGCCATAAAAGAAGTCTTTATCATTTTTTTCGCTACCGAATCCGCTTGCAGTGCCAATGCCCGGTAAGGCTATCTGGCGGACCATCGTTCCATCATAACTGTATTGCCAAACGCTTGTAGCAGCATCCTTCAGATAGTCCAGGAATAAAAAACCGCCGCCGGTTCCCACACCCTGCAACGCTTCGGTTTTTTCGGGAACAAGTGTTTTCCAGTTTTGTTTTCCCGGTTTTTTCGGATCGATTGATACAAGCCTGAAGTTTGGGGCATCGTCATTTGTTCTGACGATCAATTGATCGCCGTTGTTGTCGACCACGTCTGCGTCTGTCTTGAAGCCTTCGATCAGCATTTTGAAGGTCTTCTGAGCGGGGTCTTTCAGATCTTTAAACCAGATCTCTGTACCACTTGTTCCTTCGGCTGCATATATCATAAGAAATCGCAGATCCTCTGTAAGTGCAGCACTATGGTATCGCAAGGGATGCTTTTTATCTTCGAAGACCAGTTTGTCCTGCGATTGCTCAGTACCGAGTTTATGATAAAAAACTTTATGAAACTGATTCTGCTTGCTGAGTTTGGTTTCTTCGTTTGGCTTGTCGTACCCACTGTAATAAAAACCATCTTCGCCATTCCAGCTGAATGAACTGAATTTCACCCACTGAATAGTCTCTTTTAACATTTTCCTGGTTTCTGTCTCGAGGATATACACCACCTGCCAGTCACTACCCGCAACGGATATCGAGTAAGCGAAGTATTTTCCTGATTTGCTGAAACTGAACGAACCCAATGCGGCGATCCCTTCCTTATTAAGTGTATTCGGATTCAAAAATTCTTCAGGCTCATCCCTGATCCCCTTTTGCCGATAGAGAACAGGCTGATTCTGCAATCCATCATTTTTAAAGAAATAGAAATATCCTGCTTTTTTAAAGGGAGAGGAATACCTGGGATAGTCCCACAATTTTTCTAACCGGCTTCTAACCTTATCGCGGATCGGTATCGTGCTGAGATAATTGAACGTGACTTTATTTTCTTCTTTTACCCATTCTTTTGTAGCATCGGCATTATCGTCTTCAAGCCAGCGGTATGGGTCTTCCACGCTGGTGCCATGATAATTATCGGTAACGGAGATCTTCTTTGTTTGAGGATAGTTTATTTGTGCCATAGGAATCAACGGGCTTGCTGTGAGTAGCATTAAAAAAAAACTTTTCATACTGATTCTTTAACCGTTTAAAGATAGTTGAAAAATGACCGCGGACAGCAAGAGAGAGAGCGTAGGCGACAGAGGTGATTACCCATATCCGGAAGAGCGGAAGTGTTAGTGCAGAACGAACCATTCTGCTGAGGTGTAAACAGGAAGCAAGTATACATGCCCGTCTGCGGTCTGTTCTCTCACGTCTTACTGGTCTCCCAATATTAACTAACAGTTATTCGTACCACCTATTATGTGTAGAAGCAACACACAATGGGAACAAAACCTTATTTTTGAGGCGCTGGGAAAACGTTTTCATAAAACGGAGAAACCAGGCATTACATAAATAAACGTTATTTAAGACTCAATGGCACACAAAGTTACCAAGATTGGGGTTTTGACATCGGGGGGAGATTCACCAGGAATGAATGCAGCAATCAGGGCGGTAGTACGTACCGGCCTTTTTCACGGGTTAGAAGTTTTCGGCATCATGCGCGGATACCAGGGTATGGTGGAAGATGATATTATCAAAATGGAGTCACGCTCAGTGGCGAATATTATACAACGAGGTGGTACAATTTTAAAAACAGCGCGTTCAAAAGAGTTCTTCGAACACGAAGGGCGCAAAAAAGCCTATGCGAATCTGCAGAAAAGAGGCATTGACGGGTTAGTGATCATCGGTGGAGATGGCAGTTTCCGCGGTGCGCAGAAGTTCAGTGCAGAATTTGATATTCCCTGCGTTGGTCTACCGGGCACCATTGATAAAGACATGGCCGGAACAGATGTCACTATTGGCTTTGATACTGCAGTGAACACAGCAGTTCAGGCAATTGATAAGATCCGCGATACAATGGATGCACACGACCGGGTGTTCATCGTGGAAGTAATGGGCCGCGATGCCGGCTACATTGCTTTGCACAGCGGTATTGCGACAGGTGCGGAGAATATTCTGATCCCTGAAACAAAGACTGATATCGAAGCGATCATTCATGGACTTACCGAAAAAGAAAAAAGAAAGAAGCTGGTTAATCTCATCGTAGTGGCCGAAGGGGAAGAATTTGGCGGTGGTAATGAAGTTGCGAAAGTGATCCGTCAGCGGATGCCAAATGCAGACGTAAGAGTAACGGTACTGGGCCATATCCAGCGCGGAGGAGCTCCTACCTGTGAAGATCGTGTAGTGGCCAGCCACATGGGCTATTATGCAGTGGAAAGCCTTTTACTCGGCAGAAGAAACGTGATGGTTGGTGTGATCAATAACAAGATCCATTACACACCGCTGGAAAAAGCGGTTAAGGAAAAACATAAGATCGGAACCGAATGGATCAAGATCCAGAAGATCCTGGCTTCCTGAGTCAATGCCTTTCACTACTCTTTAATTAAGCACAAAGAAGCAATACAATGTCTAAAAAAGCAGAAAAGTATTTTCACAAACAAATGGATAAGGATGCGGGTCTGGCACACACCTTTCACCGCACAAAGATCGTCGCAACTGTTGGTCCGGCATGCGACACTTACGACAAATTGCTGGAACTGGTTAAGGCAGGCGTGAACGTATTCCGCCTGAACTTCTCTCATGGAACACATGAGAATAAAGCAGAGATCATTTCCCATATCCGTAAGATCAACAAAACCGAGCCTTATAATATTTCCATCCTTGGTGACCTGCAGGGGCCCAAGCTCCGTGTAGGTGAGATCGAAAATGGATCACTCAAAATTGAACCGGGTGATATCCTCACATTCACCTCTAAAGAAAAGGTAGTTGGTACAAAAGAAAAGATCTATATCTCCTACCCTAACCTTCACAACGATGTGAAAGTTGGTGAAAAGATCATGATCGATGATGGCAAACTGGAAGTAGTGGTGGTTGATATCACCGCTGCAGGAGACGTAAAAGTACAGGTTACATACGGTGGTAATCTGCTGCCAAAGAAAGGTGTGAACCTTCCTGATACGGCTATCTCCCTCCCTGCGATGACTCCAAAAGACGTTGAAGACTTTGACTTCATCGTTAAACATGAGCTTGACTGGGTTGCACTGTCCTTTGTCAGAAAAGCAGAAGATATCGTTGACCTGAAAAGACGTGTTAAAGAAGCCAACAGTTCAATCAAAGTGATGGCAAAGATCGAAATGCCGTCTGCACTGGTTGATCTTCGCAATATCATTGTTGAATCAGACGCTGTGATGGTGGCACGTGGTGATCTTGGTGTTGAGTTGCCGGTTGAAAAAGTACCAATGGCGCAACGTGATATCATCCGTAAATGTATCCACCGCGGAAAGCCGGTGATCGTTGCTACGCAGATGATGGAAAGTATGATCGATCGCGTAAAACCTAACCGCAGCGAGATCACCGATGTGGCCAATGCCGTACTCGAAGGGGCTGATGCCGTTATGCTGAGTGGTGAGACCGCAACCGGTAATCACCCCGCTCTCGTGGTTCAGACAATGCGTAAGATCATTGTGGAAGTGGAGCATACTGAATACCGTTATGACCGTGAAGAAGATCTGAAAGCACTGGCACATTCGCCTTCATTCCTGAGCGACGCGATCTGTTATAATGCCTGTAAGATCGCAAGTGATATTGCGGCAAATGCGCTGGTGGGAATGACGGAAACCGGCTACACCGGCTTTATGCTGAGCAGCTACAGACCAAAGTCTCCATTATACATCTTCACTAAGAAAAGGTCGCTGGTAAACCAACTTAGCCTTAGCTGGGGCGTGAGAGCATTTTACTACGACGAAGAAGAAAGCCTGGATGATATCATCTTTGACCAGATCGAGATCCTGAAAGAAAGAGGCTTTGTGAAAGCCGGAGATACGATCGTAAATACGGGTAGTACGCCAGTGCATCTGCACCTGCCGACAAACGTGTTGAAGATCACAAAGATCGACTAAGCAATATTTCAATTAAGAGAAAATAGTTTAAGAGAATACCAGACGGTATTCTCTTTTTTTATTTAGTGCAGGAAAAAACAACAATTAGTCGTTTTTTTCTGAAGGTTTAGTGGCGGATTTAGGGTCTTTTTACGTGATGAAGAAAGAGGTATACGAATATGTGAAGATCGAAGATCTGACATTGTATCAGTTTTTCAGTTATGGGCCTAAGGGGCTGATCAGAAAACTGATCCAATTTAATTTGGTGCAGCGAATTCCGTTAATATTTAATCTGGAACTTGGAAAAGCATTAAGTGGAAATAAAATAGATACATCATCGGTCACGGATAATAAAGACACAAACAAAATTCTATTGTCCGTGACAGAGTCAATAATGGAGTTTCTAAACGAAAGACGCGAAGCATTAGTTTTCTTGGAAGGGAGTACACCTGCGCGGACAAGATTATTCCAGATATGGATCGCCAGAATTTTCGACCAGCACAGAGATTTCATTTCCATTGAAGGCAGGATAAAAAATCATTGGTACCTATTTGAAAAAGGAAAGTCGTTCGACGCTTTTTTGATAAAAAAGAAAAATATTAACCAATAAACTTTTATTTATGAAAAAGAAAAACGTCCCGAAAATTATACGGCAGGGAAATATCACCATAATAATAGCTCATGACCCTGAGGGCAGTTTTGCGCGCAAAATCTCTGACGATATTTATTTCGAAGAAAAGAATGAGCGTGCGAAAGAGTCACTACGAAGATGTCCACTACCAGATCATATCTTAAAACCCTATATTGAACAAATGCGTGCTGACGAAGAAAAAACACGCAGAATCGCCAATACACATATTTCTCACTGACATCAAAGTTATTTCAAGCTGGTCAATCGGGTTACCTGATAGTAGCCATAAAAAAGGTGTTGAGACTTACCTCAACACCTTTTCCAATCATATCCGATTACCTCAGTATTTTTTGATCTTGATATTTCTGTACCAAACATTATTGCCGTGGTCCTGCAGCGCAATTCTGCCGGTTTTAAACGTACCAAAACCAGGCATGGTTTTGAACTTGCTTCCTTCGAGAAGTTTCTTCCAGTTATCATCCCACATTGTCGTGGAAACAACATTCACGCCGTTCAGGTAGAGATCCAGTTTGCCGTTGATACTTTTGATCTCAGCATGGTTCCATTCCAGCGCCGGCTTAACAGGTTCAGAAGAGGAAGAGATCAGGTCATACAGGTCACCAGCTCGGTGTTTGGGGATCTTTGCATCTGCATGTTTCTCATTATCGAGTACCTGCATTTCAGGGCCTGTGTTGTAGGTATCTTCATACTTTGTAGTGTCCTCATTTACATAGAAGATGATACCGCTGTTGCCGCCTGTATCAATTTTCCAGTCGAGCTGCAAGTGGAAGTTGGTGAATTCCTGGTCTGTTACCACATCACCGCCGCCTTCGATCTTCCAGCCTTTTTTAACGGAGGCATCGAGGTGAAGTGAATTATCATCAACTTTCCAGGCAGAACCGATCGTTCCGGGAAAGCCATACTTATGCCAGCCTTTTACGGTAGTACCGTCAAACAATAATTCCCAGCCATCCTTTTTCTCCTCTTCCGTGAGAGTATTGAATGAGCCGGCGGCTGTTTGTGTAGTGTCTTTATTTGTCAATTCTCCTTTTGTTTCTGCGTTATTATTGCAAGCTACCAATAAGGCAAGGGACGAAGCTATGAGGGTTGCTTTGATCATGAACGATTATTTTTTGAGTAAAAGAATGTATTTAACCATTGCCTCCGCGTCTTCCTGCGAGATAGAAGGGTGCGGGATCATCGGAGCTGAGCCCCAAACACCGGTGCCGCCATCGATGATCTTCTTTGCCAGCTCAGGAATCACCCCGGGCGCCTGTGCAGCATATTTATCGGCTACCTGGCGATAGGTGGGGCCGGTATAAGCCTCATCTACTTTATGACAGGTAAAGCAATCGCTTTGAGCGATCAGTTCCAGTCCTTTTTTATAATCGGGATTCGCGGACAGATCATCACCTCCGGCAGGTGTTTCCGTTGTGCTTTCAGCAGGCTTCGTGTCTGTACCAGAGCCTGATGCTGTGTTCTTCCCATCTCCCCCGCCACAAGCTGCCAGCGTTACTAATACAGTGGCGGCCAAGATAAATTTTCTCATTTTTTGTTGTATTTTATTCGTCATTATGTGGATACGGCGCTAAAATTAACTCAATCCAAGTATTTTCCTGTTAAATACATCATCTGTTTTCACGCCGGCAAAGTCGTCGAATGCTTTTTCCGTCACCCGAATGATATGATCCTGGATGAATTTTGCACCTTCTTTAGCGCCGTCTTCAGGGTGCTTGATGCAGCACTCCCATTCCATGACGGCCCAGCCTTTATAATCGTATTCTGTGAGTTTGCTGAACACCCGTTTGAAATCAACCTGTCCATCTCCGGGAGAACGGTAACGGCCGGCTCTTTTCAGCCAGCTTTGATAGCCGCCAAATGTGCCCTGTTTACCGGTAGAATGGAATTCCGCGTCTTTTACATGGAAAGCCTTGATCCGCTCATGATAGAAGTCGATATACTGAACATAATCCAGTTGCTGCAGTACAAAATGGGACGGATCATACAAAAGGCAAGCACGTGGATGATTATTCACTTCCTCCAAAAACATTTCATAGGTCACCCCGTCAAACAGGTCTTCACCCGGATGTATCTCGTAACAAACGTCAACGCCGCATTCATCAAAGTAGTGAAGGATCGGCAACCACCGGCGGCCAAGTTCTTTAAATCCCTCTTCCACCAGACCGGCAGGACGTTGTGGCCATGGATGAAATGTATGCCATAATAACGCACCACTGAAGGTAGGATGAGCCGTCAACCCCATATTCTGAGAAGCTTTTGCTCCATATTTCAATTGCTGCACCGCCCATTCCTGTCTCGCCTTGGGGTTCTTCTTCACTGCATCAGGTGCAAATGCATCAAACAGATCGTCATAAGCTGGATGAACTGCTACCAGTTGCCCCTGCAAATGCGTGGAAAGCTCTGTCACTTCCATTCCGCATTCCTTCACAATTCCTTTAATTTCCTCTGCATAGGTCTTACTTTCCGCAGCCTTTTGCAGGTCGATACACCGTGGATCCCAGGTGGGGATCTGTGCGCCTTTAAAGCCCAGACTGTTTGCCCAGTTACAGATCGATCGCAGATCATTGAAAGGTGCTTTATCACCGAGGAACTGCGCGAGAAAAATACCAGGACCTTGTATTGTTGTCATGTGTTTTTAATTAAAAATTCAAAAGTAAAAATTAAAAAATGCAGCTGATAGATCGCCTGTTCTTTTGTTTACAGGGAGGTGAATATTTAATTTTTTTTACTTTTTACTTATCAAATTCTATCCACTTCGTATCGCTTTTTCCGCTGGCGATAACTTTCTCCACGAAGTTCATTCCGCGTACGCCATCTTCTGTACCGGGGAAGTCGAGCATTTCGGGTGTTGGTTTACCACCGGCCAGACTTGTTTTTATCGTGAGGGCGAAATTACGGTAGTGATTGGCGAATGCTTCAAGATATCCTTCGGGATGGCCAGGCGGGATCCGCGTATTGTGCCTGGAGAAGCTGGATGTGTAACCGGCTCCGGCTCTGAAGATTTCTGTTGGTTTGTCGGGCCATTTCACCAGCAGACTGTTACAATCATCCTGTTTCCATTCAAGGCTGCCTTTTTCACCGTACACGCGGATCTTAACATTGTTCTCTTCTCCAATAGCGATCTGCGTTGCCATCAAGACACCGCTTGCTCCGTTATCGAATTTGAGCAACACGGCTCCATCATCATCGAGTTTGCGGCCATCAACAACGATATTGATGTCTGCACATAGTTTAGTTACCTGCAAACCGGTTACATATTCAGCAAGGTTGAACGCGTGAGTGCCGATATCGCCCATAGCTCCTGCAATACCGCTTTGCTTTGGATCTGTTCTCCAGGAAGCCTGCTTGTTATTATCTGCCTCGATAAAGGAACTCAGCCAACCCTGCGGGTATTCAACGTACACTTTACGGATCTTGCCGAATTTACCACTCAATACCTGCTGGCGCGCTTCCTTTACCATTGGAAACCCGGTGTAAGTATGTGTCAGGCAGAAATGCAGGCCGCTTTTTTCTGCGATTTCCTTTAGTTGTTGTGCTTCGGCAAGATCGAATGTCATCGGTTTATCGAGCATCACATGAAACCCATTTTCCAACGCCAGTTTTGCCGGTTCAAAATGAACGTGATTGGGTGTTACAATACTTACAAACTCCATCTGCTGGTCTGGCGGCAACGCTTTTTCCGCACGGATCATTTCTTTATAGGATCCATAAACCCTCCTTAATGGCAGGTTCAGCTGCTCTCCGGCCAGTTTCGATTTCTCGGGATCACTGCTGAAAGCGCCGCAGACCAGTTCAATCTGTCCATCCATAAAAGCTGCAATACGATGCACCGCGCCGATAAAAGCTCCCGGCCCACCGCCGATCATTCCCATTCTTAATTTTCGATTCAGCATATTTTGAGTCATTAGTTTTTAGTTAGAAAGCAGGATCGTTGACCGTTGTCCGTTGACCGTTAACCGAATATTACGATTACCGGTCAACGGACAACGGTCAACGAAGATTAAGTGTCACTTCCACAATTATCACCCTGTACTCCCCACATTAAATTTCTCGTCACGCAAATGTAAAGTGTGTTTAAAAATAGTACATTTAGCTTTTGTAGGCATATTAAATTGATAAAAACGAAAGGCTCTATATGAAATCAACCACTCGTGTTCAGCTATCCCTGATGATGTTTCTGGAATTCTTTATTTGGGGAGGATGGTTTGTTACTCTTGGCACTTTCCTTAACGACAATCTTCAAGCTTCCGGTGGCCAGAGCGCCAGTGTGTTTTCCACCCAGTCATGGGGAGCGATCATCGCGCCATTCATCATTGGGCTGATCGCTGACCGTTTTGTGAATGCTGAAAAGATCCTGGGAGTATTGCATCTTGCTGGCGCGGTACTGATGTACCAGATGTATAACGCCGCTTCTATCGAAGTTTTCTATCCCTATGTATTATCTTATATGATACTGTATATGCCAACCATCGCGCTGGTTAATTCTGTATCATTTAACCAGATGAAAGATCCTGAAAAAGAGTTCTCGCTCATCCGGGTATTTGGCACCATCGGCTGGATCGTTGCCGGCCTGATCATCAGCTTTGTGTTCCATTGGGATTCTGAACAAAGCCGCTCCGAAGGTCTTTTGAGAAATACATTCCTGATGTCTTCCATCGCATCCCTCGCGCTGGGGCTGTTCAGCTTTACGTTACCCAAAACACCACCCAAAGGAAAAGGCGAAAAAGTTTCTATCGGCAAGATCATCGGCCTGGATGCATTGAAATTGCTAAAGGATAAAAACTTCGCGATCTTTTTCATCTCTTCCATCCTGATCTGCATTCCGCTCGCATTCTATTATCAAAACGCCAATTCATTTCTCAGCAATTCCGGTATGAGCAACCCTACAGGGAAAATGACCATAGGGCAAGCGTCGGAAGTCATCTTCCTCCTGTTGCTGCCATTGTTCTTTAAAAAGTATGGTTTCAAGAAAACGATCCTTGTAGGAATGCTTGCATGGGCAGTCCGTTATGCATTGTTTGCTTATGGAAATGCAGGCGAACTTAGCTTCATGCTGATCATCGGTATTGCATTGCACGGTATCTGTTATGATTTCTTCTTTGTATCGGGTTATATCTATACTGATTCAAAGGCCGGGGATAAATATAAAAGTGCTGCCCAGGGCTTGATCACGCTTGCCACTTATGGTGTGGGTATGCTGATCGGTTTTGAAGTGGCTGGCATGATCACTGATAAATACACACTGGCTGACGGATCGCATGATTATAAAATGATCTGGCTGATACCTTCCGCCATTGCCGCAGTCGTATTTCTTGTATTCGCCGTTCTTTTCAAACAAGAAAAAGAAATCAAAGCAACAGTTTAATCAATTCTGTCATCCGGTAATTATGGAAAACAGTTCATCCCGTAGAAAGATGCTGAAACAAGTGGCCGCTGCTTCACTCGCCGCTACAGCATTTCCTTCAATTAATGCATTAGCTTCTCCAGATATGGAAGAAAACACCAAACTGAAAGGTAAGATCAATCATTCGGTCTGTCAATGGACCTATAGCTATCTTCCACTGGAAGAGCTTTGCGTTCTTGTAAAGAAACTCGGTTTGAATGCGATCGATCTGATCGCGCCAAAGGACTGGCCGGTACTTCAGAAACATGGCATCACCTGTTCGATGTGTTACACCGCCGGAAAGATCAGCCTGACTGATGGCTGGAACCGCCCGGACCTTCATCCCCAACTGATTGCTGAATTCACTGAAGCCATTCCATTGGTAGCGCAGGCTGGTTATAAAAACCTGATCTGCTTCAGCGGAAACCGCAAAGGAATGGATGATGCAACCGGTTTGAAGAATTGCGTAACTGGCTTGAAACAGATCATGCCGCTTGCGGAAAAACACGGTGTGATCATCCAGATGGAATTGTTCAACAGCAAAGTCGATCACAAGGATTATATGGCAGATAAAAGCGCGTGGGGCGTTGAGCTTTGCAAGCAGCTGGGCTCCCCCAATTTCAAACTGCTGTACGATATCTATCACATGCAGATCAATGAAGGTGATGTGATCCGCACCATAAAGGACAATCACCAGTACTTTGGCCATTACCACACAGCCGGCGTTCCCGGCCGTCATGAAATTGACGATTCACAGGAACTTTTTTATCCTGCTATCATGAGAGCAATCGTGGAAACCGGCTATAAAGGATACGTTGCCCAGGAATACATTCCGACCGGCAAAACCGATAAAGAGAAGGTGGCGGCGCTGAAGAAGGCGATTAGTATTTGTGATGTGTGAGCGAGAGAAGTTTAAAAGTTCCAATGTTTAATAGCTAAAAAATTATCACCCCTATTGATGGTGCTCAGACTTTGAACTATTAAACTATTAAACCTTTAAACTATTGAACTTACCGACCCTGACATTGATTCCACATTTTAATGATACAAACAAAATTACTCTATGGCAGATAACACTTATGACGCGATCGTCGTGGGCTCCGGTATCAGCGGAGGCTGGGCAGCCAAAGAACTGACAGAAAAAGGTCTGAAAGTTTTATTGCTCGAACGCGGCCGCAATATTGAACACGTGAAGGACTATGTGAACGCGAATAAAGCAGCGTGGGAATTTCCGCACCGCGGACTGAGACCAACACAGCAGATGCTGAAGGATTATCCTGTATTACAGAGGGATTATCCGTTGAACGAGATTGTGCTGGACTACTGGGCGAACGATAAGGACTGTCCTTATACGGAAACCAAACCATTTGCCTGGTTCCGTGGGTATCATGTGGGGGGACGTTCGCTTACCTGGGGACGCCAAAGCTACCGTTTCAATAAATGGGATTTTGAAGCCAACGCAAAGGATGGTTTCGGTGTCGACTGGCCGATCCGTTACAATGATATTGCTCCCTGGTACAGCTATGCAGAAAAGTTTGCAGGCGTGCAGGGCAGCCGCGAAGGAGTCGATGTTTTACCGGATGGCGAATTCCTTCCTGCGATGGAAATGAATATCCTGGAGAAAGATGTGGCGGCACGTTTAAAGCAACACTACAAAGGATCGCGCCATATGTTCATTGGCCGCTCTGCAAACATCACAGAAGCACGCCCGGAACAAAAGCGTACCAATTGCCAGTACCGCAACCGTTGCTGGAGGGGCTGCCCTTACGGCGCCTATTTCAGTACACAGTCAGCCACATTGCCGGCAGCCATGGCCACAGGCAATCTTACCCTTCGCCCATTCTCTATCGTTACAAAAGTGCTGTATGATAAAGACACTAAAAAAGCGACTGGTGTGGAAGTGCTGGATGCTGAAACGAACAAAACATACGAATACAAATCGAAGATCGTATTCCTGAATGCCTCTGCATTCAACTCAACCTGGGTACTGATGAACTCTGCAACCGATGTGTGGAGTGACGGCCTTGGCAGCAGCAGCGGCGAACTCGGACACAATGTAATGGATCACCATTTCCGTTGTGGCGCTGGTGGTACCATGGAAGGCTACGACGATAAATATTTTTACGGCTACAGACCTACCGGTATCTATATCCCCCGTTTCCGAAACGTGTACGACGATAAGCGTGATTATGTACGGGGCTTCGGCTACCAGGGCGCAGGAAGCCGTTCAGGATGGGGAAATGAAGTGGCCGAGCTTTCTATCGGCGGCGATTTTAAAGACGCCTTATCTGAACCAGGCAAATGGAGCATGGGAATTACCGGCTTTGGCGAAATGCTTCCTTACCATGACAATAAGATCTCTCTCGACAAAAACACCAAAGATAAATGGGGACTACCTGTTTTGAATATGGATGTGGAGATCAAAGAGAACGAATGGAAAATGCGGAAAGACATGATGGAAGACGCCAAAGAAATGCTCGAAGCCGCTGGCGTAAAGAATGTATATACATTTGACTCCGGCTACCAGGTAGGTATGGGTATTCACGAAATGGGAACAGCGCGCATGGGGCGTGATCCGAAAACATCCGTATTGAATGGTAATAACCAGGTTTGGGATGCGAAGAACGTATTCGTTACCGACGGCGCATGCATGACATCCGCATCCTGCGTAAACCCTTCACTCACTTATATGGCACTGACCGCCAGAGCAGCCAACTTTGCAGTAAGTGAACTGAAAAAAGGAAATCTCTGATCAACAGATAAATATTATTTAACCTCAAAGAAAATTACTGTATGGATCGTAGAGAATTGCTAAAACTTGTAACGCTTGCGACCGGCGGTGTACTGATCGGCGGACAAATGTTCCTGTCAGGCTGTAAAAATGACCCCAAACTTGGCGGCGTAAACTTCTCCGCTGAAGATATTTCGTTCCTTGATGAAGTAGGCGAAACCATTTTACCCAAAACGAATACACCCGGTGCAAAAGAAGCACAGGTCGGTGAATTCATGAAAACTATGGTGAATGATTGTTATGACGCAAACGATCAGAAGACTTTCCACGAAGGCATAAAAAAACTGGATGAAGCTTGTGAGAAAATGCACAAGACCGGATTTATGGAAGCCTCACCGGAACAAAAACAATCATTGCTGATCAGCCTGGACAAAGAAGCCAAAGAATATCAGAAGAAAAAGAATGATTTCGATGGCGAGCAAAAGAAGAAAGAAAAAGAAGAAAAGGAAAAAGGAAATAAGGACTTCAAAAAAGAAAGAATGGAGCCACATTATTTCACGATGTTCAAACAACTGACCATTACCGGCTTCTTCACTTCTAAAATTGGCGCCACCGAAGCCCTCCGCTATATGCCAGTTCCGGGCAAATATGATGGGGCATTCCCTTATAAAAAAGGAGACAAGGCATGGGCCGCAACGGGTTAATCTTAAAAAATAGTACCAATGAGTTATAATCGCAGAGATTTTCTGAAACTGGGAGGTAATGTCGCACTCGGATTGGCCATTGCTCCCGCAGCGTGTAAGTTCGCTTCGAAAGAAGAAAAGGACGCCGCCGCAGTGCTGAGTAAATTCGGCCTGCAATTGTATACACTTCGTGACGATCTTCCTAAAGATCCAAAAGGTGTATTGCAACAAGTTGCTTCATTTGGCTATAAACAGATCGAAGGCTATGAAGGACCGCAAGGTCTGTTCTGGAATATGACACATACCGATTTCAAAAAGTTTATGGACGATCTCGGTACGGAATTTATCGCCAGCCATTGTAATATCGATAAAGACTTTGAGCAGAAAGCAGCACAGGCCGCAGAGATCGGTATGAAATACCTGATCTGCCCATGGAAAGGCCCTCAAAAAACACTTGACGATTACAAAAAGATCGCTGATGATTTCAACGTGAAAGGTGAGATCTGTAAAAAAGCAGGCATCCGTTTCGCCTATCATAATCATGACTACACATTCAAACAACTGGAGGGCCAGTTTCCACAGGATGTGCTGATGAAAGGTACAGACCCGGGCCTGGTCGATTTCGAAATGGATATCTACTGGGTAGTTACCGCTGGCCAGGATGCTGAGCAATGGATGAAGAATTACAAAAACCGCTTCCGCTCCTGCCATGTGAAAGACCGCACCAAAAATGCAACGGAAGCTGCCGACAGCTGCACACTCGGTAAAGGAAGTATCGACTTTGCCAAGATCCTGAAAACAGCAAAGGCGACTGGCATGGAATACTACATCGTAGAACAGGAAAAATATACCGGCACCACTCCTCTGGAAGCAACAAAGGAAAATGCTGAATACATGAAAAAACTGAAATTCTAACGGAATACGGAACGGTGCAGGATCTGCACCGTTTCTTTTTAAGATACGTTTCTATCCAACTCTTCCAGCGCGGTCTTCAATCTTTGTCCGCTGCTGATCTTTTTTGCCAGAGGAACCAGGTTATTCCGCATCTGCTCATACTCTTCAATACTGACTTTTTCAATCTCGCTTTGCAACGACAACAGATCCGTTACGATCAACCCGATACCATATTTCCGCACCAGCCCTGCCGAAGCAGAGGCCGCAGGCACGATCAGGGGAATACCACTCAAAATGTATAGCGATAGTTTATGCGGACTGTTATATATAAGATATTCTCCCGCCAGCCCCCGGAGACTGTTTATACTATCCCCATCCCACACGAGCCCAAATGAAGCATTCAACTTGCCTGGTAATAATGCAGGTTCAAACGAGCCGTGCCATAGCATATTTTGTTGCTCTTTCATCCTGACGGTCGCTTCGCCAAACAAATGGAACTTCACCTTCGGTGATTGCGGTACAAGGTCCTCTACCTGTTCCAGGAACGGACTCTTGGAAAGGTTGCCTGCAAAGACGACATTGAAGGAATGTTCCCTGGATGTGAAGTTGGGTTCCGCCAGGAAATCAAAGAAATCGATCTCCGCGGTCATTATGTTACCCATTGTTCGTTTCAGCCATTCGTCCATTGATGCGTTATGAACAATGAATTGATCGCACAGCCTGTAAAAAGCAGCTTCCTCCTTTTGCACGTCCAGATCTCCATCCCTGACGCCGTCAATATCTGCGATAAAACAGATAAGGCGAATATTCTTTCTACGCGAAAGCAGCCTTATCAATATGCATAACATCCGGGGGTAGACAGGACTTAAAAAAATGATGGTTGATCTACGGGGCAGGAATATGAACCAGTACAAGACCCTGATCAATCTCCTCACCTTATTCCAAAGCGAAAACTGGTCTATGCCCGGTAATGCCAATGGTTGATAACCCATTAAAGCCAGGATCTTCTCTGCATCAGTATAACCAACACCACCGTGCCGGTACACTTCATGAGTGAATTGTGATATAAAATATTTTTTCTTCAGGATCCCCAAGGTTAATAACTACACAGATCTGCTTATACTGCGAAACAAGGTGCTCTTCAATTTCAGTGCAAATTCATTTCTAACAATAAATGTAATAAATCCAAAATAGAACAGCACACAAATCACCACTGAAACCATCAATCGCGGCAAAGGATCAGCGATCAATTTACCGGTCAGATATGTCAGGGGAATAAACAGCATCGCCCCTGCCACAGCATGAAAAAAACTTTTCCAATCAAAGATCCTGATCATTGGCAACAGGCGGCGCACGCTCAAATAGTTTAGTATGATCAGTAATACTTCGGTCAGTACCAGCGTCGTGCTGACGCCGGCATCTTCTTTCCAATGCCCCAGTAAGAGCGCAGTGATAAGAAAGAATACGGAACCGATGAGCAGGTTATTGAGGAAAATTCTTTCAAACCTGTGAGCGATCAATACAGGGTTGCTTAGAAAAAGACTGATCCCTTTCAGCAGCGGAAACAAAGCCAGTATCTTCAGATCATTTTGCAGCATTGCAAATCCACTTCCATAAAATACACTGGTGAAATCATCAGCAAGAAGAAATAGTCCTGCGCCCATAGGCACCGCAAACAACAGGATGAACTGTATATTCATCAACAGTTTCTCCTGCAATTGTTTTTCATCATTCTCCCCGGCAAGGGAAACGATACGGGGAAAGAAAACGAGAAAGGAATCCGTTAATACGGTCGTTCCGGTCCGGATCAACTTCACAGCAAACGCGTAGTAGCCAACCGCCGTGGCGGTGCTTACCAGCCCCAGCAACACATTATCCAGCCAGATGGGAATACTGTAAAGTATGGCGATCAGGTAGGTGATCATTACTTTTGGAAGATGTTGCCTCCAGTTCGCCGAACGCAAGGATACAGGCATTTCTTCCAGTAATATCGCAATATTCCAG
This sequence comes from Chitinophagaceae bacterium, assembly GCA_040509495.1. Classification (GTDB taxonomy): domain Bacteria; phylum Bacteroidota; class Bacteroidia; order Chitinophagales; family Chitinophagaceae; genus Terrimonas_A. The sequence continues at coordinate 2,717 of JBEVKW010000124.1, read as the reverse complement.
AGAATACTTGCTATACCCGACGCCGCAATGATGCCATAATACAGGTAAAAATCAGCCGGCTGATCGATCAGCAAAAAGATAGACAGCAGTGCAAGCAGGCGAACGATAATGGTCCGGATCGCAATAAAGCCAAATTTCTCCCGACCTATAAAATACCAATCGCACGAAAAGAAATTGACAACAAAGAACAGTACAGAAAACAGAACCAGGCGACTGTCGCCAATCTTCTCCCATAGGATGGCAACACCGGCAACATAAAACAGCAATGCCACACCTGAGGAGATCATATGAAGCAATAACAGTTCAGCTACCAGTTTTTGTAATTGAACGGCGTCATTTCTTCTGCTGGCGACCTCACGGATTCCATAGACGGTGATGCCGAGCTCGGCAAGAACGATAAAATAATAGGTAAAAGAATCAATGAACCCTACCCGCCCCACTCCTTCCGGATCCAATATCCGAGATATATAGGGAATGGAAAACAACGGAAAAAGCACCTGCGCACAGGACAATAGAAAGTTGAAAAAGAAATTTCGTTTAATCGTTGCCAAAAGAGTTGCCGGCATTTTACCGGGGTTGTCACAAACTTAACATATAAACACGATTTCCGCCAGGCAACCGGTATTCTATCAAATTCACCTGAAGCCTGGGAGATGGCTTATATTCGTAGCAGTCTTTGCTGAAACCCATGAACGTTACCATTTTCGAAACAGAACATTTTGAAGCCGCATATCCGGTGATCAGGCTATTTGACAATGGCAGCAATCAGATCCAGATCTGCTGCTATCCTGTCACGTTCACTCAGCTTCATCATAAATTGCCCCAGGACCGGTATAAATGGCGTGTTAAAAAGAACAACGAGTCCAAAAGGCAGTTCATCGTGACGTTGTATAAAGAATGCAAAAGACAACGGACTGATCTCCTTTATCTGAATACGGTTTCTGACAATTTCATTCTGTATGCCCTGCTGGCGATGCTTCTGCGAAAAACCAGGATCATTCTGACCGTACATATGGTAAACAATATGACGGACACCAAAAGAATCTGGCAGCCAAAACGACTGATCAGGGCTTTGGGAAAGAAACTGCTGTGCAAAGTGGTTGATGAATTCAACGTGATCTCGCCTACTCTTGTGCCTGCCTTGAAAGTGCGGCTTGGTTCAACCAGGACCATCCATACCGTGCCGGGAGGTATTTATGAGCCGGAGATGGTCGCTCAGCTGCAGCCCTCAACCTCATCAATCATACAACTGGCGATCCCCGGAAGCATTGATGGCAGGAGGCGTGATTACAGGCTCGCCTTCGACCTGCTGAATCAGTTGGAAAGACTGGCTGTGCAGGCAGAAATAACGCTCTTAGGCAGCTTCTATGGCGATTACGGGCATGAGATCCGCCGAAAAGCCAGTGAATGGAATGGCAGGTCTGCCCAGGTGAAATACTATGAGGAGGATCATATCGACCAACCTGAATTTGACCGTGTGTTGAATCAGTCACATTATGTGTTCAGTCCTTCCGTGATCAAAACCGTCATTGCAGATGATGTGCCGGAGTATTATGGAAGAACAATCGTGTCGGGAAATCTGTCTGATGCGGTCAGGCATGCAAAGCCAATGATCATTCCTGCTGAACTCACAGTTGATCCCAAACTTGAGAACATGTTCATAAGATACAGTGACGTATTGCAATTGGCAGTTTACCTGCAGCAGGTGCAGCAAAAGCCCGCTTTGTATGAAGAGCTGCAGCAGAAAAGTGAAGCTGCGGTGCTTCCTTATACATTGATGCAGGTAAGAAAACACCACAGCGACTTATTCTAAACAGCTTCGTTTATCAGGCTTTCAGTGCCTTGATGATCTCGATAAAATCAGCGGCAACAAGTGATGCGCCACCTACAAGACCGCCGTCAACATCAGGAGATCCAAACAGTTCTTTGGCATTGTTTGCCTTTACACTTCCGCCATACAGGATCGAGATCTGATCAGCAATTGCCTGACCGTATTGATCCGCCAGTACAGACCGGAGATATGCATGCATTTCCTGCGCCTGCTCCGTTGAAGCGGTTTTGCCCGTCCCGATCGCCCAGATCGGCTCATAAGCGATCACGATATCTTTGATCTTTTCTGCGGAAAGATGAAAGAGCGATTCTTTAAGTTGTTGCGCAACAAACCCGTTCTGTGTATTTGCTTCGCGGATGGAAAGAGGCTCGCCGCAGCAAAAGATAGGTGTGATGTAATGCTCAAGGCAAAGGTTCAGCTTTTCGGCAAGAACGGCATTTGATTCATTGAAGTACTCGCGGCGCTCGCTGTGACCGATCACGCAATAAGGCACGCCGATCGAATGCAGCATTTCTGCAGAAACCTCACCGGTATATGCGCCAGATTTCTTGTTGTAACAGTTTTGAGCCGATGTGTAATAGTTCTTCTCTTCTTCCACCTCGCTCCTTGTCATCAGCAGATATGGAGAAGGAACTGCAAAGATCACCAACTGATGATCAGCCAGGTCAATATTGGCACCAAGTATATCATCCAGCAATTTCTCTCCCTGTTGAAACGTAAGATTCATTTTCCAGTTAGCTGCTGCGATCTGCTTTCTCATAAGTGTGTGCTGTTTTATAATTTTTTATTAATTAAAAATTAAAAAGTAAAAATCAAATGTAAAAATATCAATCGGCAATGGAGGAATGCGTTTGGTTGTTTAAAAGTGTAAAAGCCGGGTATGTAA
>JBEVKW010000123.1:0-5070 GCA_040509495.1 Chitinophagaceae bacterium | reverse complement strand
ATAAAGGCACCAATAAAATATTCCGGTTGACCAGCGCCGATAACTGGCAAACCGCCAACGTGATCGCTGCAACGCAGTCGAAAGACATGTTCAGCTATCCTTCCACAGCAACCATGCGCAATAAGGAAATATGGATCATGAATGCGAAACTGCATGAGCTGGCCGATTCAGCCAATGTACCTTCCAAAAAGTTCTCTATTCAGCTGGCCCGATTCATCCCCTTGAAATAAGTAAATTATTGAATAATGGTGCGTTATTGGACCTCAGTAAAATGGAAGAGGTTTGATCATTGCTGATTGAAATCATTTTACCGACACCTTATTATGTACACATATTTTCGTTGGAGCGGATAATGTATAGTTCTCGCCGAATTATCCGGGTTTTCCCGGATATAACAGGATATATTATCCATTGTCGCTTAGTTAAGCTTCCGCAAAAGTTCATTCGATAGCCGATGTCGAAAGACAACCTCCTATTATCCGCGCAATAATCTATACCCGTTATCGGCAATAGCCCCCATCTAAATGTGGCACCCGGCCATCAAGCCGGAAGGAGGATCACTGTTCACAGCATTACTAAGGGAATACCTGCAATTTCGCACGCAAGATTTGATGGATCCCGTTTATAAAATTGAACACAATTGATCGCAAATAATTGTTCATTTTATAAATTTGTGCATTCAACCGCGCACAACCAACTATGAACATAACTGCGGACCAACAACACATTTTTGCAGCATTGATAGAAAATTCGGAAGATGCTATCATCTCCAAAGATCTTACGAGCAGGATCACCACATGGAACCCTGCTGCTGAGAGGATGTTTGGCTACACGGCTGAGGAAATGATTGGACAGTACATTCACCGGTTGATACCTGCTGACAGGCAGCATGAAGAAGATACGATCATCGCAAAACTCAAACGTGGTGAACGGGTTGAACATTTTCAGACGATGCGCCTTACAAAACACGGCAAGCAATTACAACTTTCTTTAACCATCTCTCCCATCCGGGATCCACACGGAAAAATAATTGGTGCGTCAAAGATCGCGCGGGATATTTCCATTCAGCGCTTAAATGAAGAACGACTTAGGGTCGTTAATGATCTTGCGATGCGTATCAATGCAAAACTGGATGTGGATGCCATTTTACAGGTCGTAACGGATGCCAGTACAAAAGTCAGCGGCGCCGCGTTCGGAGCTTTCTTCTATAATAAGATCGATGAACAGGGTCAATCGTATATGCTCTATGCGTTGTCGGGCGCGCCAAGGGATGCGTTCGATAAATTCGGGATGCCGCGCAACACGGCAGTTTTTAATCCGACGTTTGCAGGTCTGGGCGTGATCCGTTCTGCAGACATCAGAAAAGATCCCCGGTATGGCCATAATACTCCTTATCACGGCATGCCCGAAGGTCACCTGCCGGTAGTCAGTTACCTGGCTGTTCCGGTCAAATCACAGGATGGAGTGGTGATTGGAGGATTGTTTTTCGGACATCCTGATCCGGATAAATTCAGCCCGGAGCATGAGAACCTAGCTGTTGCCATTGCATCGCAAGCCGCTATCGCTTTGGAAAATGCAAAACTTCTCCAGGAAGTCAACCTCCTTAGCAGCCGGAAAGATGAATTCATTGGCTTTGCAAGTCATGAATTGAAAACGCCGCTCACGACTATCAAAGGATACCTGCAACTTGCTAAAGACAACACGGTCACCATTGATAAGATATATCCCAAACTGGAGAAACAGGTAGACCGTCTTGAAACTATTATCAATGACCTGCTGGATATCAGCCGCATTCATGCAGGAAAACTGGATCTCAAATTTGAACACATCAGCCTTTCCAAGCTGATCACCGATTGTGTTACGCTGATAGAACCGGGATCAAGAACGATGAATGTACAGCTTCCAAAAGAAGACGGGTTAATATATGTAGATGCGCAAAAGTTAAGCCTGGTGATCGTGAACCTGCTGTCCAATGCCGTTAAATACTCTTCAGACAATACAACCATCACTCTTAGTGTACTGATATTGGGGGATGAGGTACAGATCTCGGTAAAAGATAATGGAGTGGGAATTCCCGCCCCGGAATTGTCTCAGATATTTGACCCTTACTACCGGGTATCAAGTAAACAACATCGTGCAAAAGGAGCCGGTCTTGGGTTATTTATTGCCAAGGAGATCGTCAGCGCGCACCGGGGACGTATCTGGGCTGAGAGCGAATTCGGCCATGGTTCAACATTCAATGTTGTTATTCCCCTCGAAAAACGTAAAAACAGCAACTAACGGCACGCTGTGCATAACCAGGTAAGAAGAGTCTTCTTTTATCGCTACCACGCGATGCTGTATAGTTATATGTAACGCAACAGCAACAATCTCTTCCTGCATGAAGTCAGCCAACAAATAAAGATCAGTCCTGATCGATCGATCCCGCTTTTATATCACAGCAGGCACAGCCTTTGCACGTATATCTGTCAGCTACTAAACTTTTAATTATGATCACAAGAGATGGCTACCAGGTAAGTCTTTGGCAATCCAGTGTTCCGCCTTATCAACCCGTTACAGTGGTTGGTGATAATGGTCAGTATGACGTCATTATCGCGGGCGGCGGTATTACCGGCGTTTCAACCGCTTTACTGTTACAGAAGCAGGGAAAGAAATGTTTACTGATCGAGGCTAATACACTCTGCTTTGGGACGACCGGCGGCACTACCGCTCACCTTAATACCCTGCTTGACACACCTTATACAACCATCCGGAAAAATTTCAACGCAGAAAGCAGTCAACTGATCGCAGCGGCAACCGGAGCAGCGATCCAACTGATACGGGACAATATCAGCGAATATAAAATTGACTGCGGCTTTGAAGAAGCCAGCGCTTTCCTTTTTGCGCAGGACACCGAACAGGATAAAGAGTTGAAAGAACTCGCCAGCGCTTGCATGGAGGCCGGTGTGGAATTGAAGTTCCCTCAATCACTACCAATACCCTCCCCTTTTACAACCGTCATACAGGCATTAGGACAGGCCAAATTCGATCCTGTCAAATATGTGTATGGCCTTGCGAAAGAATTTGAACGACGCGGCGGACATATCAAACAACATTGCCGCGTAATGGAATTGGAACAGGAAGACTCACTGGAAATAAAGACTTCCAACGGAGCATTTATGTGCACTGACCTCGTTTACGCCACTCACATCCCACCCGGCGTAAATCTACTTCATCTGCGTTGCATCCTTTACAGAAGTTATGCAATGGCCGTGACCCTGCAGGATGAAAATTATCCTGAAGGCCTGATCTATGATATGGAAGATCCTTATCATTATTATCGCACACAAGTAGTAGATGGCCAGCCTTACCTGATCGCTGGTGGCAAGGATCATAAAACCGGCGATGAAGAAAACACCAATATGTGTTTCACGCAACTGGAAGCGCAGATCAGAAAGATCTTTGCCGTGAAAGAGATCGCATATAAATGGTCTTCACAATATTTTGAGCCCGCCGACGGCCTTCCTTATGTCGGTCATTTACCCGGCCATCCGAAAAATATTTACGTCGCCACAGGATTCGGCGGCAATGGCATGGTGTATAGCGGCGTGGCCGCAACAACCATAACTTCATTGATCAATAAGGAAGAGACTCCTGTCTCCCGCCTGCTTGATCCAAACCGGATAAAACCGGTTGCGGGTTTCACCAACTTCATCAACCATAATGTGCATGTCGCAGGTGCATTGATCGGAAGATTATTTTCCGGCGAGAAAATCGCGGAACTGGCAACCCTTGCCAACGGCGAAGCCAAAGTAGTGAGCTATGAAGGCGAAAAGATCGCATTATTCAAGGACGAAGAAGGCCGATTGCATGCGGTGAATCCAGTATGTACTCACCTGAAGTGTGAAGTGAAATGGAACAATGCTGAACGCTCCTGGGATTGCCCTTGTCATGGAGCGCGTTATGACTATGATGGAAAAGTGTTGACAGGCCCGGCAAGTGTTGATGTTGCGCCAATAGAGATCGGATCATTGAGCGGTGAGTAAATTGGGGAAGGTTGGATGAGGTGGGGGAATTAGGAGTGAGATGAGGCCCATAAACCAGCTTTTAACCCGATCCACATACAGAAAGTTTCGCGGACTGGCTCATTGGCAATGTTAAATGGAATTTGATACAGCTCTCAAAAATATGCGAGACGTTGATAAGCCGTTGCAACGTCAGGGAACCCGTAACGAATTCCTTGAGTCCCTTTTCCCTGAGACGAAGATTTAAAATGCCGGGTAGGCGGAATGCCGCTACTGAGATCTTTTAAAGTCCGGTTAAGCAACAGCCTTAATATCATTATCAAAAGTTATGGGCGGCCCAAAACTTGAGACAACCCTAAAGCTGGTTGTTGCTTAACAGTCATAGTAAAATCGGACGCCTCGAATTCGATCAACCCTTTATCCGTTTCTATTTCGTAAGACCAAAGTGTAACCAATCCGTTTGGAGAGAGTCTCTCATTATGCCTCCGTATTTCACTGATAAAAAGCTTGACACTATCTCTAAAATCAATATTAAATTTTAAATACAATGTATCATTGAAACTAATTGTACAAGGGGATACATAAAAACTGTACATATTTGAATCATGATTCAACTCCCAATCAAATAAATAGTCAATATCTAATAGAAACGTTTGTGTTTCCAATGGGAAATGGACACTATAAATTATACTATCATGCCAATCCAATGAATCAAAGTCATTGGATGTCCATATTTTTTTGACGTTCATATTTATCTTTTTTCTTTAGATAACATAAATTTATTAAGCCCCAGGCGTTACTGGCGTGATAAGTTTAAACGCAATGATGCATTGTTCAAGTAAAATATACGTTCACAGAACTCCTTTCGCTGCTGCTCCTTGCCATTATACTTGTATTTATGCTCAGCCCCTGAGCTTAATGCATAACTCGATATCCCCAGGATCGTCAACCCAAATGGATAATAATGACTCTCCTCAAACGGCCGATCATTTCCTAAAAATCAAGAACTTTTCTGCATCAACCTCTTTCCCATTTAAATTCACGAAAACTATTAATGGAAAATCTT
>JBEVKW010000122.1:0-15590 GCA_040509495.1 Chitinophagaceae bacterium | reverse complement strand
TTTAATCAACCCTATTATAACAGGAGGTTGTTAGGCTACTCCAGCACATTCATGCAGGGGTATGAGTATTATGTAGTGGATGGAGTGGCCGGTGGTTATCTCAAGGCTTCCGCAACAAGACGTTTACTCAACTTCAACCTGAACTTTAAAGGAACGAAAAAACTCGCGCCGCTACGTATTCCGGTGAATATCTATGGCCGCGTGTACGGCAACACCGGTTATATCTATGATCCGCAGCCCGGCAAAAATTTTCTTGCCAATCGGATGCTCTTTTCATCCGGCATCGGAATAGACATTGTTACATTTTACGATTTTGTCTTCAAGCTTGACTGGTCATTCAATCAGCTTGGACAGAATGGGCTTTTCTTCCACCGTCGCTCCATCTTCTAAACGCGAATGCTTCAGCTTGCAATCATTTAACATGGCTGGGTTAAATTATCATTCAATTATTCGGCATAATTGACGTAATTCGTATTATCGGAAGGTATTCGCGTCTTTTCGCGGCCATTCGTGCACTATTCGCGTATGAAGGCAGCAATCTATAGCAGGGTATTTGAACAGGCTCAGAAAGAGGAGATCCAACTCTTTTTTGACGAGCTGGAGAAACAGAAGATCACACCCGTCATTTTTCAGCATTTTTTTGAACAGATCAGAGATGTGATCCGGTTGCCCGAGAATGCGGCGACCTTTTCTTTGTCAGAACACCTGACACGGGATACGGAATTTATCATCAGCCTTGGCGGTGACGGCACCTTGCTGGATACGGTTACACTGGTGCGCGAAAAGAATATCTCTATCATGGGGATCAATTTTGGCAGGCTTGGTTTTCTTGCCGGCATCGGGCAGGAAGAGATCAGGGAAGCTGTTCAGGCGATCGCGAGACGCAGCTTTATCATAGATAAACGAACGATGATCCACCTCGACGCGGATCTGCCGCTTTTTGGCAACGTTCCCTACGGACTGAATGAATTTGCCGTGCACAAGCGTGATACCGCAGCAATGATCAAGATCCATACTTACCTCAACGGCGAGTTCCTGAATACATACTGGGCCGATGGCCTGATCGTGGCAACGCCCACCGGATCGACCGGTTATTCACTGAGCTGCGGTGGCCCCGTCGTTTTCCCGGATTCCGGAAGCTTCGTCATAACCCCCGTAGCACCACATAACCTTAACGTTCGGCCGCTCATCGTCCCGGACGATAACGTGATCTCCTTCGAAGTGGAAAGCCGTTCCGAAAATATAATTTGCGCACTCGATTCGCGAAGGGAGATCGTTGGAAAGAACGTGTCCCTCGCCGTACGTAAAGAAAGCTTCACCATCAGCTTGTTACGACTGGGAGAAAATAGCTTCCTCCAAACCCTGCAGAATAAACTCACCTGGGGACTGGATAAGAGAAATTAATGCTATGTAGGATAAAAGAAAATGTCTATTTTTCCGTTCTCTATACACCCCGATTTCTACGGAAAACCCCCAGACAGACGCCAGGACCGATTTCATGATAAAAATATTTATCCGTGACCCCTTGCGCTACTGCGGTAAAACTATTACCGAACATTATTTTATCCGGACATGTTGAAAAAGCTCTCATTATTAGTAAGCCTGGCTCTGGCAATTTTCGTATTTCCAGACCGTATCATGGCACAGAACGCTATCGTTCAGGAAGGTGAATTCGGAATCGGCCTCGGTGCCGCTCACTATTTTGGCGACCTTAATACACGGGCCTCGCTGAGAAGACCAAAAGCTGCCGCCACCGTATTCTTCCGCAAAAACTTCAATAACTATATCTCCGGAAGGATCGGCGCTTCTTTCGCTCGCCTTGGTTATTCTGACTCTTATAATACCAAGAATGAATACATGTATCGCCGTAACCTCAGCTTCAACTCTAATGTATGGGAGCTGTCGCTTCAGGGCGATTTCAACTTCTTTCGTTTTCTGCCCGGTGAGCGCGACTTCAGCTTCACACCCTATGTGACCCTCGGGCTCGGCATTTTCAGCTATGACCCCTTCGCCTATCTCCGCGGCGAAAAGCACTATCTCCGCCAGTTGGGAACAGAAGGACAGGGAAGCCCGCTATACCCCGACCGGAAACAGTACAGCACCATGGCCATGAGCATCCCGGTTGGTGTTGGTGTTAAATATGCACTGAATGAACGCTTTAATATTGGATTCGAGATCCTTTACCGCTTTACCAATACAGATTACCTGGACGATGTAAGCACGACTTACGTTAGCCCGGAAGCATTCCCGGCAAACCCCGACGGTAGCGCATCGACCGCTCTTTTGCTGAGCGACCGCTCCTATGAGCGCGGTACGCCGATCGGAATACCCGGCAGGCAGAGAGGCACCAGCACATCCAAAGATCATTTTGTAACAGCAATGGTTCACCTTACTTTCAATTTGCAGTCGTACCGCTGCCCGACAGCTAATTGATCCGTGCCGGTCATCATTGGCCGGTCGGTATAAAAAATCAAAGGGCAGCCCTTTCGCAACGGAAGGGCTGCCCTTTTTTAAGGGTTTCAACGAGGCAGAAAACGGTCAACAGACATCGGTGAACGAGCAACGGAAATGCCCGCTCCAAATACCGCCCAAATCAATACCTTTGCTGCCCTGATTAAAATATTATGTCAGCATTATTGCAACAGATCGACAAGCAACGGCTTCCCCGGCACATCGCCATCATCATGGATGGCAATGGACGATGGGCGCAGGAACAGGGCCAGGACAGGCTCTATGGACACTTTCACGGCGTGGAAAGCGTTCGTAATATCGTGGAAGGCTGTGCCGAACTGGGCGTTGGCTACCTCACACTCTATGCATTTTCAACCGAAAACTGGGACAGGCCTGAATACGAGGTGATCGGGCTGATGGAACTGCTTGTGACCACCATCCGCAAAGAAGTGGAAAGCCTTCACAAGAACAATATCAGGCTCCATGTGATAGGCGATATGAATATGCTGCCAGACTATGCGCGAAACGAGTTGCAGCAGTCCCTCGATTTTACAAAAGATAATACCGGGTTGAACCTGATCATGGCCCTCAGCTACAGCGGGCGCTGGGAATTGCTGAATGCAGTTAAGAACATCGCCTTCGAAGTAAAGACCGGCAAGCTGGAAGTAGAGGCCATCAACGATAAAACATTGCAGAAATTTCTGACAACCAGTGAGTTCCCTGATCCTGAACTGATGATCAGAACCAGCGGAGAATTCAGGATCAGTAACTTTTTACTGTACCAACTGGCTTACGCCGAACTGTACTTCACAAATGTACGCTGGCCGGATTTCCGTAAAGAAAACCTGTATGAAGCTATTCTTGATTACCAGAACAGGGAAAGACGCTTTGGTAAAACAAGTGCACAGGTAGTAAGTGGCTGATCGACGGTGCCAAACGCGTAATGGTCGATTTTTCCTGAACACTGCGCGTACAGCACGTTTCCCGCATTTTCTTTAACAAAGACTTTCGATATTTACTGTTAATTTGCCGCCCACGGCGAAAAAGTAAAAAGTCCAGAAAATTAAAAAGTCAAAATATACCAAAATGCTTAACGCGCTGACTGCTTCAGTAAAGCAAGACAATACCGACAGGAAGATCTTTTTACTTTTTACTTTTTAATTTTTACTTCTTTAGATAAAATCAACCATGCGACGAATTTCACTCAGGATCTGTGCTTTACTGGTAATGACGCTTTCGGCTGTACTCTCCGTACAGGCCCAGGATACAACTATCACCTCTGTTGATCCTGCTATCCTTGAATGGGAAAATGCCCGCATTCCTAAAGAATATAAAATCGGCAGCGTAGCCATTACAGGTATAAAACACCTGGATACATCAATTGTTCTGTCAATTGCCGGACTTCAGGTCGGCGATAAATTCATGCACCCGGGTGCCGATATCTTTTCAAAAGCTATCGCCAACCTCTGGCGCCAGAAATTCTTCTCAACCGTTCAGATCTATGTAACCGGCATCCAGGGTGATAATGTTAGCATTGAACTGGCCGTAACAGAAAGACCCCGTCTTGGAAATTTTAAATTTTTTGGAATAAAGAAAGCGGATATTGAAGAACTGCAGGGAAAGATAGGGTTGACCAAACAAACCATCATCACGGAAAATATACGCCGTAATATCAGAGAGGTCATCACCAAATTCTACCAGGAAAAAGGGTTCCAGAATATCAGGATCCGTATCGAAGAAAAAACAGATCCTGCCTACGTGAACTCCAACTCCCTGATGATCTATGTAGATAAAGGAAAAAAAGTGCGTATCGATGGAGTTTACTTTTACGGCAATGAACTCGTTGACGGCCAGAAACTGAAAAAACAAATGAAGGGTACAAAAGAGATGACCAAGATCACGCTCAATCCTTCTGAATATGTTGGTCCCTACGGTGCTTCCAAAGACCGGATGAGTTTTAAAGAATATGCAAAAGACTGGGGCTTCCTTTCCCTGAGCAAAACAAAACGTGTACTGGATCCTTATTTCCGCTTCAAGCTGTTCAGCTCCGCAAAATTCAACCCGTCCAAGTACGAGGAGGACAAAGAAAAAGTACTTAAATACTATAACTCACTCGGATATCGTGATGCGCAAATCGTAGATGACACATTGGTAACAGATACAGCGAATGCCCGACTCTATGTGAACGTGAAAGTGAGTGAAGGACATCGGTATTATTTCGGCAACATCGCCTGGAAAGGAAATGCGAAATACCCGGATTCATTGCTGAATGCCATCCTTGGTATCCATAAAGGAGATATTTACAATGTGGATATCCTGAACAAGCGTCTTGGAAAAGAAATGTCACAGGATGGTGGCGACATCAGCGGCTATTACCAGGATGATGGATACCTGTTCTTCCGTGTTGAACCGGTGGAAACCGCAGTATACAATGATACGATCGACCACGAGATCCGTATCACTGAAGGACCTCAGGCGCGTATCAAGAACGTGACCATCGCTGGTAACGAACGCACGAAAGATCACGTGATCCGCCGTGAACTCCGCACCATGCCTGGTGAATTGTTCAGCCGTTCGGATCTTATCCGTTCTCAGCGTGAGTTGAGCAACCTGAACTACTTCAACCAGGAAACCATCAATCCCGGTGTTGTTCCGGATGCATCTGATGGTACCGTTGATATCAACTGGAAAGTGGAAGAGAAATCTTCTGACCAGCTCGAACTGTCTGCCGGTTGGGGTGGTGGTATCGGTCTGACCGGTACACTCGGTGTAACTTTCAACAACTTCTCGATCAAAAATATCTGGAAGAAATCAGCATGGGATCCATTACCAACAGGTGATGGCCAGAAGCTGAGCTTGCGTGTGCAATCCAACGGACGCGCATTCCGCTCCTATAACTTCTCTTTCACTGAGCCATGGCTGGGTGGAAAGAAAAGAAACTCTCTGACGCTGGCGTACAACAATAGTAAATACTCCAACGCATTCGATCCGTTGACGGGCCGTATCGATCAGAAAAGATCTGATACAAACTACCTGAAAGTAAACGGCTTCTCAGTTGCTCTGGGTAAACAATTGAAATGGCCTGATGACTATTTCAGCCTGGTATACTCTGTGAACTTCACACAGTATATCCGTCGTAACTATGCCATCTTCCAGGGTGTGGGCGCAACCGGCCGTTCGAATAACCTCAGCTTGAAGATCGCATTGCAGCGTTCATCTGTATTTGACCCGATCTTCCCAAGAAGTGGATCCAATATCATGGCGAGCGTACAGTTCACCCCTCCATATTCATTGTTCAATCCGGACCTCGTTAATTCTGACGATCCGTATAAAAACCCTGAATACCATAAATGGCGCTTCAATGCGGAATGGTATGTTCCGATCGGAAGAGCGATGGGTGCTGATAAGAACCGTCAGTTCGTGTTGAAAATGGCTGCGAAGTATGGCTTCATGGGCCGTTACAATAACAAACTTGACTATTCTCCGTTCGAGCGATTCCAGGTGGGCGATGCAGGCCTGACAAACAACTTCGGCCTGTTGGGTTACGATATCATTGCGCATCGCGGCTACCCGATCTATCAGACATCTGATCCGACGGTGAACCCCGATAACGGTAACTCGGCTTCCAACTTCTTTACCATATTCAACAAATACCAGCTGGAATTGCGTTATCCATTGGTGACAAATCCGGGAAGTACGATCTATGGTCTTACTTTCTTCGAAGCAGCCAACGGCTGGTATAACTATAAAGATTATAACCCGTTCCGCCTGCGTCGTAGCGTGGGTGTGGGTATGAGGTTCTTCCTGCCGATGTTCGGTTTACTTGGATTTGACTATGGTATCGGTCTCGACCGTATGCAACCTGGTCAGGGACTGAAAAACGCATCCAGGTTTACCTTCATGCTTGGTTTCGAACCAGAATAAATCAGCCATATAAAACCTTACTCACCATGAAGAAGATCACATTATTCGTCATTATTGCCCTGATGGGCAGCTTCGGCGTATTCGGTCAGAAATATGCGATCATTGACACACGTATGATCCTCGACAGAATGCCTGATTACAAAGCGGCACAAACGCAGCTGGACAATATCGCGCAAGACTGGCAAAAAGATATCGATGCCCGGCAGGTTAAGCTGGATCAGCTCTATAAGAATTTTGATGCTGAACAGGTAATGCTGAGTGACGACCTGAAGAAAAAAAGGCAGGATCAACTGTTTATAACGGAGAAAGAACTCCGCGACCTTCAACGTCAACGCTTTGGTTTTGAAGGCGATCTGTTTAAAAAACGCCAGGAGCTCATCAAACCTATCCAGGACCGTGTTTACAACGCCGTAGCGAAAATCTCTTCAGCAAGAGGCTATGATTTTGTCCTCGATAAAAGTGAAGGAATTACCATTATATTTGCCGACCCCAAACTGGATAAGAGTGAGGATGTGCTGAAGGAGCTGGGGGTTAAATAAGTAAAAAGCAAAAATTCAAAAGTAAAAAATTAGCAGCCTGGAGTTTGGCAATATCATCAGTTTAGGCCTTTTTTACTTTTTAGTTTTGACTTTTGACTTCAGCAATCTTGTTAAATTAAAGAGGTCACGCAACTTTTTCTCAACCTATATTATCTGTTTAGAACAAAAATTGACAAATCCTCTGACCAGGGGAAAAAGAAAACAACAACCATGAAAAAATTGAAAGTAGTAGTAGCGGCGGTTTGCTTGATGTTACTGGCTAATGTTTCTCAGGCTCAAACAAAAATTGGCTATATCGATGCTGAAACGGTTTTATACCTGATGCCTGATGTAGCTAAGATCGATACCCAGATGCGTCAGTATCAGGTCGATTCCATCGGTGCAGAGTACACTAACCTGATGCAGAATTATCAGCATAAAGACAGCTTGCTGCGTGCTGACAGCACAAAGAAAATGGCTCCTGCGGTAAGATCTCAATATGAGAGAGACCTTCAGCAGCTGACCCAAACATTGACCAGCTGGCAGGAAATTGCGCAGCAGGCGTACCAGAACAAGCAAAATCAATTGCTTGCTCCGGTAATGAAAAGGATCAATGACGCTATCAACGCAGTAGCGAAAGAGAAAGGGTATACTTACGTATTGACACGCGAGAGCCTGCTTGTTGCTCCGGATTCAGACAACCTGCTGATGGCTGTTGCTGCAAAACTGAAAGTAACAGTTCCTCCGCAATTGCAGCCTGGTTTCAAACCAGCAGCTGGTGGCGGTATCCGTTAATAATAGCTGATCAGCCATAAATAATTCGCCCCGTTCCGCTACATGCAGAACGGGGCTTATTTTTGCAATATGCACAAAGCAAACCCCATTGGTGTTTTTGACTCAGGTTATGGCGGTCTGACAGTTCTGAAAGAGATCGTTCAGCGACTGCCGGAATATGATTATCTCTATCTCGGAGATAACGCACGCGCGCCTTATGGTAACCGCTCATTTGATACTGTATATCAGTACACGCTTCAATGCGTCGAATGGTTTTTTGAACAGGGCTGCTCACTCGTGATACTGGCCTGTAACACGGCGTCTGCAAAAGCCCTTCGAACGATACAACAAAATGATCTGCCTGAGATCGCCCCGGACAAAAGAGTGCTCGGTGTGATCAGGCCCACCACTGAAGTCATCGGTTCATTTTCCGAAACTAACAGCATCGGTGTGCTGGCAACGAACGGAACCGTGGCGTCGAACTCCTACCCGGTGGAGATAGCGAAGTTCTTCCCTGAACTGAATGTATTCCAGGAAGCCTGTCCGATGTGGGTGCCATTAATAGAGAATAATGAACATCAAAGCCCCGGCGCAGATTTCTTTATCAAAAAGAATCTCCGGCAGATCTTTCAGAAGGGAAAGGATATCGACACGATCCTGCTGGCCTGTACCCATTATCCTTTGCTGAAAGACAAGATCTCCGAATACCTGCCCGCTGGCGTCAAGCTCATAAGCCAGGGGGAAATTGTAGCCAATAGCCTGGCCGATTACCTGGAAAGACATCCGGAGATCGAAAAACTTTGCAGCAAAAATGGTCAAAGAGCATTTTATACCACGGATTCCCCGGATGACTTTGACAATCATGCCACGGTTTTCTTTGGAGAAGCGGTGAGGTCGCAGCACATGAACCTGGAAATCGATTGCCGCTGATCAATAGCCGACGGCCGAAACGGTCGTTTGAGCCAACGGCTCGCTTTTTTGCCTGACACTCAAATAAATATACTTTCACCGGTACAGGCGACCCTATCGGCCATCGGCTATTGATCACCGGCCATCGATTTCTTTCACTTTTCCTCATTTTTTCCTCAAAATATCCCCTTCTTACACTACCTTTGCCGTCCTTACCCGGCCAGCGGGTGTGGTGACGCGCTGGTTACGAAAAATTAAACCAGGTTCTTTCTCCCGAGCAATATTTCAAAAAAATCGCCCGGCTTAGGCTTAAAGCGAAGATCTGCCAACGCTAAAGCTGCGGCAGACACTAAAGTAAAAGATTATGAAACGTACATTTCAACCTCATCGTCGCCGTCGTAAAACCGTTCACGGATTCCGTAAACGTATGCAAACAGCTAATGGCCGCAAGGTATTGGCTAGCCGTCGTGCAAAAGGCCGTAAGAAACTGACTGTTTCTGACGAAAGGAAATTAAAATAAGACTATCGGTAGTCTGGTGACTACTGAAAACGAAAGACATATTGATAGCTCCCGTTGATCGCGGGAGCTATTTTTGTTGCTAAGAGTTTAAAACAGCGAAAAGAGAACAAAGCGTACATTGAGTTGGCGGTCCTTTTGATCGCCGCAACAGAATTTATGCAGATGAAGAAAAGTTTGAGCAAGACAGAACGTTTAAAAAGCCGGAAGCAGATAGACAAGCTGTTCAAGGAAGGACAGCGGTTGAATGTACCGCTGCTTAGAGCGTTCTATATGATCAAACCATTTGCTGATGATGACAAGTCAGTAAGGCTGCAGTTCGGCATAGGGGCGGGCAGCCGGTCTTTTAAGCGCGCGGTGGACAGGAACCGCATAAAAAGATTGGGGCGTGAAGCATGGCGTTTGCAAAAGGAGCCATTCTTTTTGCAATTGGAAGAACTGAATAAAGCGCTGAATGTTTTTATTATTTATATCGGAAAGGAATTGCCGGATTATCAGCAGATGTATGCTTCGGTTGCTGAAGTAATAAAAAAACTCGGAGGAAAACTTAAGTGAAAAAGATGTTGCGCATACTGGCGATCCCTTTTCTGTTACTGATAAAATTTTACCAGGTGGTGATCTCTCCCTGGCTCGGGCCTAAATGCCGGTACACCCCAACCTGTTCGCATTATGCCGCAGAGGCGTTGAAGAAACATGGCGTATTTAAAGGACTATGGCTGACGATCAAACGCATCGGAAGATGCCATCCATGGGGTGGAAGTGGGTATGATCCGGTACCGTGACCAATTAAAATTAAAAAGTCAAAATTAAAAAATGCTCTCCCGATACCAGGAAGCTGTTTTTTAATTTTGACTTTTTAATTTTTTAATTATTTAGAAGCGGCCTCATAGTTTGCACCAACCTTCTCCCAGTTGATAACACTCCAGATCGCTTTCAGATAATCAGGGCGTTTGTTCTGGTATTTCAGGTAGTAAGCATGTTCCCACACATCAATACCCAAGATCGGTGTGCCTTTTACTTCAGCAACATCCATGAGAGGATTATCCTGGTTAGGCGTAGAAGTTACTTCGAGTTTGCCGTCTTTCACGATCAACCAGGCCCAGCCTGAACCAAAACGCGTTGCACCAGCCGCACTGATCTTTTCCTGCAATGCTTCAAGTGAACCGAACGTAGAGGTGATCGCCTCAGCCAGTTTGCCGGATGGGTTACCTCCATTTGCAGCAAGCAGTTCCCAGAAGAAGCTGTGATTCCAGTGACCACCACCATTGTTTCTAACAGCAGGAGAGATCGTTCCGGCATTGGCTACCAGTTCTTCCAGCGATTTATTTTCATGCTCAGTTCCAGCAATAGCTTTGTTGAGATTATCCACGTAAGCCTGATGGTGCTTACCATGATGGATTTCCATTGTCTGCTTGTCGATATGCGGCTCCAGTGCCTCGGGCGCGTATGGGAGCGCAGGTAAAGTGAATGCCATATATATGTTTTTGTTTGGTTATGCTGAGTAAAGTATCTCAGCGAATTCGGGGCCAAAGTTACGGAGAATGTTTGAGAGGGAAAGAGACGATAGCTGACGGCCGGGCGTAACATTTTCTGTTTTGCAGGGCAGCCGTTAGATAGTGCAGTAAAACGCATCGAGCTGAACCAATGTTTTTCCTCCAACAGCCCTGTTCTTTTCATCCCGGCATCCCTTCGCATCACTTCATTCACAATCTGCTGTATTCTGCGCCCACATTGGTTTTTTTTGCATATCACAGATTTTCATTTGCAAAAAAACGCATGTTTTAAGCACCATTTTTGCAACGAAGGACTGTATATCTCCAAATAAAAACTGCTAAACAAAATCAAACTGCTATGAGAAGGATCACCAATTTTTTTTGCGTGATAGCCCTTTTATTTATGCTACCGGGTAGTATATATGGGCAATCACGTCAGGTATCAGGCACCGTGAGAGACAGTAAGGGTTCGCCCGTTCCTATGGCAACCATTCAACAGAAAGGAACAAACAATGCAACATCCGCTGGCGAGAACGGCACATTCTCGCTTACAATATCGGGCGCGGATCCCGTGCTGATCATCTCCTCTGCCGGCTTCGCATCAAAGGAAATAAACATGACCACTGCCGCCAGCTACGACATTCAGTTGGAAGAAACAGGCAATCTCTCCGAAGTGGTAGTCACCGCATTAGGCATTAACCGGCAGGAAAGATCTCTCGGGTATTCAACGCAACAGGTAAAGGGCCAGAACCTCACGCTCACCAAAGAGCAGAATGTGATCGGCTCTTTAGCCGGCAAGATCGCGGGTGTGCAGGTTGTAGGCTCCTCTGGTGCAAGCATGGGCGGTACACAGAAGATAAAGATCAGGGGCGTTAACTCTATCAGCGGTACTGATCAGCCATTGATCGTGATCGATGGAACACCTATTTCGAACGCAAACTTTGCCGGTAGCGATAAAGCAGATTTCGGTAATCTTGGCCAGGATGTAAACCCCGAAGATATCGAAGATGTAAACGTCCTGAAAGGACCCGCGGCTTCTGCCCTTTATGGGATACGCGGCCAGTATGGCGTGATCATGATCACCACAAAAAAAGGTAAACGCGGCGCGAAGAAAGTGAACGTACAATTGAATTCAGCATTCTCACTAGATCGTGCCGGAAACTTTTTTCCTACACAAGATCTTTATGGCGGCGGATCAAGCCAAACATGGAGGACCTTGCCCAATGGCGATAAGTATGTTGACATGAGCGTAGATGAAAGCTGGGGACCCAAAATGGATGGAACCCCGGTTCGCCAGGTCTTTAGCTTCTATCCGCAGGACCCGGAATACCGGCAGCTTACACCCTTCATACCTCATCCAGATAATATCAAAGATTACTACAGAACCGGAAATACTCTCAATAACGGTGTAACAGTGACAGGCGGAAATGAGAACAGCACATTCAGGCTTAGTTTTAACGATACACGCATCCAGGGTGTAGAACCCAATACCTGGTTAAGGAGAAATAACGTTGGACTGAGTGCAGGATTGGATCTTACGAAAAAATTGAATGTTGCCGCCAACGTCAATTACGCAGTCAACAGCGCACAACGTCCATCACAGGGCTCCGAATACGGCGCTCGTTATATGGTCCAATGGTTTCAACGCAATATTGACATGAAGCGCATGAAGAACTATCGTTACAGCGACGGCACTTTCCTGAACTGGAATTTAAACAGGCCGAGTACAACGACAGGAGAGATCACGAACTTCAAGCCGCTCTACTGGAACAATCCTTACTTCGAAGTGTATGAAAATCCTATTGCTGATAGCAGGGACAGGATCTTCGGAGATATAGGCTTAACATACGAATTCTTTCCCGGCCTTAAAGTAAGTGGCTTTGCCAGGACAGATTTCTATACCCAGAATATAGAGGAGAAAACAGCCTTTGGCGGCCGCCGAATTCCCGCTTACTCCGTTGGAAAATATCAGAACAAGGAAATGAACTATGAATTCCTGGCCCAGTATAATAAGACCTGGGGTGATCTTTCCTTAAATGCGAACCTCGGAGGCAATATCTATAAAAGAAGATACACCGAAGTAACACAAGCAACTGTTGGAGGTTTGTCGTCACCCGGATTTTACAATATAGCCGCATCCATCGACCGGCCTGCCGTAGGTTCATACCTGCTTCGTAAAGAGATCAGAAGCTTATATGGAATGGCTTCTCTGGGCTATAAGAATACCTACTTTTTAGATGCGTCCCTGCGTAATGACAACTCTTCTGCCCTTTCTCCCGGCAACAACTCCTACTGGTATCCATCCCTATCCGCCAGCTTTGTATTTTCTGAACTGTTGAAATGGGCCCCGCTCAGCTACGGAAAACTCAGGCTAAGCTATGCACAGGCAGGTTCTGATCTCAGTCCATACGAAACATCTTTTGTATACGGCGTGGGAACAATTTACACGGCCACCCCGCCGATCAATACACTCGCCGTTCCGGACAACCTGATCAATCCCAACATCAAACCTTCATTTGCTAATTCTTATGAAGCAGGGATTGATCTGAAGTTTTTCCAGAACAGGTTCGGGATTGATTTTACCTATTATGAACAGCGGAATAAAAACCAGATCATACGCCTTGATGTTTCCGGAGCAAGCGGATTCGGTTCCACAACGGCCAATGCAGGTCTGATCAAAAATAATGGCATTGAACTTACATTGACAGGGATGCCGGTGAAGACGAAGAACTTTTCCTGGAACACTTCCATCAACTTTGCGCGGAACAGAAGTGAAGTTGTTGAACTCGCTCCCGACATCAATGTATACGCGTATGCGTCTACAACTTATTCGAGTGTGACAACTTTCCTCAATTCCTACGTGGGCCAATCATTTGGCCATTTAATAGGCCCGGCTTATAAACGCGATGAAGCAACAGGAAAAAAATTGCTTGGTGCAGACGGTATGCCTTTGTATACAGACGCGACATATGATTTTGGGTCTGTATTGCCAGACTTTACAGGAGGTATGCTGAATACGATCCGTTTCAAAGACTTTGAGCTTGGTGTAATGATCGATTATCAGTCAGGCGGCAAATTTTTCAGCCGGTCAAAAATGTTACTGGTCCGTACAGGAATGGATCCTGAAACAGTGATGCTGAATGATAAAGGGAATAACGTTCGTGATGCTGTTGCCGCCGGCGGAGGTGTACGAATAGACGGCATATCGGATGCAACAAAAACACCTATTACGGTTTATGTTGACGCCAGGGCATACTATAATACAATTGTTGGAAGAAGAGTTTACGAAGACTGGGTATATGATGCTTCGTATGTAAAACTCCGCGAGTTGAGATTCGGCTATACAATCGGGAAAAAAATGCTTGGCAAGTTACCCGTCAATAGCATCGGTATAGCCCTGATCGCCCGTAACCCTGCAATGATCTGGCAAAAGGCGCCGAAAGGACTGGATCCATCTGAACTGTCTACCGGATCACAGTCAATAGGCTGGTATGAATCAGGCCAGGCAAATACAGTCAGATCGTATGGAATCAACCTTAATGTGAACTTCTAAACCTCAACCATGAAAAATTTAATCATAGCAGTACTGAACGTGCTTATTGCAGCCAGCTGTAATAAGTTTGACGCAGGCATCAATACAAACACTAACCTGCCTGTTACAGCATCAGGGACACAGCTGATCGCAAATGCACAGCTTTCATTGCCCGGACTAAGCTCATCACCGCAGGGAGAGTTCCATGCGCAATATCTTTCTGAAACGCAGTATCCCGGGGCGTCCTTGTATCCTGATGGGGGAACAAGTTTTTATGGTCTTTACCAGGGACCTTTAATGAATTTGCAGCAGGTATTGAACTCAAACAGCCTTAGCACGCTGGATGGCCCTGCCGTAAACCAGGTGGCCGTTGCAAAGATCCTGAAAGCCTATTTTATCTGGCATGTGACGGACCGATGGGGAGATGTTCCTTTTTCCGAAGGTCTGCGTGGCGCCGCGGATTTCACTCCCAGGTATGATAAACAACAAGCGATCTATGACAGCATATTCAGGCTTCTTGATGAAGCAAATGCCGCCATCGTTACCGGCAATATTACCAATGACATCATCTATGCCGGCGATATGACCAAGTGGAAGAGACTGGCCAATTCGATACATCTGCTGGCCGCACTTCGCCTGTCGCAGGTAGATGACACGAAGGCATCGCTGGAGTTTAATAAAGCGCTTACCGCAGGCGTGATAACTTCCAACAATGACAATCTATCCTACAAACACCTGGCGGATGCCAATAACCAGAATTACTGGTACGGACAGATTGCTAACCAGAACCGCGAATGGTGGGCGCTTTCCGAAACTCTTGTCAACTATATGCTTCCTTCCGCAGATCCAAGATTGCCGGTCTATGGAAGACAGGTGACCTCCGGTGGAGGATATAAAGGGTTGACCTTTGGCACAACAGTGGGCGTGCCCAATACAACCAGCGTCTCTTTACTGGGTACCGCGATCTATGCGCAGAATGCGCCGGTGCATCTCGTAACATATGCTCAGGTATTATTCGCAAAAGCGGAAGCTGCTAAACGTGGCTGGATCACCGGCGGAGATGTTGAAGCGAAATTGAATTATGACCTGGCTATTGAACAATCAGTTCGTCAGTGGACAGGTGGAACAACCGGACTTGCCGCATTGATGACCGCAACAGGCATTCCCTATAACCCGGCCACTGCGATCGAGCAGATAGCACTTCAGCGGTATGTACATTTGTTTATGCACGGTTATGAGGCATGGGCAGAATGGCGACGAACCGGTTATCCCGCTAATCTCGTAACTCCGGGAGGAAGAGCTGTTCCTACCAGGAACAGCTATCCACCCAACGAAGTGTTTAATAATGCAGAGAATTACAAGGCAGCAGTAGCCGAGCAATTTGGAGGAACAGATGGCATCTATGGAAAAGTTTGGTGGGATAAGTAAGAGCGGATCTCTCAATAACAGAACGGCCCCGGAACATTCCGGGG
>JBEVKW010000121.1:0-4150 GCA_040509495.1 Chitinophagaceae bacterium | reverse complement strand
AAAAACTCGCCGGCGGAGTGCTTCATTTCGATTGGCGTGCTGGCTCAAACAGTTTTTTTGTGCCTTCGCTTGCCTTCGGCGCTCAGACGGTGCCAGCCTCCCATTTTCTTAACGCCATTTTTTCCAAGGCCGGCGGACTGAGAGAGGTAGAATCGTTTGCGACGAAGATTCGTTTAAGTGCCAGCTCAAAATGATATTGGAGTTCATGATTGCTTTCTTTACTGCAATTCCAAATAAAAGAGATTAATCAATGCGGTGTTAGTAAGGCTACGAATGATAGGAAGAGTTCACTACCCGCTTTCAGAGGCCCGTGGCATAGGGCAAATGGCGTTAAGAAAATGGGAGGCTGGCACCGTCTGAGACACACCGCAGGTGTGCCGAAGGCACAAAAAAACTGTTTGAGCCAGCACGCCACACAAACCAAAACACTCAGCGGGCGAGTTTTTTTTTGTGCAGGTGACACCCTCCCATTTTTAGCCATTAGCGCGTAGCCTTGATCTTTTTTTGTTACTTTTTTTGCATCAAGGCAAAAAAAGTAAACGGAGTCTCCGAGCCCCCTCGGAAAAACAGCGCCTTGCCCGCCCGGCAAAGAAAAAAGCCCCTCCTGTCAGCCTCCATTTCCCAAACCCTGCAATACTGTCACTGATTCCCGGGTTTTGGCATTTGGACGGATATTTGATAGCAGTAAACTATCTTAGCTAGAATTTAGTTGCTAAATTTAGTCGCTGAATCTCAAACAGCTAACACAACATTCATAAGCAAATAGACGATTTTATGAGTTTTAATTCAGAATTCGAGAAATACGCGGTCAAGCATCGCGGTTTGTCCAGTAATACCCTCAACAGCTACGCAAATCATCTCGTAACGGCCATGACACCAAATATCATCGAAGAAAGACCGATGAATGTTGCAGTAATGGATGTTTACAGCCGGTTGATGATGGATCGGATCATTTTCCTTGGCTATCCGGTTAATGACGAAATAGCGAATATCATTACAGCGCAGTTACTGTTCCTTGATTCCACCGACCGCACACGCGATATCAATATGTATATCAACAGCCCGGGAGGGAGTGTATATTCCGGCCTCGGCGTATATGACACGATGCAGTTCGTTGCCCCTGACGTATCGACCATCTGTATCGGCATGGCGGCTTCAATGGCCTGTGTACTGCTGGGCGCGGGAACCAAGGGCAAAAGAGCCGCGCTGAAACACGCACGCATCATGATGCACCAGCCAAGTGGCGCAATTGGCGGACAGGCAAGTGATATCGAGATCACCGTGAACGAGATCAGAAAACTGAAAAAAGAATTGTACGAAGTAGTAAACTATCACACAGGCAAACCGATCGACCAGATCGAAAAAGACTTCGACCGCGATAAATGGATGACCGCTACAGAAGCCAAAGAATATGGATTGGTAGATGAAGTGTTGTTAACAAATCCACGCAAGGAAAAGAAAGACTAAAGCATAAACGCGAAGGGTCGCTTTAATCGCAAATAGTGACCCACGATATTTGACAGACATTCTATAACAATAATATTTTTTAAGATGAATCGGAATCATTTTTTATATAGTGATTGGAGAATGGACGATGAGGAAGAAGAGAAAGAAGAAACACCAAAGTCTGACATCATGATGTTCAGCAAAAGACTGGAGAAACATTTTTTTGACACGCGCAGCGTATATCTGTGGGGTGTGGTGGATGATAAAAGTGCGAAAGATGTGGTGGCAAAACTGCTGCTGTTGGATGCAGATAAGCCGGGAGAAGAGATCAAATTCTACATCAACAGCCCGGGCGGCGTTGTTACCAGTGGTATGGTGATGTATGACACGATGCAGATGATCAAAAGCCCTGTTAGTACGATCTGTATGGGCCTCGCCGCTTCAATGGGAAGTATCCTGCTTAGCGGTGGCAAAAAAGGCAAACGGTTCATTTATCCAAGCGGAGAGGTAATGATTCACCAGCCTTCACTGGGTGGCTATATCCGTGGCGTAAGTGCAGACCTGGAGATCCAGGCACGCCAGACAAAACGGGTAAAAGACATGGGAGCGAAGATCCTGGCAGAGAATTGCGGAAAGACTGTTGAACAGATTCTGAAGGACTTTGACCGTGATTACTGGATGGATGCGCAGGAAGCTATCGGTTATGGCATCGTTGATAAGATCATAACTAAGCTCTAATCAGCTACATATCAAAAGATTAAATAAGTTACAGGTAAAAACCGTCTTTCTCGGGACGGTTTTTTATTTTTGTAGTCTATTTCCGTACCGTATTTGACTCAATATCTAAGGGAAAAAACATGGCTAAAAACATTTTGCATTGCTCTTTTTGCGGCCGCAGCCGTGATGAGGTTAAGATCCTGATTGCTGGCCAGGAGGGACATATCTGCGAAAACTGCGTAGAACACGCAAGGGAGATCATTGACCAGGAATTGATGGTCAGGGATGAAAAGACGCCTAACAGCTCTTTCAAGCTGACGATCAAAAAGCCTATCGAGATCAAAAAATTCCTTGACGAATATGTGATCGGCCAGGATGAAGCGAAGAAAGTGCTGGCCGTCGCGGTGTATAACCATTACAAGCGTCTTCAGCAAAGGCCCGGTGATGCCAACGCGGCAACCGGCAATGAAATAGAGATTGAAAAAAGCAATATCATCATGGTCGGGGAAACCGGAACCGGCAAAACGCTGCTGGCTAAGAGTATCGCCCGGATGCTGAACGTACCATTTGCCATCGTAGATGCAACTGTATTTACAGAGGCCGGTTACGTTGGTGAGGATGTCGAAAGCATTCTGACCCGCCTGTTACAGGTCTGCAATTACGATGTAAATGCAGCGGAGAAAGGCATCGTATATATTGATGAGATCGACAAGATCGCGCGTAAAGGCGATAACCCTTCCATTACCCGTGATGTAAGCGGCGAAGGTGTACAGCAGGGAATGCTGAAATTGCTGGAAGGTACCGATGTGTTGGTGCCACCACAAGGCGGAAGGAAACATCCGGAACAAAAGCTCATCAAGATCAACACACAGAACATTCTCTTTATCTGTGGTGGAGCATTTGATGGAATTGATAAGATCATCGCAAGAAGGGTTCAGACCAATACGATCGGATTTAACGTGGACAAAACCCTGCAGGAGAATATGAAGAAAAACCTGCTGCGCTATGTGAATGCTACCGATCTGAAGCAGTTTGGTCTTATACCCGAACTACTCGGCCGTCTGCCAGTGGTCACACACCTTGATCCTCTCGATGCAGAAACGCTGAGAGCGATATTGACGCAGCCGAAGAACGCATTAATGAAACAATACAAGAAATTGTTTGAATTGGAAGGCATCGATCTCACGATCGAAAATGAGGTACTCGACTTCATGGTAGAACGTGCAGTTGAATACAAACTTGGTGCACGTGGACTCAGAAGCATTTGCGAAGGCATCCTGACCGATGCGATGTTCGAGCTGCCCTCATCCAAAGAAACTTCGTTCACACTCGATCTGGACTACGCCAAACGTAAATTTGATAAGAGCAAACTCAGTCTGCTGAAAGTAGCTTAACACAGATTAAAAAGTCAAAAGTAAAAGTAGAAATAACCTCGCTTAGGAACAGAGTTCACTCCGTCTTAAGCGAGGCTTTTTTTACTTTTGAATTTTGCTTCAAAAAATATTTCCAATTTAAAATCTCTTCTTATGCAGGAATTAATTGACAAACTGAAATCCGAAGCAGGCCTGACAGACGAACAGGCGACGAAAGCCATCGAGTCTATCAAGAATTATGTCGTGGAAAAATTCCCGATGCTGGAAGGTGCTGTAGGCAGCCTTTTTGGCCAGGGATAGTTTAACGGATATCTCTGCACTTCTTTCCCCGTGGGTTATTAGCGGCTTCGTAAGGAGACATTGCTCGGTTGCATGCCTGTAATCCAAGCGTAATGATCAGAACGAGTAAGATAATGCGTGTTTTCATAGATATTAGATTGATTTGTCGCTAAAATAATATCTGAAAAGGAAACATGCAGTAGGATTATCCTTGTGAAATATGCTTTCGGAGAATCGAAAGTTTACTACGCTTACAGGATCGTTTTTAACTCTACCTGGCGTAGGAAGTAACGCAGAGAGCGCAGAGTTCCGCAAAGGACGCGATGAAAATCTTA
>JBEVKW010000120.1:0-28735 GCA_040509495.1 Chitinophagaceae bacterium | reverse complement strand
GTTACTTCATTGCTATCTTTAATAAAGCTCAGTGCACGAGCTAAGTCTGTTGTTGGAAGTGTAAACACGTTTTTCACCTAAACTATTTGTGTATGTATACTGAGAAAGATATTAAAGCTATGATCAATTATCTGGAGACCAAGCTTCGCGAAGGCGTTACGCGGGAGGAAGCGATTGAAGATCTGATGTATTTGGGGATAGTTGAAGCGGATGGTAACTACACCGAGTTTTATAAGAATTTGCTCGTCGAATCTGGTATAGAATTCTAATCCACTATTATGTATAATACGCGACCAGGCTTATTGATTGGATTTCACGGATGTGACAAATCCCGACAACAACAGTTGCTCGGAAATTCTACTTCAATTCCAATATCCAGCAACCCATTTGACTGGCTGGGCCATGGTATGTATTTTTGGGAAAATAATTATGATAGAGCGCTCGAGTGGGCTATA
The DNA here is from genome assembly GCA_040509495.1 of Chitinophagaceae bacterium. Lineage (GTDB taxonomy): Bacteria > Bacteroidota > Bacteroidia > Chitinophagales > Chitinophagaceae > Terrimonas_A. The sequence goes on along the minus strand of JBEVKW010000120.1, from coordinate 28,280 downwards.
AAAAAGAGTGCTGGAGGTGGTGGGATTAGCGAGCCAGCTGTGATCGGAGCAGTGATCGATCTTGCCCACTGTTGTGATTTACTGGATGATCATTTTATCCGGATGGTCAGCCTCAGTTATGATTTGATGGCAAGAGAATATGCGTCTATTGGTAGATCGTTACCTGAAAATAAAGATGCAGCGGGCGATCCACATGGTGACAGATTAATACGATTTCGCGATTGCGCCACGTTCGAATTTTTGCATAAACGTTTTCGGAATGGTATTGCAGATCAAATCATTTCCGACGGCTATACTCCGCTCAAGCCTTTCGATTCAGTGAGAAGCGTTTTCCTTGAAGGAGGAGAAGCCTATCCCGGAGCAGGTATTTCTGCTAAAAGCCATATTCAACTCTGTATCCGAAATCCGAATTGCATTAAAGGCTTTTTCCTCAAGCGTGACGGAATTGATTTTCTTCAATACGAAGTTTCACGAACTGGTTTGCAGAATTTCTCCAACTTCCATTTGCGTTAGTCGCTGGCGCTTCTGCATAAAGCATAAAAAATCAGCATGCGATGCGTATTCGGAAGGTGTAGTCAGCCGACCTCCAAAGTTGTTACGTTGAGACGCTCCGCAATGATTTAATGGCGTATTATCCCCCCATTCCTCATGCGGAAGAAGGATCGGGATCATACCAGGAATCTTAACCTGGCGGCGAACAAGCTACCTGACGCGGCACCGAAATCAAGGTAAACGGTCAGCTACAGACTATATATCCATCTTCATCTCTCTATAAATTCAAGGATTTCTCCTACTCCTTCCGGAACAACCTCGTGCAGCCGGCTGCCCTGCTACAAATTGTCGCCGGATCTGCTGAACGCCGCTAATTCACTCCGTAAAATATCTTCGTCTATTCCGCACAATAACTATTAAGCCCCGCCTTGTACGGAAAATCCTTATTTTACTTTTTGTTACACCCACGTTATGACAGATATCGTTTTCCTCAAAGCCCTCCGCGACAAACTAAAAGGCGGCAACGCAAGGTCCATTCATCTAAACTCGCTTCCCGGACGGTACGCCGCCAGGCTTGACGTCGCGGATCTTAATCATATTGAAGCCGGACTGGCCGATAAATTCCTGCAACTCTTATTTTCGAAAGCCAACTTTGAATTCAAACTCAGCTTTGACCAGTTGGACCTGCATTCTATAGGCGAGGACGAGCAAAAACGGCTTGGATTACTCTCGAAACGCCTCGACTCAATTTTCTTCGAAAATGACGATAACTTCAAAGAGCATGGTACCAAAACTTTTGGCTTCGGTTATCCGCTGATCATAAAACCCTCAAAGCAGGATCCGAAAAAGATCATCAAAGCACCTCTGTTTATCTGGCCACTGGAAATATATAAATCGATTAACAAAGTAAATACCTGGTCCATCCTGCGTAATAAGCAAAAGAATGAGCAGGGAAAAATTGTTGATGAGGATATCCATTCAGTCGGGTTAAATGAAGTATTTGTATCCTTCATCAAAACCGATGAGAACATTTCTATCGCGAAGATCAACGAAGAACTGCTCGATGACACTGTCATTGACCGCCAGGAATTGATTGATACCTGCATCGCGGTACTGGAATCGATGAATGCCGACAGCGCGGTAAATATCCGGCAGTCATTGCAGGATAAGCTGGAAGCCCCCGTCATGCCTTTACCAGAGGCAAAATGGCTGGAATCGGTGACCAGCAATAAACCCTGGATCCATTTTGGCGGCGTTTTCGGCTTGTTCCGCTCTCAAAAGGAAAGTATTATAAACGATATCGACAAACTTATAGAGCGATTTGATGAGTTTTCCTTCGATGATCTGAATGTTGGCCTGTCGGGCAAACCTTTCAGTGCGATCGAAACGGACCCTACACAACAGGAGATCCTGAATTCCCTGACAGTCGAACCGCGGAAAATCATACAGGGACCTCCCGGCACCGGGAAAAGCCAGACCCTCACTGCGCTCATCACCAATGCAATGGACAACGGACTCAAGTGCCTGGTTATTTGCGAAAAGAAAACGGCGCTTGAAGTGATCCGGCAAAACCTGCATAAAGAAAATCCACAGCTCGGCGAACTTGCCGCTTTGATCGAAGATATACAGTCCGACCGCGACGGGATCGTTAACTCTGTCCGCGAACGGATCAACGCTTCCAACACGCATGCCTATTTTAATCAGGCAGGGTATACCACAAAGCAGGACGCGCTGGCCGCATCAGTCGCGGCACTGAATGAACAACATCGGTCCCTCGACGCAAAGATCTTCCAGGGAAAGAGTTGGACAGAAGTTGTAGGGCTTTATTTACAAAGGTCAAAAGGGTGCAGCCCTGCAGCATTAAAAGGGCTGATCGACTATCGCTGGTTCAGTTTCGAAACTTCAGGTACAGAAGTACCGGCTACGATGGCGTTACTGCAAAAAGCTGAATCACTTTTCAGGCAGATGAGTTCCGCGCAACACCCGCTTAATATTGTACATGACAGAATATTTGGCAATGATAATTTCTATGCCTTTCGGGTAGCGATCGAGGAGCGGGCTGACAGTCTCGACGCAGAAAGTTCATCGCTGCTTGACGCGTTTCAAACACATCGTATACCTGCCAATGAATGGCATCAACAAACTTATCCTTCTTATACGGGCTATATTCAGCAAGCGATCAAGAATTGGTATCCGTTTATGTCCGGCAATGTGCTATTGCCTGAACACCCTTTGCCCGAATCGCTCGAACTTGAATCAAGCTGTTTATTGTGGCATACACAAGCCGCCTCGATCCGCGACTCCCTGCAAATGGAATTGGATCAGTACAGGCAATGGCTTGGCGCGCACTACGCGGCTTATCATCGATCCTTGCTGAAGCAAATAGATACCTACCTGTCATTCATCAACGAAAATATCTCGATCTATGGTGAGAAGTTTTACAGGAATAAGCCATTCGATCAACTGCTGACAAAATTGTTGGGTATATTCTCGAAAAAACAGGAACGGTTAAAACTGGCCAGGCTGAATGCGGTTCAACGTCTCTCAAATGTTAAAGAGGCATTTGCACAACAATCATATCTCAGTCACGTATTTCCGCAAACAGCGGAGGTGCCGGATCTGAAATTGCTGCATGATAATATCCTCGAATTGAAACAAAAGACCGAAGCATGGTATGGCCAGTCAGACAAATTGATCGAAGATCATGTTCATCGCATGAGTGGAGGAAGTTTACATGAACAATACCAGGAGCGAAAGGAAGATGTTTCCCGTAAGCAGCAAGAAGTATCGGAACTGGTGGATCATTACAATAGCGTGATCAGCGATACGGAGATCGAGCAAGGTGATACACTCGAAGCTCACCTGGCCGCACTGCTGCAGATCGCCAGCAGATCAATGGAGATCCGCAACCTTTTGAATGATTTCCGCTGCACATTCAATGATCAGAAAAGAATGAGTGAAGATTTTGTTGAAAGCCTTCACAGACTAAACAACTCCCTGTCAAACCCTCCGCTTTTCCAGGAGGAAAATGCATTGCCGGTCAATAGCGAAGCCTGTAGCAGGTGGTTGAACCATCATCATGCGTCAGCCCATCTTCTCCGGGAGCATGTTGAAACGGCAAGAGAATATTATGAATGGAGGCATTTCCTGCTTGGCTGCATCGAATCTCAAAAAGCGGTCATCCGGGGATTTATAGTGTCAGGCCTTGTGGACTGGCCCCGGCAATTTGAAAGCTGGTACCTGGGACAGGTGCTTTTACAAAATGAGAACCGTCATCTGCCGCGGAATGACGAAAGAATTGAGACCTATGTGCGCGACAAGGCTGAGTTCAGAAGTATCCAGATAAAAAGTATTCTGCATCGCTGGCAACAGCGGCAGCAGGCATCACTTCATCGCTCAACCTCTGCGGGAGTTAACCCAACGACCTTGTTCAATAAACGCGGGGCGAGAGGAGAACGCAGAAATTCTTTGAGAAAGATCATCAATACAGATGTTGAATTATTCACCGACTTCTATCCCGTGCTGATGGTAAATCCAACTGTTTGCAGCTCTTTGTTGCCGCTAAGGGAAGGGATCTTTGATGTGGTGATCTTTGATGAGGCCAGCCAGCTAAGACTTGAGGATACATTTGCAGGACTCATTCGTGGAAAGGTCAAGATCGTTTCAGGTGATAGTCAGCAGATGCCGCCATCTTCTTATTTCCAGGGTGGTGCGGCAATCCTTGATCCACAGGAGGAAGAAATAGAACTGGCAGAGGAAGAAGAGATCATGCAGGCAAAACATAAAATTGACAATTCGCTGAATCTTGCCGACAGTGAGTCGTTGCTTGTATTTGCTGAAAACAACGGTTACCGGCAATCTTACCTGAAGGTCCACTATCGTTCGCAGCATCCCGCGCTGATCGATTTTTCAAACCATGCATTCTATGGCCGCAGGTTGCTTCCGATGCCGGCGCGCACGACTTATACACCGATTGAATTTGAGCAGGTGAATGGACTTTATGATGAACAGGTGAACCTTGAGGAAGCACGCCGCGTGATCTCCATATTGTTGGATAGGATACATCCACAGGAAGACGGCCGCTATCCATCAGTGGGCATTGCAACGTTCAATCTGTATCAGCGAAACCTGATACTGGCAGAACTGGCAAAGGCACGTCAGCAAAATCCACAGCATGATAAAAAGATCGAAGCATTCGGGCCATCATTGTTCGTAAAGAATCTTGAGAATATACAGGGTGATGAACGCGATGTGATCATCATTTCAACCACATTCGGTAAAAATAAAGAAGGGAAATTCCGTCAAACATTCGGTCCGATCATCCAGCGGAATGGTTATAAACTGCTCAACGTGATCGTAACGCGGGCGAAGATGAAAGTTTTTGTCTGCACCTCGATCCCGGAGGAGAACATACAGCAGTACCCCATACTGCTCCAGCAATTACGGAATAACGGGCGTGCTGTTTTTTATGCGTATCTCGCTTATGCGAGGGCTGTGCATGAGGGCAGCCAGGAACAGGTATCATCGATACTTGCGCAGTTGTTTGATAACTGTGAGAATAAGATCTTCGATGCGGCGGGCAGTGCAGCAGGTTCGGAATCGCCTTTCGAAGAAGAAGTGTATCAGCAGCTTTCCGAAAAGATCGGCGCACATCGTATCAAACAGCAGTACCAGGTTGGCGGATTGCGGGTTGACCTGGTAGTTCTTCCGGAAGCACCAGGTGGAAAGATGATCGCCATCGAATGTGATGGGGCAAAGTATCACAGCAGTCCGGAAGCGTATGCCTGGGACTCGTTCCGCCAGCAGGAACTTGAAAAACAAGGCTTCGTCTTCTATCGGCTGTGGTCTACGAATTGGTGGATCTCACCTGAAAAAGAATTGCAGAAGCTCCTTGCGCAAATCGAGCACTGATAGTACGGCCCCATCTCGGGTACAGGCGTGTTCACATTCATCCGCACAAAAAAAATGCCCCGTACGAAACGGGGCAAAGAGTTCCAGCACTCGTTAAAAGGATTCTCATGGGGCTGGACCGGCTTTCAATGGATAGGATCTTTCGATGCGATGGATCGGCATGCCGTCTTCCATAACATTGTTGACGACGCAAAGTTACTGCAGCACGATCTCGCCGGGTGTAGCTCATATTATGATCCTGGCGTCGTTCTTCTTCGACAAGATCCGGGCGAATAGCTTCATGCGGGTATCAACTATAACGGTTGTTGATATCCGCATTAAAAACGCGAAGTATATACAATCTTTCTTTCTATAATATAAACCGGTGGGTGAAAACTGCAGACCGGTTCGGGCAGATCGCTAAAGGGGCAATTCTTTTCAATGCTTATTCACCTATTCTAAAATCCTTCACGCTTGTTTGTGTCAGCTTCATATCGTTAAAATAAGCGAATGAACCGGTGTCTACCGGGCATTGCGCACTGATACCCGTCCATAATTCTGCACCATAATCATTACGGTACAATCTTGCAAGGTGCCAGGTTTTGTTATCCAGCGAATAGTAGCTACCGATCGTTTGCGCATCCGATGAGATCTTCATATAAACGAAAGGTTGTGTGACCTTGTCGTGATTATTATCATCAGAGGTCGTCATTGTTCGTACAGATACGACTCTCCGGTCACCTCTTTCGTCCTGTTCAAAACAAAATTTTTGGTAATGGTTGTCGTTGGTGTAAACGTATAGAACACCTGCATTATAAAGGCCGGACTTTGTGAAGCCAGGCGTTACTTTAGCGGTGAGGGTAAATGGTTTTGTGTTATCGATTTTTGTCAGCAGGATCGGTGCGGTATTGTTCGATAGTTTTCCGTCAGGATCGTTAAAGTAATCCTTCTTTTCGCCTACGGAAAACCTAATACCCTTTTCTTTCTCTTCACTGATCAGGGTGTCTGCTCCGTTGATTGATTTTGTAAAATGGATATCGTTCAGGGTGATATCGCATGCGGTGCCATTTTCTTTTCCGGACGTTTGTGCCGGTGCGGTAGATTCTGCAGGTTTTGTAACCGGCTGCTCCGTTTTTTCTGCTGAGTTACATCCGCCTGTGAGCATCGCTCCCGTCAAGATCGCAGGTAAAATAAATTGTTTCATCTTGCTGTTTTAAATTGGTTAACTGGTTGCAAGATAAAGGATAAAGGTGTGGATCTTTCATCATTCCAGGAACTTGGTCCTCTGATAGATCCTTACGCATATACGTTGAAAAATAATCAATACAATCTCCGTGTATTTCTATCATTTCTTCTTGTATTGTTAATTGATCTTGCCTTATCGATTTCTGAACAGCCCATGCCATCATTCTGATCGCAAAAGCGCTGGCCAGGCTATCAATCATTACAAAGCACTTTCGATCGCATCGGATAATTTCTTTTCCAGGTCTGTACTGAAACCGCCTATTACGTTTACAACCTTGCCTTCCCTGTCAATAATGAAAAAGTTAGGATAACCATCCACACGATAATCTTCTATTGCGGACTTTCCCGGTTTATAAGAATCGAATTTCACTTTGTAACGGGCATTGTAGGCGAGGATCGCTTCGGGGCTGTCAAATGAGTTGACGTTGATCACGGTAAAATCACTAGGCTTAAACTTTGCGAGTATGTCATTGACCGGAGCGATTGACATCCCGCAGTAGCCACATCCGTTATCCGTAAAACTGACGAGGATCACTTTGCCTTTGTGCCCGCTTAGCTGTGTACGTTTCCCTTTCATGTCCATCAGGTCGATATCCGGAGCAATCTCTCCTTTTTTCAAGACCTCCTTTTCGTGCCTGGGACGGGCCGCTGTAAAACCCTTTGGGACCATTAACGCAGAGAGATCAGCAAAGCTCCGTTTGTTCACCTGGTAATTGAAAAACCTGAACTCGTCCAGTTGCGTTACATACATATCTGTGCCATCAATAAAGCCAAGACCATCCTGCCTGTACGCGTAAGGAAGTAAAGACTCTTTGTCGAGCACGAAGGAAGTGGCACTGTAGATCTTTTTGTCTTTATTCATCGAGTCGAGCTGCGTAACGCGGAAATGATGATATTTTTTTCCTGCGATGACGGAATCGGGAAGCATTGTAACAGGTTTTCCTTTTGCGAGGTCTGCCGCCAGCCGATCCATGATCAGTGCGAGGGTGGGCAAGTAGATGCTGCCGGGAGCAATGGTGTCGTTTACGATGCTGTACGTTTTATTGGTGAGATCGGCAGTTACCCGTTTGTAACCATAATACCATTTCTCCTGCGTCGCGCTAACGGTCTTGTAGGCCCAGGATCCATCTGGTTGGCGGGATAATAATGCTGTGGAGGAGTCGATAGATCTTGCTCCGGTGAATATGTTTGCCCCGGTAGACAAGCTGCCATAACGAATGTTTTTCAGTAACCTGAATTTAGCAACTGCCTGTTCGGCGATCTGCGCGTGTGAGGAAATGGAGACTGCCGGAGAGAACATGATCAGGAATAGAGATCTTTTCATTTTTGCATGTTGAACGGAAAAGGAATGAGATGGAAAATAGGCTTAAATGCACACGAAACCGGTATTTTTTTTAGCACCAGGCAATACAGCGGGTCGCAATAGCTGATCACGGAAAAATAATGTACGGATCAGTCCGGCCGCTTTACTTTCGCACGTCTTATTCTTTTCAGCATGAAACAATTTCTTTTTGCCATCAGCCTGCTCGTTTCCGTTATTGCGGGAGGACAATCCAATCGCCCGCGCACTGCCGCCAATATCCTGCAGCAGTTCCTGCATCCCGATTCAAAAACCGTATTGGTAGCGGCGCATCGGGGCGACTGGCGGAATGCGCCCGAAAACTCTATCCATGCTTTACAGCTATCTCTGCAAATGGGAGTGGATATCATGGAAACGGATGTTCGCATGACCAAAGATGGTGTACTTGTGCTGATGCATGATGAAACCATCAACCGCACCACATCGGGAAAGGGTAAAGTGAGCGAACTTACCTGGGACTCGCTTGAGCATGTTACACTACGGCAGGGGCATGGCGGACCGACACAAGAGCGTATTCCGACATTTGAAGAGTTTATGGACAGCGTCAAAGGAAAACCGATCCTCATCAACCTGGATAAATGCTGGGATCTTATCCCGGAGGTATACCGCATTCTCAAAAAAACAGGTACGGTAGACCAGGGTTTATTCAAAGGCCCCTTTTCCTTACCCGAATTATATGCCCTGTTTGGTGTTTTGGCAGACAGCATACATTACATGCCCATCGTTGCCAACCATCATACCGATGCATTGGTGAATCCTTATCTTAAAGACTACAAGACCGCAGGGTTTGAACTCTGCTTCAATACCATGGAGTCTACCGTACTTACCCAAACGGTGCCACTTGTCAGAAAGAGTGGTGTAACCGTTTGGCTTAACTCATTGTGGCCAGGTCTCTGCGCAGGCCATGACGATGAGAAAGCCATGACCGATCCCGATCCAAACTGGGGATGGTTGATCAAGACCGGTGCAAATGTGATCCAGACGGACAGGCCAAAAGAATTGCTTGAATATTTAAGAAAGAAAAAACTACACCGCTGAACCGGCAGACGGCGTTACTCCTGCGACAGCTGACTGTAGTGCAAACAGATCTATTGTTTTATCTTGCCGTTATAATCGGTTCCGCATTGATCGACCGCAAGAAAAATATACAAAATGAAATTCCGGTTCCTGCTGACATCATTGATCGCACTTTCTGTCTTTATTGCCTGTAACAACGAATCTCCCACCACTTCTGTGCAGGATAGCCTTTCACCTGCGCCTGTCATCCCGGCAAGTGATGTTAAGAAACTCGATACGGCTCTTTATTTCGCAGGTTTGTGGGTCAATGAGCAATATGTGAATGATGTTAAGCATACACGCAGGCCGAGTAATGTCGAGGTTCCGGAAAATGCCTGTATCATCATGCCGGTGAAAACGCTCAAGGAAACATCGCTGATCCTGGGTTTTCACGAAGGCCAGGAAGTTGTGATCCTCAAAAACGGAAGCAGATATGAGATCTGGGACAAGCCCGTACTGAATAAACTGCAGGATATCGAACTTCTCTCTGATACCCGCCTCAAGCTCGGGTTCGACACCTTTGTAAAATTGAAAAGCGGTGACCTTTCTGCAGAAAAGAATCCTTATAATATCGTTGATCTTCTCCTTTTTGCCGGCAGGTATAAGGACGAACATGGAGCAACTGTTGAATTCTCCGCTGATGGCCGCGTAAAAGGAATTCCCGGAATAAATGTATACGAAGCCTGGCTTGATTATGCCACAAGTGAAGCAGTTACTGATCAAATGTCTATGGGAGCAACAGGGGAAACGATGAAAGATTATGCATTTCGATTCGATAAGAACCGCTTGATCATTTCTCATATGAAATGTAAAACGATGGGAGAGGATTCTATCTGCCAGGAATATGCCGTCGGTGAACGCTATCTGACGCTGACCAGGGAAAACTGATGGCCTGCCCGAAAGCGTCCAGGATCTCGACTAATGTCAAAAAAATCACCCCGCATCGGTTCATTTAATCCACTTTCTTTGGGAATGACGGCGATATCCATTAGTTTGGTTGGCCAGTGCGGCGAAAAGTTTACGTATGCAATTACCACAATCGGAGGAGCTGAGGCTCCGGACCTTGCGATCCTATAATATCCTGGATACGTTGAAAGAAGAAGAATATGAGGAAGTGACGTACCTGGCCGGGATGATCTGCGGTTGTCCTATTTCCATGATCAGCTTCATTGACAAAGACCGGCAATGGTTCAAATCGCACCGCGGCATTGATGATTCCGAAACACCGCTCGACATTTCCTTTTGCGTTCATGCCCTTGCTACTCCTGATAAGGGTTTGATCGTTGAAGATGCCCGCCTCGATCCGAGATTCAATGAAAATCCCATGGTAACAGGTGAAGAGGGAATTGTTTTCTATGCAGGGTTTCCCCTGGTCAGCGAAAAGGGCGTTGCGCTTGGCTCCCTATGTGTTGTTGACCGTAAACCACAGACTTTGTCTGAAGAGCAGCTTACTGCGTTAAAGATGCTTTCCCGCCAGGTCATGCAACTTCTTGAATCAAGAAAGAAAACCTACGATATGCAGGTTCTTCAGGATGCATTGGAGAAACGTAATAAGGAACTGGAACAATTCGCCATGGTCGTTGCCAGCGATATCCGTTCTCCTTTGGTGAATATTGCAGCTGCTCATACAATGCTCAAAGAGTCATTAGAGCTGGGACGTCCTGTGGATACGCAATTGCTGGGGATCTCAGCGCGTGCCGCAACGCGGATCAATCGGCTAGTTCAGGGTATCCTTGGCTATTATAAAAAAGAAGATGACCTGCAGAATAAAGATTCGATACCCTTGCATCAATTCTTTGAAGATGTACAGGAACTGGTGTCAACAACGGTACCGGTCAGCTGGGTCTACCATTTTCCTCCGGATACGATCATCCGTGCCAATCAGGTAGCGCTTGAGCAGATCTTTTTCAATTTGATCGATAATGCTGTTCGTTACGGCAATAAAGAAATAACAACCATTGACCTGCACTTTGCGGAGCTGGATGGGTTGTACCAGTTCAAGGTCGGTGATAACGGCATCGGTATACCACGGGATAAAGTAAATACCATCTTTGATCTGTTCACCACCGTTGCGAGCAAGGACCGTTTCGGCGTGAAAAATCATGGTATTGGACTACCGACTGTTAAAAAACTGATCGATGTCCTCGGAGGAACGATCTCCGTCGAGTCGATCGTGAACAAAAGTACCGTCGTCACTTTCACGATCGCGAAATGACCGGCCGGGGGAAGGCGATGAACACCCATCAATCATCAGCGATCAGCCATCAGTCATCGACCACTCTTCCCAATAAAAACATCTCAATCCCCCAACATCTCGGCAATATTCAATAGTTTTAGCCATCTTACCAACCCTATCTCATTATGACAGGAATTTCAAACCGGTTGATCATCATTTTCAGTTTTCTGATCATTAACCTCGCCACATCTGCGCAGAAAGCAACAACACCCGCACCTCTTCGCGTATTCCTGATCGGTAACAGCTTTTCGCAGAATGCATCAAGGTATCTTCCTGCAATGAGTAAGCAGGGAGGGCATCAGTTGATCATCGGGCGTGCAGAGATCGGTGGTTGTCCTTTACAGCGTCATTGGGATTCAGTAGCGGTAAATCTTACGGACTCTAATCGCGGAAAAGCCTACAATGGGAAGTCGTTAAAACAATTATTGTCTGACGGTACCTGGGATGTGGTAACGATCCAGCAGGCATCTGTTCTCTCCGGCGATATTAAAACCTATTCTCCTTACGCAAGAAAGCTTTATAATTTTATCAGGCAGCTACAGCCGAAAGCAAAGATCGTGTTCCATCAAACATGGCCTTACCGTGCGGATGCAAAAAGCTTTTCCCGAATAAAGGGCGAGGTGTCTGCAAAAAATCAGGCGGAGATGTGGAACTATTCACGTGCGGCCTATCATGCAATGGCAGATAGCCTGGGAATTCAGCTGATACCGGTTGGTGACGCCTTCTGGACAGTTGCCAGCGATGCACAGTGGGGCTATAAAAAAGATGCTGCATACGATTTTAATAACCCGGCATATCCAGTCCTCCCCCAGCAGGACAACTCACTAAATGTTGGTTATTTCTGGAGCAAGGATAAGACGCTTCAATTCGATGCCAATCACGCAAATGATGCTGGTTGTTATCTTGCGGGGCTGGTGTGGTACGGATTCCTGTTCGGCGAAGACCCTGAAAAAGTCGGTTTTGTTGCACGCGGAATTCCTGACAACTTTGCTGCTGAATTAAAAAAAGTAGCGGCAGGTGTGTTAAAGAAGAAATAGCTTTTTGTTACGTTAAAGTCGTGGATCACCGATCGGCGATCAGGTGCGGATAATGATGTGTGTCCCACGGCCATCCTTGGTAAGATGGTCCTGCCTTTTAAGGTCAGCGATACCTCTACCGATCGCTACGGCAGGTGATCGGTAGAGGTGAACATGAAGGTGATGAAATAAAGTGCTATATCGCTCTCAACCGTTCTTCTTCCAGGTCTATCTGGTACAGTTGCTGCCGGATCAATTCTTCATCAAACTTTGGGTCTTTATTCAGCTCGGTCAGATATTTCCGCTGGCTTTCAAGCATCTCAAAGAAAATAACTTTTGTCTTCTCATTCATCCAGCTGTCGTCGGCAGCTTTGGCTTTTTCTTCCCAGTGCTTCAGCAGCAATTCAATACCTGCATGATTATGCCTGTCGTGGTCAAACCTGTTTTTCAAAAACTGGTATGAATGTTCTTTCAGACCGCGCTTCATCCTGTATCGCATATCTTCCGGCGATTCTTTTTCACTCATTATCTCAAACAATTTGCTTTTCCGGATGATATAAGGCAATGTAAGACCCTGAACAACGAGGGTGAGCAGTATTACGACAAACGTGATGAAAAGGATGAGGTCACGTTGTGGAAACGCTACACCACTATCAAGCGTAACAGGAATGGCGAGTGCTGCTGCGAGTGACACTACGCCCCGCATGCCCGTCCAGCCCAATAGCATCGGCATCAGCCAGCGTCTTCGTGTAGAAGTGGAAGGGGGCGCCACTCCGGGACGGAAGATCAACGTGGCGATGAGAGCGGCATAAGAGCTGATCATTCTCGCCACGATCAGTACAAGTGTAACCAGTGCACCATATTCGATCGCCGTTCTCAGGGCAATGCCCTGTGAACGGAGGCCATCCACAATTTCTGGAAGTTCCAGGCCGATCACCAGGAATACAATGCCGTTTAAAATGAATACAAAGCTTTCCCATACACTGTATCCTTTGATCCGGCTGGTACTGTTGAGAAAGATCAATCGCTTGGCCGACATATATAATCCTCCGGATACGACTGCCAGTACCCCTGAGCTATGTACCTGTTCAGCTATCCAGTACATGAAATACGGTTCTATCAGTGTCAGCGCGATATCCGAGGGCGCATCCGTTGGAAGTTTTCTATGCGCTTTCACAAAGAGCCAGGCGAGAGCCAGGCCGATCCCAACACCACCAAGGATCATCCACAAAAAACTCAGTGCAACTTCATGCCAGATGAGCTGGCCTGTTCCTACTGCAACCAGCGCAAAACGGAAGATGATCAGCGATGACGCATCATTCAGCAGGCTTTCACCTTCAAGGATCGCAGCAGTAGATTTCGGGATCTTCACAAATTTGGTAATAGCGCCTGTACTGACCGCATCAGGTGGCGATACGATTCCTCCCAGCAGGAAACCCAGTGCCAGGCTGAATCCCGGAATAAAATAATTGGCGAAGATCGCAACAGATAGGGCAGTAAAGAATACGACCAGGAACGCAAAGCTTCCAATAATCCGCCACCACTTTTTCATTTCTTTGAAAGAAACAGTCCAGGCGGCTTCAAACAGCAGTGGAGGAAGAAATAAAAAGAAGATCAGATCCGGATTTATTTTTACGACGGGCAGGCCTGGAATAAAACTGATCGCCAGCCCCGCCACTACCAGCAGGATCGGGTACGCAATTCGCAGTTTTGTTGCCCACATTTCCAGCAATACCACGGCTGCGATCATGGCCAATAGAAAAGGGAGTATAGTGTGCATTAGTTTTAGTTGATTTGCATTGAACGATGAAAATTTACAACAAAATTGGACACTGTTGTGTTTTGATAAAAGGTTTGAAGGTTTGAAAAATATCGGAATGGAGAATGAACCATCTATTTACAGATCATTTATGGTGACCGGCATCCGCCGGGAAACAAGCAATGCAAAAACGTTCGAGATAGTTCCTGCGGATGGCGGCCAGGTGGAATATCATGCGGGACAGTTCATCACACTGGTATTCAAAAACGGACAAAAGGAAAACAGGCGCTCCTATTCTTTCTCGTCTGCACCAGTACTGGGCGAGCCAATGCGCATCACCATCAAAAGAGTCGCAAATGGTGAATATTCAAGACCATTGCTAAGCAATCTGAAGGTGGGCGACACATTACAGAGTTCAGGTGTCGCAGGTTTTTTCCGCCTGCCGGATGAATTGAACGGGTTTGAGCAGCTGATGTTCCTCGCCGCGGGAAGCGGTATCACACCGGTATTTGCATTGCTAAAAACGGTACTCCATACAACAGATCTTTCCGTAATACTGCTTTACAGTAATTATTCGGAAGAGGATACGATCTTTTATGATGAGTTGATCGCTATGCAGTCGAAGTTCAGTAAGCGATTTAAGATCGAGTTTCTATTCAGCCAGTCAGCAACCCGGCGAAGAAGGTTTAGCAAAGTTTTGCTGAATGAATTACTTTCCCTGCATGTGATACCGCTGCAGAGAACCCTTTTTTACGTGTGCGGGCCGGAGAGCTACATGCTGGTAGCAGGCATTAGCCTGATCACCGCAGGTGTGCCAGCGCAGCACATAAGAAAGGAAAATTTCAATACAAGGCCGCATGTATTTAAACCAATTCCTCCCGACACCGATCTTCACAGGGTGAAGGTGTTACTGAATGGGAACCAGTTCGGGTTCGATGTACAATATCCTGATACGATCCTTGCAGCAGCAAAAAAGCTGCACATTCATCTTCCCTATAGTTGCGAGGCAGGGAACTGCGGCAGTTGTACTGCCACCTGCGTAAAAGGGATCACCTGGATGGCATATAACGAAGTGCTGATGGATGAGGAGATAAAGAAAGGAAAAGTGCTCACCTGCCAGGCCTTTCCTGTAGGAGGAGATGTGGAGCTGGAGTTTTAACCGGCGAACGAAGTTTACACCGCATCTTTTAACCCGCGAGCGGTTCGTGGAAATGTTCATTCCTGCCGGCGGATAAACGCCGCTACTGAATTCCTGCAACAGATCCCGTTGTTTATCATTCACGCAGCTACGTCCGTGGAATATCGATGATCTTTTCTTGCAGTCGTCCTCCATCTTCACAATGGCTTCACCTCGTCGGGCAGACCAGGCATGAAGTGAACGATCATTTGAAGACAAGGGATTTCCCCAAATATTTTCCCTTTTGATGACCTTTTCCCTCTTCGGCCGATAATGATGAAATAGCCTGAAGCGCATGACCCCGGTTTTCATCAGCAGAAATTTATCATTTGAGGGGCTTAAGAACCTGCGTGCTCAGCCATAACCGACCCTTCTTTTACAAACAATAACATCATCATTATATGAGATCATCATCACACCATTTCGTTAAGCTGCTGGCCTTATTTCTTTTCAGCAGCGCCTGCCAGTCGCAAACCAATAACACTCAAAAAAAAGCTGTTATGAATCAATCGAACACTGCCGCACAATTTACTGCGGGTAAAGATTATGTCGAATTCAACCGCATCAAGATCATGGATAAGCAGGTTTCTGCCGAACCGGTTGAGGCTTACAGTATCATGTTGCCAAAAGGCTGGGCGGCAGATGGGGGCGTGTTCTGGACGCCGGCGGGAAGCGCCTGTGCAGGAACAAATATGCAGTTCAGCGCCAAATCGCCTGATGGCAGATCGTCCTTTTATATTTACCCGAATATTATGTGGAGCTGGAGCAGCAATCAGCAAAGCAATCAATTTTCCAGTCAGCAGGCCACGCCGTATTGCGGGGTTGGCGAGCCTATGGATGCGACGCAGTATTTGAAAAATGTATGGTCAAGGGAAATGAACAATCCATCAGTCTCCGATATAAAATCAAATCCGGACGTGATACAATCCATGCGTCAGAATGATGAGCGCGGCAGAGCAGAACTGATACGCTATGGTGCCGGCCAGGTGAACTTCAGGCATACAGCGATCACAGCGAGATTGAAATGGAACAATGATACCGCCGGCATCGTGATGTGCTCGGTCACTAACATCGAAACTTATATTCCAAATGTGTATACCGGTGGTTATGACGTTAGCTATACCACTGCAGCAACCCGTATGTTGTTCCTGTTTCCTCAAGGCAATGCCGGCCTCGAAGAAAAAATGATGTCTGTGATCGTTGCGGGATTTCGCACCAACCCCATCTGGAAAGAAACGACCGACAACTACTGGCGATCAGTCCGGGAGAAAAAACATGTGCAACATATCGGCACTATAAAAATCATGGATGAAAGGACCGCACAGATCGGTAAGCAGGCGATCGCCAACGGCAACAAACGTCTCTCTGAAATGGATACACAATTGCGCAGTTGGGAAGCACAACAAAGCTCACAGGACAGAATGCACACTAATTTCATTAAGACCATCCGTGAAGTGGAAAACTATCGTGATGATAACGGGAAGGTGGAATTGAGTTCCGGCTACAATCATGCCTGGAGTCGTGGCGATGGTGTGAACTATGTAATGACTAACAGTCCTAATGTAGATCCTTCGTCTATCTTCCAGGATCAGCGATGGAAGGAAATGAAGAAAGTAGACTGATGGTAGTCAGCAAGTGCTGACAAGGAATGTATGGTCAGCACTTGCTTGTTCCGGCACGATGTTCTAAGACAGCGGTTCAGGTTTCGGGCCACCCGCTGGTCTTGATTTATCATCTGGCAAAGGAATGAACTCATGATTGTCTGTTGGGGGTAAGATGATCCGGCCCTGTTTCCAGTCTTCCTTTGCCTGTTCAATCCGTTCTTTTCGGGAAGAAACAAAATTCCACCAGATAAAACGATCGCCCAGGGGTTCGCCGCCGAGCAGCATCAATACCGTCTCCGTTTTTGCGATCATCAGCGGATCTGCGCCTTTCGAAAAAACAAGCATCTGGCCATCCTGATAGGAATTACCTGCAACCTCTATATTCCCTTTTACAATATAAACGCCACGTTCTGAATGTTCTTTTGGTAAACCAAATCTTGCCCCGGGTTTTAATACGGCGTGGATATAGAATAGTGGTGAATGCGTTTTCACATCGTTGACCAGGCCATAAGCATTTCCGGCAATCAGTCTCATCCAAACATCTTTATCTGTGAATACCGGCAATTCATCTCGTGTATAATTGTTGAAGCTGGGAGCAGCTTCTTCATCTTTTTCCGGTAAGGCCACCCAGGTCTGCATCATTTCCAGTTCGCCACCTGCAAGTGCAGCAGGATCTTCGAAACGTTCTGAATGAGCGATGCCGCTTCCGGCTGTCATCCAGTTCACTTCCCCGGGCAGAATGATCTTTTCCACACCAAGGCTGTCGCGGTGTGTCACTTTCCCGCCAAAAAGATAGCTTACTGTTGAGAGGCCAATATGCGGATGCGGAAGAACATCGAGTGACGATACCGTTGCAGGCGCATCTGTTACCGGCCCGGCATGATCCATGAAGATGAACGGCCCTACCATTCTGCGCTGGCGGAATGGTAAGATGCGTTTTACTTTCATGTTCTCGCTGATAGCGGCTGCACGGGAGTCAATAACTAGTTCAAGCATAGAAACAGATTAAAGTGTCAGATACGAACGGTGTGTATGCTTCCAAAATTAGCGATTATTGGCTATAATCCCGGCCTTAACCACTTCCTTAGCACTTTCGTCAGCAAAGGCATAACGAGCCATGTCAGGAGGGCAACCATTGATACCGCAATTACCAGAAGTCTTGCCGTCAGGGGCCACGCTCTGGTGAGCTGTCCTATTGTAAAAGAAAGAAATAAACTGGTTGGAAAAACGCCGCCTAAGGTAACCAAAGCCATCTTCCACCTAGGTGGAGGAAGTGGTGAACGGAACCATGCTTCGAGGCCTGTTAGGTTTCTGTATACAGGCTTTTCTGTTAGTGTGGATGCATAGGCTTCCCACTCTTTGAATAGTTTTGAATCATAGAAGGCATCGCGCTCTGCCTCGTCCCGGAACGTGCGCAGTATTCCTATTTCACCCTCATCGGTTCCCGGCAGCGACGTGATCATCGCTGCACCATGAACACCTCCGTGTATAAAAGAATCGCCAAGAAAATTCCGCAGCGCTCGTTTGAACTCTTCTTCCTTGCCGGGTAATATTTTCCGGGTGATCGCGACATGTACTGGCAT
Source organism: Chitinophagaceae bacterium (assembly GCA_040509495.1). Classification (GTDB taxonomy): domain Bacteria; phylum Bacteroidota; class Bacteroidia; order Chitinophagales; family Chitinophagaceae; genus Terrimonas_A. The sequence goes on along the minus strand of JBEVKW010000120.1, from coordinate 9,862 downwards.
GACCGTAATATTTGTTTAAAAATAAAAGAAGGCTTGCAAAAAAAGAACCGTTGTTCGCCCGTTACCCCGAAGCAATCGCTGGAATTGCGAAAATTAGCCTTCAATGGACAGCTATATTTGGTTTAAACCGGGCACATTTGTATTTTTTCAGTAAAGACCAGAACCTACTTATAGCATGGACTATCTCAAGAAAAGGGCGAATGTGTTCCTTGTTCCGTATATATATGACATATGTGGAGTGGCGATTTTCAACATAATCGTTTACTGGCTGCTTGCTGTAAAATTGAATTTTCTGCCCAAGGAGATATGGGTGTTCCTGCCGGTCGTATTGTCGATCATGATGAGCAGGACCTGGCTAACACACCGCCTGAGCCATTTTGTGATCACAAGGGAAAAAGCCGTATTCGGCATAAGACTGATCGTGGTGGTGTTTTATTCAGTGTCGATGATACTGTTACAGGATTATTTATATGTCGGGGCAGGAAAACTTGTTTCTGTTAAGCATATCACTGATGCTGCCTATTTACCCGCTTCGAGGTATTACAAGGTTGAGGATTATTTCATCGATAAAAAAGGGGTTGGAAGTTATAAATACTGGGAAACCGGAGCAGGGGGTAAAAAGTCCAGGGATCTGAAGTTCTCTTTGTACCTCGCTCTTCCGATCATTAACCAGGCATCTGACAGCGTGAAACTCGATTGCTCTTTCTTTCTCTTTAAACAATACAAAGGCAAAGCCCGTTTGGGTGTATTATCTTCAGACGGTAGTAGTGCGCTTGACCAGTTTGTGGAGGATCGGCTATGGGAATTAGACACAACAGACCTTACATCCTTTACCTATTTCGAAGTGGTGGAGTCTTATTTTGATACACCCAATGCTGATGCTGCGGTTTTAGCAAGCAACTATATAAAATACCGGGATCCTGTAATTCTTAAGGGACATACAACAGCTTTTTCAGAAAGAAATAAAGGGAAGCCGAAAAACGTTTTTATTGTATTCATTACCGGGATACTTATTCTGTTTTTACTGGTAATATTTCTGCCCATGAAGGAAGCAAGAAAACTCGAAGTACCCCAGGATAGCCGCAAGATTCGTGGATATAGTATCTGATCTGAAAAAAATAAATCTTTGTTCAATGTGCCGGTATGCAATGGTTAAGTATAAGTCTCATTATGCATGTTTTCAATGCCGTAAAACATTTAAACGAAAGTTATTGAAGGAAGTGACGGGTAATGCTGCTTTCCAGGAGCGCGAAGCCCGGTGTCCTGATTGCAGGGGTTTGATGGCCAATATGGGAAAAGACTTCGAAGCGCCACCCCGAAAACAACTGAAGAAGTGGCAACATATAAAAGAGCTGTATTCAGTCGGCATCGCCTTCCATTCCTGCGGATGTTATGGTCCCGGATATATACCGGCAAACAGGGAGCGGCTGATAGCTTATTTGAGAGAAGACCTGGAAAAGTATTATCATCAACTTGATTTCTGGCGTAACAGAATGGAGCCAAAGACCCAACAGGAAATTGACAGGGATCGAAGCAAGAATGGAGATTTCTTGTGGCGGGTCTCCGCTGCCGTTCATGAAAGGAATAAAACAGTCAGGAATGAAGACGCAAAAAAATACTGGTTTGAAAGGATAACGGAGCTGGAGACAAAGCTGGCGAAAATTCAGGCTTCCTGATGCCGGATGGCGGTGTTTTCCCGTCAGTAGAAAAGAATCGTTGAGGCAGATCCGTTGTATTCTCTGCGAATGAAACTCATAAAAAAGGCCGGCGTAATCAGCCGGCCTTAGAGGAGGATAGCCACCACAGCTACCTCCATCCACCACCAAGACTTCTGTATACCTGCACAACAGCGCTCATTTGTTGTTGTTTTGTTTCGATCAATTCCAGTTTAGCTTCCAGTGCGTCCCTTTGTGTCATCAGCACTTCCAGATAATCGGCACGTGCATTTTTAAAAAGGTCACCTGAAATATCAATGGACCGTGTAAGCGCATCAACCTGTTGTGATTTCAGGCTGTAGCTTTTCTCGAGGTTTGAAATGCCCGATAAGTTATTCGATACTTCGAGGTATGCGTTCAGAATTGTTCTTTCATAGTTGAATAATGCCTGTACCTGTCTTGCATTGGCATTCAGAAACTCTGCTTTGATCGCGTTGCGGTTGATTAGTGGTCCGGCAATATCGCCGGCAAGCGAATACAAGATAGACTCAGGCGCGCGGAACAAATAGGCCGGGTTGAAAGCCTGGAAGCCAACACCCGCTGAAATACCCAGCGAAGGGTAAAATTCCGCGCGTGCCACTTTTACATCCAGCTTTGCCGCTGCAAGATCAAGTTCGGCTTGCTTTATATCAGGACGATTTGCCAGTAATTGAGCGGGCAGTCCTGCATGTACCGCTGTTGGCACCAGCGCGATAAAGTTCTTCTCTCTCGGAATGTCCTGTGGAAAGCGGCCAAGCAGAAAATTGATCCTGTTCTCCGTTTCTTTGATCTGCTGCAGGATATTGAACTCAAGGCTTTGTGTTTTCAATACTTCCGCCTGGAATTTCTGTACCGCTAATTCTGTTGCGCGCATGGCTTCTTTCTGCACCTTAATGATCTCAAGTGCATTTTTTTGAAGATCGATATTCTGATGTACGATCTCGAGTTGATTGTCCAGTGCCAGCAACTCGTAGTAAGAATCTGCGATCTCCGCGATAAGGTTGGTGATTACGAAGTTTTTTCCTTCTTCTGTAGAAAGATAACGCGTGATGGCAGCCTTTTTCGAATTGCGCAGTTTTTTCCAGATATCTACTTCCCAGTTAGCTACGGCGGCGATACGGAAATCACCCAGTGGATCAGGCGTCTCTCTGCCCGGCTTGATCTCGGTGGAGGCATCACCCGCGCCCTGGCTTGTATAGCGCCCTACTTTTTCTACACCCACACCACCGCCCAGTGTTACAGAGGGAAGCAGTGCCTGCTGTTTCATCCGGATCTCGTTGCGCGCGATCTCGACTTCCTGCAGCGTAATGTTCAACTCCTGGTTATTCTTAAGCGCAGTGTCGATCAGGTTCACCAGGTTTTGATCGGAGAAGAATTGCTTCCATTGGATCGACGCGCTGGAGGTCGTATCACTATTGACGGCACCAAACGATGCCGGTGTGTTTTTGTTTTCGTTCCGCTGAATAACTTTCGGGATATTGCAGCTTACCATTATGGCGGCTATTCCAACCGCTCCCAGGCAGTGATGTATTTTTAATTTAAACATTGTGTTCAATTTCTTCTGTTAAAGGATTTTCTTCTTCGTCTTTTATCAGTAACCGTTTCTCAGCGATCTTTCCGAATATGAAGTACAGTCCGGGAATGATCAACACACCGAAGATGGTACCGAGTAACATACCTCCGGCGGCGGCTGTTCCGATCGTGCGGTTGCCGATCCTGCCGGGACCGCTCGCGAATACGAGTGGGATCAGGCCTGCAATAAATGCAAATGACGTCATCAGGATCGGCCGGAACCTTACTTTTGCGCCTTCCATGGCCGCTTCTCTTACAGTGGAACCGGAACGATGTTTTTGTACCGCGAACTCAACGATCAATACCGCGTTCTTTCCTAACAGGCCGATCAGCATTACCATGGCGATCTGTGCGTAGATATTATTTTCCAATCCCATTAACTTCAATAGCAGGAAGGCGCCGAATATACCCGTCGGTAATGAAAGGATCACCGACAGCGGGAGAATAAAGCTTTCGTATTGTGCTGCAAGGATCAGGTATACGAACCCAAGACAGATCAGGAAGATCCAGACTGCGCCATTGCCCTGCGCTACTTCATCTTTTGAGATACCTGCCCAGTCGATACCGAAACCGCGCGGTAAGGTTTTCGCCGCCACTTCATTGATCACCGCGATCGCTTCACCACTACTGTAGCCCGGAGCCGCGGAGCCGCTGATCTCAGATGCGTTATACATATTGTGCCGCGTGATCTCCGACAGGCCATACACTTTTTCCATTTTCATGAAAGCGGAAAAGGGAACCATTTCTTCCTTGTCATTCTTCACGTATAGTTTCAGGATGTCATCGGGCAGAGCGCGGTATTGTGCTCCGGCCTGCACTATTACTTTATACTGGCGGCCAAAATTGATAAAGCTGATCTCGTAGTTGGAACCAACTAATGTAGACAGTGTATTCATCGCATTCTCTATACTCACACCTTTCTGCTGCGCGATATCATTGTCCACTCTCAACATATATTGCGGGAAGCTGGCGCTGTAGAAACTGAAGATGGAGGTGAGCTCTTTTCTCTTCTTCAATTCTTCCACAAAATCATTGTTCACTTTTTCCATCAGCTTATAATCACCAGAACCTGCTTTATCCAGCAACCGTAATTCAAAACCGCCTGCTGCTCCATATCCCGGAACAGCCGGGGGAAGGAAGTATTCAATATTTGCACCGGCGATATCTTTCGATTTTTCCTCCAGTTCTGCTATGATCTCCTGTACGGAATGCTTCCGGTCTTTCCAGTCTTTCAGATTCACCAGGCAGGTTCCGGAGTTAGAGCCGGTACCTTCTGTCAGGATCTCATAACCCGCGAGGGAGGAAACTGATTGAACGCCGTCAACTGACTCGCAGATCTTCTGCAATCTCTCAGAGATCTCATTGGTTCTTTCCAGGGAAGAACCAGGAGGCGTTTGAATGATCGCGTAGAACATGCCCTGATCTTCATTGGGGATAAATCCTGAAGGAACACTTTTGTTCAGGAAATAGGTGCCAACACAGAACGCAGCAAGTACGCCAAACGTTACCACCCGTCTTGAGATCACTTTATTCAGTATGCCTTCATATTTATTGGATGTTCTGTTGAACAGCCGGTTGAATCCATCGATAAAACGGCTGACCGGTGTTTTCTTTTTCGGTTTGCCATGATTGTTCTTGAGGATCATCGCACATAAAGCCGGCGTCAGTGTTAAGGCTACCACACCGGAAAGAATGATCGCTGTTGCCATTGTGATGGAGAACTGGCGATAGAACATACCTACCGGTCCGGACATGAATGCTACCGGGATGAACACTGCCGCCATCAGGAAGGTGATTGCAATGATCGCACCGGAGATCTCCTTCATGGCTTTCTTTGTAGCCTTTCGCGGTGAGAGATGTTCTTCTTCCATCTTCGCGTGTACGGCTTCGATCACCACGATGGCGTCATCTACCACTACACCGATCGCCAGCACCATCGCAAAAAGTGTGATCAGGTTCAGCGTGATGTTGAAGTATTGCATGAACATGAATGTGCCGATCAGCGAAACCGGTACCGCCATTGCCGGGATGATCGTCGATCGCCAGTCACCCAGGAAAAGAAATACTACCAACCCTACGAGAATGAACGCTTCCACTAATGTGTGTAATACTTTTTCAATAGAGGCGTCAAGGAATTTCGATACATCATAACTGATCTCGTATTTCATTCCTTTTGGAAAGCTGCTGGCCTGTATCTCCTTCATCTTTTTCTTCACGTTCTCGATCGTCTGGCTCGCGTTACTTCCATAGGATTGTTTCAATACAAGCGCCGCTGATGGTTTTCCATTCAGGTTGGAATAGATATCGTACATCGAACTTCCAAACTCTACATCCGCCACATCTTTCAGGCGAAGCAGTTCGCCGTTCGAGCTTGATCTCACCACTACATTTTCGTATTGTTCTTTAGTGGTGAATCGTCCTGAATATTTCAATACATATTCGAATGACTGGGATCTTTTACCGGAGCTTTCGCCTGTTTTACCCGGCGAGGCTTCGAGGCTTTGTTTGCTCAGCGCTTCCATCACTTCGTCAGCGGAGATCTTATACGCCAGCATGCGGTCTGGCTTTAACCAGATGCGCATCGCATACTCACGGTTACCGAGGATATCTGCATAACCTACACCATCCACCCGTTTCAGTTCTGAGAGAATGTTGATGTCTGCAAAGTTGAAAAGGAATTTCTGATCAGTATTGGCGTCCTCACTGTACAGGTTAATGTACATCAGCATGTTTGATTCTTCCCGGCTGATCTTAACACCTTCGCGGACCACCAGGGGTGGAAGTTTGTTCACCACGGATGCCACGCGGTTCTGTACGTTGAGGGATGCCACGTTCGGATCAGTACCGAGATTGAAGATCACCTGTATGGTGGCTTCACCGTCATTACCGGCATCGGAAGCCATGTATTTCATTCCTGGCACACCGTTGATCGCTCTTTCAAGCGGAATGATCACGGATTTGATCATCAGTTCGTTGTTCGCTCCCGGATAGTCGACCACTACGTTTACTTTGGGTGGTGAGATCGAAGGGAACTGCGTTACCGGCAAACCGGTGATGGCCAGCACACCCAGGAAAACGATGATCAGGGATATGACGATGGAGAGGACTGGCCGTTGTATGAATCTGCTAAACATGATACGCGAATTGACATGAATGGCCGCGAAAGAGCGCGGATAGATCCCTTTGCCGGTGCAGACACCGGCAAAGGAAAATAGCTCCCACGACGATTCGATGAATAATTAATTGAATTGATTACTCCGCTTTAAGTCGGAGGTGTGCAATGACTTCCTCAGGTTTTTCGAATTCGTAGGCGATGACTTCGTCGTCTTTTACTTTCTGAACGCCTTCGAGCAGGATCTTGTCGCCATCAGAGAGACCGGTGCTTACGACATAAAGGTCGGGCATGCTGCCGGTAACAGAGATCTGCCGGGACTCGAGTTTGCCGTTTTTGTCAACTACGAAAACATAGATCTTGTCCTGTATTTCGTAAGTGGCTTTTTGAGGAATGACCAATGCATTTTTCATTGGCATGGTGAGTTTAACTTTACCTGTTTCACCGTGTTTCAGCAAACGATCGGGATTAGGGAATATCGCGCGGAATGCAATATTACCGGTTTCACTATCGAATTCACTTTCGATCACTTCTACTTTACCGGGTTTAGGAAGAAAAGTTCCGTTTGCCAGCAGCAGGTTTACTTCCGCACTGCCGCGGTTCTTTGTGTTGGTCTGATAATCGAGATATTCAGGTTCCGATACATTGAAGTAAGCGAACATCTGGCTGTTGTCTGAAAGACTGGTGAGTAATTCGCCTTCATCGATCAGGCTTCCGAGTTTTTTGGGCAGACGATCAATAGTGCCGTCGAATGGAGCGCGGATCTCTGTAAAGGAGAGATGCAATTTCGCCAGTGCGATCTCGGCATTTGCCTGGTCAAGTTTTGCCTGCGCCATGGCTTGCTCGTTTTTTGAAACGATGTTCTTGTCAGCAAGCGTTTTTGCATTCTGCAACTCGATCTCTGCTGCTTTTCCTTCTGCCTGTGCTTTCAGCAATTCTGCTTCATATAATTTGGGCATGATGCGAAACAGGATCTGGCCCGCTTTTACAAACTGGCCCTCATCTACATAGATATTCTGTAAAAATCCTTTTTCCTGTGCACGGATCTCAATATTCCTGACGGAACGGATCTGCGAGACATATTCCTTGGTGAAAGATGTATCTACGCGGACCGGACTTGTAACAAGGTATTTGGATACTTCTTCTTTTTCAGCTGATTTAGCGGCGCAGCTGGAGAGGCCAACAATGGCGGCGAAGCCTGCGAAAATGGCTATTCTTTTCATAAAACTAAAAATGAGTATTGATCTGTTGAATGTGTTGTTAAGGTTGTATTCTTATGGCAGGCAGGCCGTTCGCGGTGAGTTGTTGCTCAGGGACGCGGAAATTCGATCATTGATGATAATATTGTTATGACAAACGTTAGAGGTCTGTAGTAATGGAGTGATTGGTTTGTGCAGAATGCATGCAAACCGGAAAGGATGATCAGATCTTGAAAACGCGCTGTAGTATGTATTTGTCGGATTGCTTTGGCCAGTAGGAAGGCGCTGTGCCAGCTATAGAGAAGCCTAAGTTATCAGCATTGTCATCGGCAATGAACGAGTGATACCAGGCGAATTTTGATCTTCTGTTATTGGTGTCATTGCATTCTTCTTCCAGTTCGTCTGCGATCAGCAGTTCAGTGTCAATATCGATCGTTGCCTGGTTATTGCTGAAAACGGAAACCAGATCGTTCCGTTTACCGTCGATCTCATGATGGTAGGTACGGGTATAGCAGCAGCCTTTCGACCGGTAACCGGCGCAAGCCCGGTCGGCGCCACCGATCAGGAACATGCAAAAAGTAATAACGAATACTGCTATTTTCATTTGAAATCAAAAATAGAGAAGATTGCGGCGGGAAAGAATAGGGCATGCCTTAAGATATGTAAACGATTGGTTAATGAGGATGTTAACAGCGGATTTTGCTAACAGGTGTTATTGCGGAATATGCCTCGCAGACCTGTAACAGCACGGTAGAATCTCTCCGGGCGTATAAATTTCTGTGACCTGATATTCAAGATGCGGTCAGATCTTTAAGGTACAGCTGGCTGAGTCCTCACAAACTGACAAGATAACTGACTATGGAAGCACCCGACTGGTTCCGGAATGTTATCAGCAATTGGCGGATGAAAAAAAGTTTTGGATGAATAAATGGTATAACAATCTTTTACCTTTGTTACCTGTCAAAACGGAGACAGACCAACGTAGGAAATAATAGCTTTTACTGTTACGATTTACATGAGATCCGTAAGTAAAGGGAATTGAATTAAAGTACAAATTGATATGCCATGAGCATGATCTTTAATATACTTCGTGTCAGCGAAGAAGAACTGGAAGCCTATTTAAAAGACAGCTCGCTGTTAGAGCAGCGGCTCGATGCAACCGAAGAAGGAAACGCAAATCTGGTCGATATTGATCAATCCTGGGAGGGGATCCTGTTTTTGTTGACGGGTCAGAATCTTGAGCAGCTTGACCATCCTCTTGGGAAGGCCCTGTTCAGCAACCAGCAGATAGATCAGCAACAGGATCTCGGATATGGCCCTGCTCAGTATCTTACACCTGACCAGGTAAAAGAACTGAATGAAAAACTTTCTGCGATCAGTGTAGAAGATTTTCGTAAGGGATTTGACGGCGATAAAATGAGTGATATCGGCGTACACCCCAATATCTGGTCGCAGGATTATGCGCTGGATTATGTGAGCGAATACTTTGAATCGATACAGGATGTTTATGCCCTGGCGGCAAAGAACAACGAGGCGATCATCACGTTTCTGAATTAAGAAATAGCTGAGTGCAGGATAAAATCAACCGGTAAATCTTTCATACGAGAGGTTGTTCGCTGGTCAGCAATATGGTTACTGCGGAGTTTGGGTGAATGCGTGATAAAAGCGCAGGAGGCTTTCAGATTTGCCTTTTGTAAAACGTTTGAATGTCTGCGTAAGCGGGTCGGTCACCAGGCCATTGGATAAGCGCAAAACAATGGGTGATAACTGTACATTTGGAATATTGGCGTCGGCTTCTTTGATCCATTCTCCGCCGGTGTTAAATACCATTACCTGTCCCACATAACATCCTGCCACGAAAATTGTTTCTGCAAACTTGTCGAGCGGCACTCCTTTCTTGTTAAAGCGTTCAAGAAAATCGTCGACAAAAGCTAATGTGCCGATCGTGTAGTTGAGGCCTACACGTTCATTATTGCGGATGATCTCGACAAACTGTTCTGCGAAAGCTGCTGCATTTTCCGGTAGGATCTCATATTGCAGGTTAAGCGTTCGTTGAGGCATGGGGCTTTTCGGAGCCCTGGTGCCTTTGAATGCCGATACTAGTCTTTGCAGGAAATTCATTGAGGTTATTTTCTTTTACAAGTTACAATGAATTAGCGGGTATTGACCTCTTAACTTCCTGTTTCTTGCACCACTCCAGGATCTCCGGATACAGATCTGCCGGTTTTTCGGTTTATGCGCCTACTAAAGTTTCAAAAGCTTCCGGTTCGACGCGATCGCTATTT
>JBEVKW010000119.1:0-8453 GCA_040509495.1 Chitinophagaceae bacterium | reverse complement strand
TTCCTTCCTGACGTATATGTGCATTGTGAGAAATGCAATGGCAAGCGTTACAATCGCGAGACGTTAGAGATCAGGTATAAGGGCAAGTCGATCGCAGATGTGCTGGAGATGACAGTTGAAGAAGCTGTAGAGTTCTTCCAGCCTGTTCCATTTATCTATCGTAAGATCAAAGTGCTGGAAGAAGTGGGTCTGGGTTATATCACACTCGGGCAATCCGCTGTTACCTTAAGTGGAGGTGAAGCGCAGCGTGTCAAGTTGTCGACCGAATTAGGCAAGCGTGATACGGGGAAGACATTTTATATTCTTGATGAGCCAACAACAGGTCTTCATTTTGAAGATATCCGTCATCTGCTGGATGTGTTGAACAAACTGGTGGAAAGAGGTAATACTGTCCTCGTGATCGAACATAACATGGATGTGATCAAAGTAGCAGATCACCTGATCGATCTTGGCCCTGAAGGCGGAGATGGTGGTGGAAAGATCCTGTTTGAAGGAACGCCGGAAGAGATGATCAAAAATAAAGAAAGCTTTACCGCAAAGTTTCTGAAGATGGAACTGAAGTAGCAGGACTTGCTGGAAATAACAAAGGACGCGGGAAGCAGGCTTCCCGCGTCCTTTTTATTTGAATGATAACCGGTGCTAAGGTTTCTTTCTGATATCCGGCAGGTTTACTTTGCCAAGCACCCATGCAAGACCAACTGCCCCGGAAATAATGGTGAGCCATAAACCGAATCCGAGGGCACTGATGCCGCCATTGAAAGTAGCTCTAAGGAAAAATATTAAAGCCCCCAGGAGAATGGCACCAAATGAGCCAAGGGCGATCTTTTTGTTCTGGTCGTCAAACGGCAGGGTTTTGTCGCCGAGCAGGCAGGCTGCTGCAACACCCAGTATTCCGACAAAAGACAGGATGCCTGTATCTCTGAATCCATTGGCCGTGGCACTGCCGAAAGGTCCAAAATTCACCGACACCCATGGAAGTAAAAGGGAGATCAGTGCGACACCTGCGATAACAAGGCAGTAAAGTTTTTGTTTGTGAAAGTTCAGTTGGTCCATAACAAAACGGTTGATTAGAGTTGAGCCTACTCATTTGGCTTTTCGGCATGCGCCCCCTGTTGGTTTGTATCCGCCACGCGGGAAATGGCAATTCTAATATATGAAATAAAATTCACGCCACTTGCTCCCCTAAATGTGGTATTTAGGATCCCGTGAATGAACTGTTGATGTCCGACGGCGAAATGACCGCCCGGAAGATAATGATGACCCGAAGGGATCTTTACGTTTGTAAGCGGGTAACTAGGTGATGGATGTGCCAACTGCGTGAAGAATGTTTTAACGCACTTCTTCATTCGTATCCGGTCCATTGCTTAGAGGGCAAAAAAAATCCAGTAAGAGGCAGAGGGTAATTAATAAAATTGTATACTATGAGAAATAGAGAATAGAGAGTACCAATAGAGAACGGATTAGGTTTATTCAACCGGGTATCAGATTTCATTAAGCCCTCTGCTGCTTACTGGAGCAACAGTATGGAATACTGTATGTAAAAGAACTGCTGGCACGGTGATACGCTATGCACCACCACCTTTAATTATTTATTCGCAAACTTCCTGATCACAGAGAAGCTTAGCTGCTGATCATTCGCGTGCATTAGTGTATAGAGAAGTTACCTGTGGCCACTTCTTCATCACCGGAAAATACATGATACACGTATTTCCCTTTCCGCAAACCGCGGATCTTTTTGTGATCACCATCTTTCATTTTGAAATGTTGGATCAGCGTACTGTCCAGATCAAAAACAAAGAATTGAATTTCCTGCTCATTGTCTTTTGCAACAACATGCATGGTTTTGCTGATGAGGCCGGGATATATTCGAACTGCATCATTGTTCCTGGAGGTACTTGTTTTTGATTTAGCTTTCGCTGCAGGATTTCTATCATCCCCGATCTCAGTCGCTTTTCTGGAATTATCTGTTGCATGTGAGTGATAAGGGTTGATCACTGACAGGCAGCACAAAGCTGTAAGAGAAACCAGGGTAGATTTTATCTTCATAAGGGTACGGATTGATGAAAAGTTTCTGTTGTATTCTTAGTAGAATACTGGACAACGCAACTGGCGCTTAGCCGGATCAGGAGTTCCTCCAAAGCGTACTCCAAAACGGAATACCGTTGAGAAGAAAGCATCTTTCTGATTTGGATTACCTCTCTGCAGGTTCTGCGGATTGACTTGTGTTGTGCCATTACCATAAGTTCCGCGGTAGTACAATTGCTTTGCAATTGCTGCCTGGGAAGCTGTCAGGTATTTATCAAAATAAATAGGGTCGATATAAGAGTCACTGCTTACATCATCGATATAGTCAGTGAATAATTTCCTGTGAAGTAATTCGAAACCGATATAAGCTTTATCACTCAGGTAGTACTTTGCTCCAACGCCCATCGGGATCTCTCTTTGCATCAGCTTATAAGGCTTGCTATCCGGGTACTCTGCCATACCCTGGCCTTCCAAACGAAGTGGCTGAAGTTCCACCCACTTGCCGTTGAGTTGTGTTTTCGGATTGTATTTCATTATTCCGACGCCGATAACGCCATAAGGACGAAGTTTGCCCTGCAATCCGTCCCACTGCTCAAATAGAACGGTAGGGTAGATCTCTGCAGCGATATAACCTTCGATAACAGAAGTTCTGAAGTTCAGGTTTCTCTGTAACCTGTCTACTTCAGCTCCTCCCTTATTTGGAGCTTTCGCATCGTCTCCTTCAAGCACGCCGTGGTTCAATGACAAACGAAGACCGAATAACTCAGAGGGGTAAATACTGACGTATAAGCTTTTTGCAAGTTTGGTAAGAGGGAAGTCAACATCTTTTACAAACCTTCCGCCCTTTCCGGCTGAACCGCCAAGGTCGCCAAGGAAAAACATTGGACCAACGCCGAAGGCAAATTCACCATTACCGATGGTTCCGCCAACTGATTGTGCGTTAGTGTTTTTGGGTAGTACGCTGCCGGATACGGCCAACAGCGCAATGAATGCGTGTAGAATTTTGTTTCTCATAGATTCGAATTTCTTAGTACTCTATTGGATTTATCAAGGGCCAAAATAGAAAAAGAAATAAGTATCTATGAAATGTTTTTGCGAGTTTTTTTTATTGTGAGTGTATAAAAGTTTTTCTACTTAGTGTTTATACGCTTGCACGAATCATCTCAATATGTTCAATACCATCCTCATCATATACATTACTGCTCTGATCAAAGCCTAATGATTCATAAAATTTTTTAAGATATAATTGAGCACCAATTTTGATCGTAGAATTACCATATACCCGGAAGAGTTCTTTTATACTTTCTTCCATTAAAATTCTGCCAAGACCTTCTCCTCTTGCTGATGGTGATGTTACAACACGACCTATTGAGGGGGCATCTTCATAGGAAATACCCTTTGGTACGATACGGGTATACGCGACAAGCTTACCATCCTGTCTTCCTGATAAATGGTAGCAGTACTGATCCTTATTATCCATATCCTGGAACACACAGTTCTGCTCCACAACGAATACTTCTGTACGTAAGCGAAGTAACTCATACAATTCATGGGCTGTCAGTTCCTCAAATTTTTTGATTGTCCAGCTGATCATCTTCTATATAAATATTAATGTGCGTTTAAAAACAAGTGTAAAGAAAGAGAAATGGTTTCATGTAGTAAATAGCTACCGGTGTTTTTATAATATTATGTAAGCACCGGTAGCGTTAGCTTATCCGGGTATATTATCTTCCGGGGGTTGGTACAATGGCAAGACTCTCATTGCCGTCTTCGCTTAACGATTGAATTCCGAAGAAATAATTGTCCTTGGAATAAGGGAGTTCTGCAGAGGTCGCCGTAGTGAAGATCTTTTTTTGCCACACAGCACTGGTTGTTTCTCTTATCAATATATAGTATCCTTTTACTTTGCCTGATCTTGGTGCTTTCCAGCTGAGGTTGGTGTAATTGGTGAGCCTTCTTGTTTCAACTCGTGCTTCCTGTGGCATGGATGGTGCTTTTGCGAGGTTGGCAAGGTTGCTAAGATTCATCGCTGTATTCTTACGCAGGTATTCAAAGTCCATAAATTCGGGGAGGTCTCCATATTGTATCCCATTTTCGATGCGCACATCCTGGTGCTGGTGATAGAAGTTCTCGTTCATTTCTGTAATTCTGACTGCAGCAAATCCCCTGTTCACATATGGCGTGTGATCGCCGCCACGAAGAAAGCGGTCGTTACGATAGATCATTACAACCTGGAGGTTATCAACATAGCGTTCACCGGTTTCTTTTACGTAACGCGCAAGTTGTCTTGCCTTGCCATCGTTTTCAAGACCGAGATTCCTGATGTTTGAAATGACGCGCCCGGTGTCCTGTGTGGAGAATGCTTCACTGAATACGCGTACCTGTGTATTGTTAATGATATTTGTTTCGCTGCTGTTATTGCTTCCCATGATATCGTTATTCAACACTGCCTCAATGTTCCAGTTTTCTTTTTTTGCTTTTTCTGCCATGAAGTTTGCACCCAGCAATCCCTGCTCTTCACCGCTTACCGCAATGAAGATGATCGTTGCGGGGAAGGCATGTGCACTCATGATACGGGCACACTCCAGTACGGCAGCTACGCCGCTGCCATCGTCGTTTGCTCCGGGAGCATCACCTGTACGATCCATCACGCTGGTCCGCATGTTGTCAAGATGGCCACTGATCAGGAAGATCCGGTTATCCTGCGGATCAGTTCCTTTAAGCGTGGCAACCACATTTCCCAGTACCAGCGGCTGATCCACGCGGCGGCCATCCGGTGCAAGCGTGGTGGTGTCGATGATGGCAGTCAGTCTGCCATTTGATTGTTTTGCAAACTGGTTGAATTTTGAAAGCACCCAGTTGCGCGATGCTCCGATCCCTCTTTTCGGATCTGTTTGCGTACTAAGCGTGTTTCTTGTACCGAACGCCACCATCTGGCGGATGTAGGATGAAAGGGAATCTTTTGAAACCTGCGCTACCATCTTCTCGATCTGTGGGTCACGTTGAATGATGGTTTGGGCGTTGACTCCAATCACGGAGCTGATAAAAAACGAGGCGATAATAATTTTTCTCATAACAGTCATTAAGTTTTAAAATTAGGATATTCGCAGTATTGTTAAATAACATCATGTCCACTCCGGGTTAGATGTTTAAATACGGCAGGAACTTGTATGATAGTCGGGTTTTCCTGCCAGGGGAGCTGATTTACAAATGAAAAATGATACCGTCATACTCCAGGTACAAGATGTTTCAGTACTGAAATCATCCGTCAGGGTGATTGAAGATGTTTCGTTCGCGTTGAAGGCCGGGGAGCATCTTGCCATCACCGGTACTGCGGGCAGTGGCAAAACCACGCTGGCACTCGCTTTAGCGGGCAGGATCTTCTTCAATGGCACTATCCGTTATGCTGAAGAGAAAATTGACGGCATCATCTGGGTTGAGCAGCAACATCATTTTAAGAATCTTTCCAACGTCAGCAATTTCTATTATCAGCAACGGTTCAACTCGATGGATGCTGATGATGCGCTTACCGTTGAAGCCTATCTCGACCATGCTGACGTATCACGTAATCAGTTGTTGAAACCCTTCAGGATTGATGAGTTGCTCCGGAAGCCTTTGATCCAATTGTCAAACGGCGAGAATAAAAAGGTGCAGATCGCGCGGGCGTTACTGGCCTCTCCCAAAGTGCTGATCTTTGATCAGCCTTTTGTTGGGCTTGATGTGGAAGCGCGTGCTTTTCTGCACGAACGTATCAACGAACTTGCCGCCAGTGGTATCACGATCATGATGGTGACCCAGCCAGATGAATTGCCGGCATGTGTCACCACGATCATTACATTAAAAAAAGGCACATCCCCTGTCGTGCAGGATCGGAAAACTTTTGGAGACTCGCTGATTCCCCTGGCGAAAAACTTTCGGCCTACTGTGCTCAACGAGGACTTACTGATGCAATTGATGAAGGAAAGTTCGAAAGGATTATTTAGTCATATTATCCGGATGGAAAAAGTACATGTGCGTTACGGGGACAAAATGATCCTTGATAATATCGACTGGACGGTGAAGCCCGGTGAATGCTGGCTATTGTCTGGCCCGAATGGCGCAGGAAAATCGACCTTACTGAGCTTGATCACAGCAGATAACCCGCAGGCTTATGCCAATGAGATCTACCTGTTCGATCGGAAGCGCGGAACTGGTGAAACGATCTGGGATATCAAAAAGAATATTGGGTACCTCTCACCCGAACTACTGCTGTTCTTTGAAAACAGCAGCAGCGTTTTTGATGCCGTCGCATCAGGATTGTTTGATACCATTGGATTATTCAGGCAGGTTACAGATCAGCAAACACAGTCGATCTATCACTGGCTCGAATTACTCGGTATCAAAAGCATTGCCCGCAAACGACTCCATGAACTTTCGCAAGGCGAGCAGCGGAAAGTTTTACTGGCGCGGGCGCTGATCAAGAACCCGCCACTGCTGATCCTGGATGAACCATGCCAGGGACTTGATGATGAAACAGAACAGGAACTGATCAGTTTGATAGACGCGATCTGCAGTAAAAGCGGTAAGACCCTGGTATATGTTACGCATTATGCCAATAGAAGACCACAATGTATTGACAAGTTTATTCAATTGGAAAAGGGGAGGATTATATAACCGTCCGGGTTATTACCTTCCCAAACCATTACCTCAATATCCATATTTATCTTTCCACAAAGATTTCAAAAATCTTCTCAATTCTTCTTCTCTTGCATTTTTACCCGGTTCATAAAATTTAGTTCCGGCAAGTTCTTTTGGTAAATACTCTTGTGCGGAAAAGCTGTTTTCATAACTGTGGGAGTATTCATAGTTCTTTCCATATCCAAGATTCTTCATCAGTTTGGTGGGTGCGTTACGGATATGCAAAGGTACGGGAAGGTCTCCGAGCCGTTGTACTGCTGCCTGCGCCATTCCGATCGCCTCATAAGATGCGTTGCTTTTCGGAGATGATGCGAGGTAGACAGCGCATTGTGAAAGGATGATCCTCGATTCAGGATTGCCGATCTTGTTAACGGCATCAAACGTTGTATTCGCCATCACCAATGCTGTAGGATTTGCATTGCCGATATCCTCACTTGCCAGGATGACCAATCTGCGTGCAATGAATTTAATGTCTTCGCCACCTTCAAGCATTCTTGCCAGCCAGTACACGGCGGCATTTGGATCACTGCCCCGGATCGATTTGATGAAGGCCGATATGATATCATAATGTTGTTCTCCGCTTTTATCATACAGTGCAATTTTCTTTTGTGCGATCTCCATTACTTTCTGATCAGTGACGATCAGCTTTCCTTTTTCCGGTGCGATCGAGTCTGCAACGAGCTCGAAAAGATTAAGGAGCTTGCGGGCATCGCCGCCGGAAATATTAAGTAAAGCAGCCGTTTCTTTCAGCTCAATATTCTTTTGTTTGAGCAATTCGTCTTTCCCGATGGCTGTTTCCAGCAATTGCACCAGGTCTTTCTCTTCCAGCGATCGAAGCACATACACCTGGCTGCGGCTAAGCAGGGCGCTGTTCACTTCAAAGGAAGGGTTTTCGGTGGTGGCGCCTATCAATGTTACCACGCCTTTCTCCACTGCACCGAGTAGTGCATCCTGCTGCCCTTTATTGAAACGGTGGATCTCATCGATAAAAAGGATGGCATTGCTTTTTGTTTGTGCTTCTGCAATTACTTCACGGACTTCTTTTACGCCCGAACTGATCGCGCTCAAGGTATAGAACGGAGCGAGTAAGGTATTGGCAATAATATTGGCAATGGTCGTTTTGCCAGTGCCGGGTGGGCCCCACAAGATCATCGAAGGGATCTTGCCGTTTTCGATTGCCTTGCGAAGGATGCTGCCTTTGCCGGTGAGGTGTTGCTGGCCGGCAAGATCATCAAGGGTACGGGGTCGTATTCTTTCTGCTAATGGAGTCATTTGTTGGTATCCCAATAATTTTAGCAAATTTCGGGTTTTTTAGGGAATATGGTTTTATTGCCGGGCGGGCAAGGGCGCTTTTTTTCTGAGGGGGGTCGGAGACTCTGTTTACTTTTTTGCCGGGCGGGCAAGGGCGCTTTTTTTCCGAGGGGGGGTCGGAGACTCTGTTTACATTTTTGCCGGGCGGGCAAGAGCGCTGTTTTTTCCGAGGGGGCTCGGAGACTCTGTTTACTTTTTTTGCCTTGATGCAAAAAAAGTAACAAAAAAAGATCAAGGCTGAGGAAAAAATGGCTAAAAATGGGAGGGTGTCACCTGCACAAAAAAAAACTCGCCAGCGGAGTGTTTGGGTTCGATTGGCGTGCTGGCTCAGACAGTTTTTTTGTGCCTTCGCTTGCCTTCGGCGCTCAGACGGTGCCAGCCTCCCATTTTCTTAACGCCATTTTTTCCAAGGCCGGGCGGACTGAGAGAGGTAGAATCGT
>JBEVKW010000118.1:0-5024 GCA_040509495.1 Chitinophagaceae bacterium | reverse complement strand
TTGTGTGACGTTTTTGTGACAGTTTGGCGTTGGTTTATCCCAACGCACGATAAGGTGACGAATGGGGCTATATGTTTCGCCGCGCTCTTTGCTTATCCTTAGCGTCCTTTGCGATACTCCTACGCCTATCTGTCACAAAACCGTCACTCCACTGTCATCGTTTTGCCTTTATTTTCCTTCTCTCGTAAACTCCATTTCCTCTTTTAGATAGGCTTCCTCCTTTCCCATGCGGAAATTTGCAGCCGGAATTTATCCGGTTGTGAAAACGCTGTCTGCTTGCTTAGTATGATCATCATGTGACAATCTTTCCGTGTACCGGGAGGAACTTTGCGTCCCAATTTTAATTTATGAGAACAATTTATACTGCTCTGTTCGCTTTACTGACGGCTCCGGTCTTTGCCCAGGAAGATACCCTGAAGGTGAAAGACCTGGAAGAAGTGGTCGTATCTACCGGTCAATACCGTCCGCAATCAGTAAAAAACTCTGTTTACCAGGTTCGCGTGATCACGGGTGAGCAGATTCGCAAGCAATCTGCCTCTAAACTCCAGGATGTATTGAATACCCAGCTGAATATCCGCTTCTCGCAGGATCTCGCAACTGGCGGTTCGGATATTACGATGATGGGTTTGTCCGGTCAGAATGTAAAGATCCTGATCGATGGTGTGCCTATGATCGGACGCCAGGGAACTTCCAACGAGATCAACATCAACCAGGTCGAAGTAAACGCTATTGAACGCATCGAGATCATCGAAGGTCCGATGTCTGTTATATATGGTGCAGATGCACTGGCGGGTGTGATCAACATCATCACCAAAAAGGCTGGTCGCGACTCATTTTCCATTACAGCCCGCGTGCAGGAAGAAACGGTTGGAAAAGAATACAGCTGGTTTGATGAAGGAATTCACAACCAGTATGTAGGGGCAAGCGGCCGTTATAAGAACTGGTATGCAAGCGGCGGCATTGGACGCAACCTGTTCCAGGGCTGGAAAGACACGGCGATCGGCCGTGAACTTACCTGGCATAAAAAAGATCAGATCGTAGGTAATGCATTGGTTGGATATCGCAACGAGAAACTTGATGTATATTATCGTTTGGATGGATTGGATGAGATCATCACCAATCCGGCAAACTTCCCGATAGGTAACAATCAACCGGCGCTTGACCAGGATTATATGACCAATCGCCTGATGCAGCAGATCCAGGGTTCTTACCGTTTTAATAAACAATTATCTGTAAATGCATTGGCTTCCTATACGCATTTCACCCGGCAGGTATATTCAACACTGGCTTATCCAAATGGTGATGTGCGCGTAGCAACGGCCCCGGGTACACATAGTCTTTCAACTTTCAATGGATATACTTTCCGTGCAACGGCAGTATATTCTCCTTCAAAGATCATCTCTTTTCAACCAGGCGTTGATATCAACTCGGAAAGCGGTGAAGGCGAGCGGATCAAAGTGGGTACACAACGTATCTCGGATTATGCCTTTTTCCTGACTTCGGAGATCATGCCTGCACACTGGCTGAATATCCGGCCAGGCATCCGCGTGTTGCATAATTCTGTTTATGATGCACCGCCGGTGATCCCGTCTATCAATACAAAATTCCTGCTGACAAAATATCTTGACTTCCGCCTGGCTTATGCAAGAGGATTCAGAGCGCCTTCTTTGCGTGAGTTGTATTATGACTTTTTTGATGCAAGCCATAGCATTACCGGAAATCCCAACCTCGAAGCTGAACATTCGAACAGCTTCACGGGCTCTCTTACCTGGAATGCATTGCGCAAGACGCAAACAAGAGTTAATCTAACGCTGAGCGGATTTTATAATGATGTTGATAACATGATCAGCTTTGCTGTAGATGCTGCAAATCCAACCGTTACTACTTATGTAAATATCGATAAGTACAAAACAAGGGGCGGTATGCTGACTGGTCAACTTATCGCTGGCAACCTCGATGCCTCCGTTGGAGTAGGATATACCGGTCGTTATAATTCTTACAGCGAAGCATATAAAGATCTTCCTGCATTCAAATGGTCACCTGAAGTAACTTCTGTTGTTTCTTATTCATTTCCGAAAGCCGGGTTGAGTGCGAACCTGTATTATAAGTTCACGGGTAAATTGCCATACTACCAGCAGGTGACTGAGAACGGCCAGACGATTGTTCGTCTTGCAGAAACTGAAGGATATCATTGGGCTGATCTTACATTCAACAAGAAACTGGTCCGCGTACTTACATTAAATGCCGGTATCCGCAACCTGTTTGATGTAACAGCGATCGGTAATTCCGCAACAAGCGGTGGTGGTGCCCATACCACAACCGGTGCAAGACCGATCGGCAATGGCCGCTCCTTTTTTATGGGACTGGTGTTTAACTGGTCAAAAAAATAACATTCCAATTACCACATAAATCACAGAGATGAGACTAACATTTATTAAAGGATTATTGATCGTTGCTACAGGGTTACTTGTTACCCCAGCATGCCGCAAAAAAGATGCGCCATTGCCGGATAACCTGGTACAATTTGAGAGCGCGGAGCAGGGCATTACTGCTACCGAAACAAGCAAAGCCATCAAGATAACGCTGAGCAGTGCAGTGAGTGCGAATACTCCTCTGACGGTAGAAGTCGGCGGAACGCTTGATTATACAACAGACTATACGACCGTACCGGCAGCAGTGAATGGAAAGATCGAATTGCCTGTATTGAGCGGAAGCCGCGAGGCGACCATCACCGTTACCAAAGCAAACGGTGCATTGTTCTATGCAGACGACAACCTGACTTTTAAGATCATTTCTTCGGGTTCACCAGTGATCCTCGGAACACAAACCTCATTCAAACTCACCTTTTCTGAGATCATTTCCAATGGTGGTAATATCGTCGGAGAAGGCGGTGGCGCAACTTACGGTAATAAAGTTTTCTTTGACCTGAGTGCTAACAGCCAGACCGGGGTACTACGTACCAAATGGGATCTTGGTTTCTATACTGGTGCTGATGACTGGAGAGTGATCCTCAACTCATCTTCTGCTATGATGGCAAAACAGATCGCCAAAAATGACCTGGCTTCTGTTACAGCCGCTGATACAGTTGGATTTGGTAACACCGTATTATTTACGCAGATCCCTGTACCATCAGCTCTTCCTTATATCGATTATCCCGATGGAGATCTGACTAAAACTGCTATTGCCGCGGTTTCCGCTACAGCAGCTGACAACAAAGTTTATATCGTTAACCGTGGTACTGGTGTCGGAAGCCCTGCTCCCGCAAGAGGCTGGAAAAAAGTGCGCATTATCCGCAACGCAAACGGTGGCTATACTTTGCAGCATGCTGATATTGCCGCTACCACTTTCACATCAATTGACATTCCGAAAGACGCCACTTATTTCTTCAAATATGTTTCATTTGAAACCGGTGCGGTAGATGTAGAACCAGCAGCAAAAAAATGGGATCTTGCATGGACTTACTTCTCCTTTATCACAGGTGGTGCTCCTTACCTGTTCCAGGACGTAATCCTTCAAAACCGCAATGTTCAGGTTGCTACTGTACAGGTTGCTGCAACAGCTTATAGCAATTTCGGTGAAGCAAATCTGGCAGGCCTTACCTGGTCATCTGTTCAGACAACTATCGGATCTACCTGGAGAGCTGGCGGCGGCATCAATACCGCTCCTGTAATATCCGCAACCCAGTATTACATCGTAAGAGACGGCGACAATAACTATTATAAAGTGAGATTCACTGCTCTTACCAAAGATGCGGTAAGAGGATTCCCGACATTTGAATACTCTCTCGTTAAGAAAGGCTAAGCGTTTAAAAAGTATAAAGAAGTAAAGGAGGAAAATGAACTTCGGTTCGTCTTCCTCCTTTCTCTTTTCTATCCTTCACCACTTCAACCCGATTTCCGTTTTGCGAAACCCGTTTTTCCCGATCCGGAAGCATTTTTCTCTGGTTTTGTCATTCTTTTGTCATCATAAATAATGAAAATGAAAAAGATAATAGGATCAGTATTGGTAGCCCTGACCGCTGTAGCAGCGCAGGCTCAAGCCCCTGTAGACCGTGCTAAAATCGACAAGCTCTGCGGATGTTTCGAAGTTGAATTCAAATACGCTGAAACCTTCGCTCCAAATAAAGACTATAAATTCCACGACCGTGAAGCGATCAGCGGTGGCGTTGAACTGACACTCCCGATCGAAGTGAGCGATAAGAAGATCGTCATGCAACACCTCCTCGTGATCACTGATTCAATGATCGTGAAGCACTGGAGAGAAGAATGGACATACGAAAACCCGATCGTATGGAAATACAACGGTGATAAAGTTTGGACAAAAACAACGCTCAGCCCTGACCAGGTA
Organism: Chitinophagaceae bacterium; assembly: GCA_040509495.1. GTDB lineage: Bacteria > Bacteroidota > Bacteroidia > Chitinophagales > Chitinophagaceae > Terrimonas_A. The sequence continues at coordinate 677 of JBEVKW010000118.1, read as the reverse complement.
AAAGGTAAATGGACACAAACCGTTTGGGAAGTAAGTGACGAACCGCGTTACCAGGGTTTCAGCCAGTGGGTAAGCCTCGACAACAAACAGATCTGGCAGAACACCACCGATGCGCCGCTGCCACGCCGCGAGTATTCTTCACGCAGCGACTATAATATCCTGAAAAGAACAAACCGCCTGAGCATTAACGATAGCGGTTATATCCACGAGCAGGACAATCAGAAGATCATCCGTACCAACGGCGTTGATCAACTGCTTGCTGAAGAAAAAGGGATCAACAGCTACAAACGTTTAGATAATAAGCAATGCGCGGGTGCCGTTGTTTACTGGGAAAAGAATAAAGCATTCTGGACAAAAGTGCGCAAAACATGGGATGAGTATATCAGCACACAGAATACGATTGCGATAAAAACATTGATCGATGGAAAACCACTGCATGATTATCTGTTCGCATTAGCTAAAGACTATGCAGCTAAAAAAGTGACGGATAAGGACATTGATGCGAAGATCAAATCTGAAGTATTCCGTTTCATCAACCAGGATGGGAAGGCTGTGGCACAGCAGAAGTAGGGCTGTTGTCAGCATCACTATTAACCTGGCTGGCGTAGCAGGAGCGCAACGAGCGCAACGGATCGCGGCGAACGCAGCGAAATGCAATATCTGTATTCGCTGCGTTC
>JBEVKW010000117.1:0-5944 GCA_040509495.1 Chitinophagaceae bacterium | reverse complement strand
CGTTAAACAATTAAACTTTTAAACTTATTAAACCATCTTCCGTGAGTGCAGCTAATGTTTACAAAGACTTCCTATCTACCTATACAATAAAAGCAGAGCAACTCAGGCAACAGCTGGGTTGGCTGAGTTTCTTCAGGCTGCTGCTATTCTGCGGTTTTTTGTTTCTCGGTTATCAATCGCTGGTTACCGGCGCTGCAATGTTCATCATCGGCACCTTGTTATTGCTGGCGGTATTCCTGGTAATGATCCGGGTGTATGACCGCATGCAGCAACAGACGGCTTTTTATAAGGCGCTGGTAAAACTTAATGAGGATGAGATCAGTTTTTTGGATGGCAGGCCTTCCGTTTACAGCGCAGGAAAAGAGTACACGGATCCGCATCATCCCTATTCGTATGATCTCGATATGTTTGGGGAAGGCGGCCTGTTTCCTTATCTGAACCGGTGCAGCACGTCATTCGGGAAAGAGGCACTGGCGAATGATCTGCTTCACCCTGATACAACTATTATCGAGGAGCGGCAGCAGGCCATTGCTGAGTTGAAAGAGAAGGTTGAATTCAGGCAGCACCTTCAGGCGCATGGATCTTTACTCGACACAAAGGAAAAGGAGATGCAGCAGTTAAAAGCCTGGTTGCAATCACCCGCTACCTTCAAGAACAAGGCGCTGTATTACCTGTTGATGTTATTGCCTCTGGCATCAACGGCCTGCCTGGTCTATTATTTTATTTCGGAAGATGAGCCGGTGCTGAATATGTTCTACAATCTTTTTGTATTGAACCTGATCGTAGCCATGCTTTTTGCACGCAAGATCTCTACGCATCTGTCGGTTTCAACATCGGTAACGAAGATCCTTCAGCAATTCGCGGGTCAGTTGAAACAGCTCGAAGAGCAATCGTTCCAATCGCCTTTATTACAAAGATTGCAGCAAGGGCTTCGTGCGGGGAATGATACGTCCTCTAAGTCGATCTTCAAGCTCGCTTCACTGTTCAATTACCTTGAAACGGTAGTGAACCTGATCGTTAGTATGTTGCTGAATGGCCTGTTCCTGTTCCATATCCATATCCTGTTCCGGCTGGAGAACTGGAAACAGCTTCACGGGCAGAAGATCCTTTCCTGGCTGAAGCTGCTGGGAGAAGCAGAATCACTGAATAGTTTTGCCAATCTTGCTTATAACAATCCTTTGTTCACTGTGCCGGTTGTCAGCAGAACAGAAACGATCGAAGCAGATAATATGGGGCATCCGCTGATCCGCGCAGCGAAGCGTATTAACAACAGCATTTCATTCCGTGATCATCGCTTTGTGATCCTTACGGGTTCGAATATGTCTGGCAAAAGCACCTTTCTCCGCACACTCGGGATCAACCTTGTGCTTGCAAGAGCCGGCAGTGTTGTTTGTGCAGACAGGTTCGCATTCTTTCCATACCCCGTACATGTGAGTATGCGCATCACCGATTCACTGCAGGATAGTGAATCGTTCTTCTATGCAGAGTTGAAACGCCTTCAGTCGATCATACAAGAACTGGAAGAAGGTCAGAAGACCTTTATCATTCTCGATGAAATTCTCCGGGGCACGAACAGTAATGATAAACATAATGGCACAGTGGGGCTGATCCGCAAACTTGTCGGGGCACATGCATGCGGCATCATTGCCACACATGATCTCACTGTTTCTGAGCTGGCAGATGTTTTCCCTGACTATATCAGCAACAAGTGCTTTGAGTCAGCCATTATAAATGATGAGTTGATCTTCGATTATAAATTGAAAGACGGTGTTTGCACAAAGCTTAGTGCATCTTTCCTGATGACCAAAATGGGCATTATCAATAAAGATGTGTAGAATTAATGCGACGAAACTACTTTCAGGCCAACAATAGAACCAACCAGTGTACAAAGGAAAAAGATCCTCCAGAGTGTTGCTGGTTCTTTAAATACGAGTATTCCGACGATCGCTGTTCCGACTGCGCCAATACCCGTCCACACAGCATATGAGGTTCCCAAAGGAATAGCCAGCGACGCTTTAAACAACAGATACATGCTCAGTGCGAGGCAAACGCCAAATCCTGTGAGCCATGCTGCCGTATTCGTATGTTCTTCACGGGCTTTGCCCAAACAAGTTGCAAATCCTACTTCGAAAAGTCCTGCAATGATTAAAATGATCCAATTCATAGCTGCGTATTTAGCGTTAACAATAAATGCATTTGACTTCCTCAAATAGGGAAGTGACGGGAAACCCGTGCGAGAATAAACAAAAAAGCTGCCAGCACTTCCGTGGAAGAGCAACAGATAAGCTCAGCGCTGATAAAGATTATTCCTGTTCTACCGCCTGCTTTACATCAGGGTTGGAAGGCGAGATGCCGGGATCGAAGTATTTGATCAGTATTCCTTTTTCGTCAACAAGATATTTTGAAAAGTTCCAGGTGGGCTGCTGATCATTCCAGCCATTCTTTGCCGGGTCACTTAACCAGTTGAAAACCGGGTTCTGCTCAGCACCTTTGATAACAGTGCTTTTCTGCGCCAGCGGAAAACTGACACCGAAGTTCAACCTGCAAAACTCGGCGATCTCCTCATCAGATCCTTTTTCCTGCTCTTTGAAATCATTGGCGGGAAAACCGATCACGACCAGTTTGTCCTGGTACGTTGTATATAATTTCTGCAGGTCTTCGTATTGTGGCGTATAACCACAATTGCTGGCTGTATTGACGAAAAGGATCTTCTTTCCTTTGAAAGCTGCAAGGGATTGTTGCTGACCATTATTCAGTGTAACAGAAAGATCATAGATCGATGCCGGCGGGGTGAGTCCGTTTGTGTTGTCCATAGATTTTCCATTTTTGCCGGTTGTTTTGCTGAAGAACATCAGGACTGGATAGAATGCTTTCAGCAGTTTCTGCCGGTAGGTCATGTTTTTATGGTTGATGGTTACGATTTCAACATATCCCAATAATGTTACCAAAATTAATACTATAACCAGCAGTATCCGTTTTAACTTTCCTGTTTTCTTTTTTACTGTCATTGTGAACAACGTTAGCGGATGATTTTTTTGAACAGGCCCAGTTTACCTTTGAACGGTGGGTATTTGATAGAAGGATCAAGCCATGTAGGTGTTTTTAAGACCGACTTATGATGCGAAAAAGTATCGAAGGTGAATCTTCCATGGTATTTTCCAATCCCACTATTTCCCCTGCCGCCGAATGGTAAACGGCTATTGGTAAAATGCAGTGCTGTATTATTGACGCATCCGCCACCAAAGGCGATATCTTCCAGCCATTTCTTTTCTTCCTCCCTGTTTTGTATAAAAAGATAAAATGCAAGCGGATCGGGATTTTGAGCAATGACCTGTTTTGCTTCTTCAGTCGTTTTAAATGAAATGACCGGTAAGATCGGGCCGAAGATCTCGTCCCTCATGATCCGGGCATCACGTTGAAGATTGGTCAGTATCGTTGGAGAAATGTACAATTCTTCACGAATGGCTTTTCCTCCTGCGATCACATCTCCTTCGGTCATATAAGCACAAAGCCTGTCAAACTGTTTCTCATTGATGATCCTTCCATATTCATCACTTTTCAAAGGATCATCGCCAAAAAATCCATGGATGGCCCTGATCAGTGAGTTCTGTAAAAGCTGCTGTTTTGATTCATGCACCAGGATATAGTCCGGAGCAATGCACATCTGTCCGACATTGGAAAACTTACTCAGGGCAATTCTTCTTGCAGCGACCTCAATATTTGCATCAGCGGTAACAACGCAGGGGCTTTTTCCTCCGAGCTCCAGCGTTACGGGAACGAGTTTATCTGCCGCCATTTTGTAAACGGCACGGCCAACGTTTGTACTGCCGGTATAGAAGACATGATCGAAGCGGAATGCATTCATCAGTGCCGGTACCGTTTCAGCTCCATCGCCCTGTGCAAAGAACACATACTCCGGCGTAAACGTTTCGCGGATGATCTTTCCGATCACCGCTTCTGTTGCGGCTGCGTATTCACTGGGCTTTACCACTGCACAATTTCCGGCCGCAATAGCTCCAACCAACGGATTCATCAATAATTGAAAAGGATAATTCCAGGGTGCCACGATCAGCACAACACCGAGAGGCTCTTTCATGATCCTGCTTGAAGAAGGAATGTTCAGCAGGTTAGTTCTTACCCTTTCGGGCTTCATCCACTTTTTGAGTTTCCTGAGTACTTCATTGATCTCGGCGATAACGATCCCGAGTTCGGTGACCCAGATCTCTTCCCTGCTTTTATGAAGGTCCTTGTAAAGCGCCTGAGAGATCTCGTCCTCATGATCAAGTATTGACTGGTGGAGACGCTGAAGTTGTTTCCTGCGGAACTCATAGGATCGGGTATTTCCCGAGGAGAAATACTCTTTCAAAGAAGCTAATGTATCCGCATAATTTGTTGCAGGCATCGATCGTATTTATACCTTCAAGTTAATTAAAACGTTTCTAATGCTGAGTGATCATTGATGGTAGCATTTTTGTAGAAAATTTGCCACATTTAACCGGTGCATTTAAACAAAATAGCCGCATCGGGTGTACTTATCAAAACTGGACGAATTTTTGTAACTTACTTATTCATCAAACGACCAAAGGACAAATGAAAACCAAGATCAGCATCATCCTCACTTGCATTTTATTAACTGCAAGTATCGCGAACACCTATGCATCAACCATCGAAGATAAGCGTCCCTTGAAAGAGAGGATCGCCGCGATGACAGAAGAAGAGAAGAAAGCCCGTGCGGAAGAGATCCGTACACGTGTTGAAGAGATCAAGTCAATGGATAAATCAACGCTTACACGCGCAGAAAAAAAGGCGCTGAAGAAAGAGTTGAAATCGATGAACAGAGAGGCGAAAGAGATCAGGGGAATCTATCTTTCTTTTGGTGCGATCATTATCATCATTCTCTTATTAATTCTCATTCTTTAAGATATTACATTGTGTTTTTTCGGTTTGAGTCGTTGCCCCGTAAGGTAACAAGCTTCTTGCCCGTGAGTCTTCACGGGCTTCCGCTTGCACGGACGTCAATGAAAATAACCGGATCAATGCATTGTTCCAGCAAAAAACAAAGGGTAAATGATCATCTCATTTACCCTTTTTGTTACGTTTCATGGTAGGGATCAACTTACTTCGTTCTGATAAGATTTTGCCTGTCGCATTCCTTGATCGACCATGTCTTCTGCATCCGCTTTCAGCGATTCAAATTTATCTGTCACAGAATCGACCAGGTCGTTAAATTTATCTTTCAGCTCATTACCGCGGCGGGCGATGTTTTCACGGGTTTCAGACCCCTTTGCTGGAGCGAACAGGATTCCAACAAGTAATCCCGCAGTAAAGCCAACTAATACTTTGTTGATACTGGTGTTTTTTATGATGAATAATGATCTTGTAGTTAAAATACCATGCCACTCCTTTGCCACGGGCAGCAGTGGGCATGGATCCGTGGGTCTGGATTTGAAAGGACTCCTGGTCCGTGTCGCGCCTGAGTACCGCAATTGTTTGTATTTTCAGGGCTTATGACAGACGAGTATTACATGACACTTGCATTGAAAGAAGCCAGGCGAGCTTTTGATGAAGATGAAGTTCCCGTAGGAGCGCTGGTGGTTCTGCATGAAAAGATAATCTCAAGAGGTTATAATATGGTGGAACGGCTGCAGGATCCGACTGCCCATGCAGAAATGATCGCGCTTACATCGGCTTTCAACTCTTTGGGAAGTAAATATCTTCCGGAAGCTACGCTGTATGTTACGGTGGAACCCTGTTTTATGTGTGCCGGCGCATTATACTGGAGTAAAGTGGGTAAGGTTGTATATGGTGCTGAAGATGAAAAAAATGGCTATAGAAAAACCGCCGGAACGAACTGGGCATTTCATCCGAAGACTGAACTCGTAAGAGGAATCATGAAAGAAGAATGTGCCGCCCTGATGAAAGAGTTTTTCAGGCGAAAACGATA
>JBEVKW010000116.1:0-14143 GCA_040509495.1 Chitinophagaceae bacterium | reverse complement strand
TAATTTTGACTTTTTACTTTTCTGGCGAAGTCTTACAACTTAATATTCACCGCCACCGTAAAATTCGTTCCCGCCATTGGGAAAAAATAATTATCGGCAGCGATAGCACCATCAAGGAAATACGCGTAGGTATAACCATTGGGTTCATACTTTCTGTCGAATACGTTATTTACCTGGCCGATGATATTCCATTCTGAGAAGATCTTGTTTCTTAAAGTCAGGATGGCACGGGCATCCTGTGTGTAGAAGGAGTTGAGTTTACGGAGATCATTCTGCGTGTTGTCAAGGTATTGTTTACCGACATATTTACTGATCAAACCGAATTCAAGATTCTTCACCGGTGTGACATTTAAGGTAAGACCACCAACCACAGATGGTGCAAAAGCGATATCCGTGTTTTTGTGTGTGATGTTCTGCTGGCCTATCCATTCCCAGATTGAATTATAATCATCAAGATATTCTGTAAATGCTTTGATCTTGTTTTTGCTGAAACTGATATTGGCATTGGCATTCAACCAGGAATTGAACACATAGCCGCCGGTGAGTTCGACACCTGCGCGATAGCTCTTCGGCACATTCACGCGTGTATAGGCGCCTACGTCATTGATCATGCCTGTAAGAACAAGCTGATCTTTGTACGACATGTAATAGAGGTTGGCGCCCGCCTGAAAGCGTGCTCCTCTTTTTTCGATACCGCCTTCAAAATCATGCAGCATCTCTTTCTTTGGCTGATTGGTGACACTGGCTTCAAAGTCGTCCCGGTTCGGTTCTTTTTGTCCCAATGCGTAACTGATATAAGACTGCCAGCCATTCTTTGAGAAAGTCAATCCCGCTTTAGGATTTACAAAATTGAATTTGCGGTCGATAAAGAGTGATGGTCTGTCTGCAAACCCATTCATGCTGTGCTGTACACGGCGATACTGAACATCCGTAAATGCGCTGAATGCTTTGCTGAACTGGAACTGCCATTTCGCATACGCATTGATGTCAGATTTTTTCGCATCTACATCATAATACCGTGCGCCCTGGTCAAATCCGTATTTAGCCCAGATGATATCACCATGGTGGTTGCCATCATAAACAGTCCAGCCGCCGCCGATCGTAAGGGTGTGCTTATCGCTTTTATATTGAGTGGAAATGATCTGCCCGTAGAAATAGTTGTCGAGCCATTTTTGTCTGACGAGATCCGTTTCGGTTACAAGCTGGCCATTGATGGTGAGGTCCGGCAGGCCATAATCGCTGAAGGCTTCTTCGCCTTTATAGTTTTCATAGTAACCAAGGCCTCTTGTCATAAACACAGCCGTATTGAAATGCCATTTGCTGCTCAGGGCATGGTCAAAGAAAAGCTGGTAATGAGTCTGGCGGTAGTTATCGGTTTCATTATCATAAGGCTCACCGGGGCGATCTGTGCCACTTGAATTGAACGTGCGATCCGATTTTAATGATGCTTCAGGAATGCCATTCCATGCCTGATAGGTTTTTTCTTTACCGGAGAAGAGGTTGAAGCGGAGTGATGATCTGTCACCCGTATACGCACCGGATAAGTAGAACGATTGCAAACGGCTGCTTGCGCGATCTACGTAGCCATCACTCGTGATCTGACTGAGACGGGCATCAACGGTGAAATGATCGTCGATCAAACCCGTTCCTGCTTTGACCGTGTTCTTCCAGGTGTTGAAAGATCCGTAGCTGTTGTTGATCTCAGCATAGGATGTTTTGTTCAGTTCGTTGGTCGATAAGCTTACTGTTGCACCGAATGCACTCGCTCCGTTGGAGGACGTTCCCACGCCTCGCTGGATCTGGATGGAATTAACGGAAGAGGTGAAGTCGGGCAGGTTAACAAAGAACGTTCCCATACTTTCCGCATCATTGTATGGGATACCATTTAAAGTAACATTGATACGCGTGGCATCAGTACCCCTGATGCGCATGCCGGTATAACCTACGCCTGTACCAGCATCTGAGTTAACAACCACAGAAGGCGTCTGATTCAGCAGGAATGGGATATCCTGTCCGAGATTCTTTTTGCCGATCTCTGTTTTGGTTAGATTGGATTTCGCAAACGGGGCTTTTTCGCCGGCACGGATAGCGCGCACTTCTACGGGCGTAAGGGCATAGAAACTGTCGGCAACTTCTTTTTGCTGGGCCGTGGCGGCGTACCATCCAGCGATTGAAAATGAAATGAGTGCAATCCTCTTCATTTTTTGTTTGTTTAAACGGTTAAAAAAATGAGAGGGAAATGCTGTTGTAGAAAGGACATATGAAGGACTCCTTCCCTGCGCAGGCATTACCCTGATCAGGTTTACGGGTATAATCTCAGATCGTGGCTTTCACCACAAACACCCCGGGAAACGCTGAAAGACTACCGGACGAACCGAATCGGAAGAAGTGTGAGTTTTAAAAGTTCTATAGTTTTATAGCTTAATCGTTGAAACCAGCAACAGTTTGGAACGTTAAACCTTAAACAATTAAACTTTTGAACCTAATCATCTGACCTGTACGGTCTTCGCCTGGTAAGAACCGTGCAAAGCTAAGAAATTTATTATTCATTGTAACTTTCGCGAAACATCCAGCGTAATACTTTTAAATAAATCAAAAAAACTGTATGAAAAAGATATTTTACTCATTACTGCTTTTGACGCTGGGCCAGGTGGCATTGGCGCAGCCGAACGCCATCAAGGATCCGAATGTGCAGCTGAGAGAAGCAAAGAACTTTACGGTGATCCGTCTTTCAAACGCCTTTGATGTTTTCCTGTCGCAGAGCAATGAAGAATCTGTGGCCGTTAGTGCTTCCGATCGCGAATACCTGGAAGACATCAAGGTAGAAGTGAAAAACGGGGTACTGGAAATATATTATAAACCGAAAAAAGGCTGGGGCAGGGGAGATAGAAAGCTGAAAGCGTATATCTCTTTCAAGCAACTGGATAAGCTGGACGTTAGCGGCGCCTGCGATGTTGATATTGTCGGCGTTTGGAAAGCTGACGGAGCCAAGATAGAACTGTCCGGGGCGAGCGACCTGACAGGCCAGGTGAACATCACCAAACTGTCATTTGACCTGAGCGGAGCTTCTGATGTAAAACTTACAGGAACGGTAGGACGGCTGGAGATCGATGCGAGCGGAGCCAGCAGCTTTAAATGTTACGACCTTGCAGCCGATTATTGTACCGCAGATGTGTCTGGAGCCAGCGATGTACGCATCCAGGTGAACAAAGAAATGTCTATTACCGCAAGCGGAGCCAGTGATGTGCGTTACAAGGGCGAAGGTACGATCCGGGACATCAGGACAAGCGGTGCCAGCAGCGTGAAGAGGGGCTCGTAAGGCAGAGAATGGTTACTCATATATAGAATGATGTGCTTGCCGTCCTTTCATCCGACCGCTCATTAACGCGCAGGCTGAAAGGACGGTAAGATGTTGATTTGAGATGCGAAGAGGTACAGCGGCAATGTTTTTCAGATAAAAAAGAAAAAAAACTTTGGCTGGTATTTATCAAGCCCTTACCTTTGCAAACCAATCGCGAATGAAGAAAAAGAGGAAGAGTTCGATTGGAGACATAGATTACACTTTAGTAAACGATACATCGCGAAGTAGAGCAGCGGTAGCTCGTCGGGCTCATAACCCGAAGGTCGGGAGTTCGATCCTCCCCTTCGCAACAGAGAAAAAGTCCGCTAAATTGCGGACTTTTCATTTTTTAACAACGTTCGGAGGCCATATCCGCCACGGCGGAAGGAGTCACCCTCCGCCTCTGAACTGCAAAGTTGCTGAAATAGCAGCTTGATTTTTTAACGTTTACGTTTTCTGGGCAGTTGCAGTCAACTGGTACGGATTGATTACCTCCTTTGCTTTTTAAGACCTGCGAGTCCCAGTGTGTGTATTAATTGATAAGAATGAAAACTGGATTCGTAAATATCTTCGGTCGTCCTAATGCAGGAAAAAGCACTTTACTCAACGCATTGATGGGAGAAAAGCTGGCTATTGTTTCGCACAAAGTGCAAACGACACGTCATCGTATCAAAGCTATCATGACGGAAAAGGATTATCAGATCATCTTTTCCGATACGCCCGGCATTATCGAACCCAAATACAAACTGCATGAAAAAATGATGCAGGCCGTGAAAAGTGCACTGGAAGATGCAGACATGGCATTGCTCATTGTTGATGTAAATGAGAACTGGGAAGAATGCGATACTATATTCCAGGCCCTCCGCTTGAAAGTTCCTGCATTGGTAGTGATCAACAAGATCGACCGCGCAAGTCAGGAAAAGATAAAAGAAGCCATCGAGTTCTTCACTGCAAAGAAATATTGCAAAGGCACGATCACGATCTCTGCTACCAGCGGCATCAATATAAAGAACTTCCTTAAGCCGATACTTGACATCCTCCCGGAAGGAGATCCTTTCTATAATGAAGATGATATCACTGATCTGCCAACAAAATTCTTTGTAGGAGAAATGATCCGTGAAAAGATATATGAACTGGTGCAGGATGAGATCCCTTATCATACCGCGGTCCAGGTGCGTGAGTTCAAAGAAAAGTCGACTCTTGTGAAAATTGTAGCGGATATCATCGTTCACCGCGAAACACAGAAAGCGATCATTATCGGCGACAAAGGATCCATGATCCGGAAACTGGGCACTGAGTCAAGAAAAGATATTGAAGCATTCCTTCAGCAGAAAGTATTCCTCGAACTTTTTGTGAAAGTAAAACCGAAATGGAGAGAGAATGACCTGCATCTGAAGGAGTATGGGTATTAGGGAGAGAGAGAGAGGGAGAGAGTGGGTTTAAAAGTTTAATAGTTTGATAGTTTGAAAATTAAATACACAACCTTTAAACTTTTAAACCTTTAAACTTTAAAACGTTTAACCGTTAAACCGTTAAACCGCACACCCCCCATCCGTAGAACATTAATAACTTATTTATTCGAACATATGAGTTTCACATTAGCAATAGTTGGTCGTCCCAACGTAGGTAAAAGCACATTTTTCAATCGCTTGCTCGAACAGCGTAAGGCGATCGTGGATGATGTGAGTGGCGTTACGCGCGACAGGCAGTACGGTGTAGCCGACTGGAATGGTAAAACGTTTAACGTGATCGATACGGGTGGGTTTGTTGCCGGTAGCGATGATGTATTTGAAAAAGAGATCGCCAAGCAGGTATTGATCGCGGTGGATGAAGCTGATGCGATCGTTTTCATGGTCGATGCACATACGGGAATGACCGATCTGGATGATTCGATGGCTCATGTGCTTCGTCGTAGTACCAAGCCGGTATTCCTTACCGTAAATAAAGTAGATACTAACGATAATCTGCTCGATGCGTCGGAGTTTTATTCGCTCGGTTTTGAACATACATTCTTTATAGCAGCTGCAAGCGGAAGCGGTAGCGGAGACCTGCTGGATGAGGTAGCCAAACTGATCACGGCAGAAGATGATGCAGCAGAAGAAACCGCAGAGATCGCGGCTCTTCCAAAGTTTGCGATCATTGGTCAGCCAAACGTTGGGAAATCCTCGTTGCTGAATGCACTCGTGGGTACAGAAAGAACGATCGTGAGTGATATAGCCGGAACTACCCGCGATACCATTCACACGCACTACAATCTTTTTCAGAAAGAATTTATACTGATCGATACTGCTGGTATCCGCAGAAAGGCAAAAGTGCATGAAGACCTTGAGTTCTACTCAGTGATCCGCGCGATCAAAGCACTGGATGAAGCAGATGTTTGTCTTCTTCTCCTTGACGCAGAAAAAGGTATCACCGCCCAGGATCTGAACATCTTTGCACTTGCTGCCAGAAAAGGTAAAGGTGTGGTGGTGCTCGTTAATAAATGGGACCTTCTGAAAAAGGAAACCAACACGGCAAAAGACTATGAAGCAGCTTTGAAAAAAAGACTTGCTCCTTTTACCGACGTACCGATCCTGTTTATTTCCGCCCTGGAGAAAACAAGGATCTTCAAAGCGATCGAAGTAGGCCTGGAAGTATATGAGAACCGTAAACGCAGAGTGCCGACATCACAGTTAAATGATGCGATGCTGAAAGCAGTGGAGAATTATCATGCACCAGTGGTCCGAGGCCATTCCATCAAGATCAAATTCGTAACGCAGTTGCCCACTGTAGTGCCTTCGTTTGCATTTTTCTGCAACTTCCCCGATGATATCAAAACGCCTTATAAGAACTACCTGGAAAATCAGCTTCGGCAGCAATTTGACCTGACCGGAGTACCGATACGGATATTTTTCAGGAAAAAATAAACTTTTGGAATGGGGATTACGTGACTTGAAGGTCAGGAAGATGTTGTGGCACAAGCAAGAAGAGGGGCGTCTTTCGAACAACACGCTGATTTCCAGTAAAAAAATTGTTAAGGATTTGTTTATTTCAAAACCCCTGTTACCTTTGCCAACAAATTATAAACCCATCGCAATGAAAAAAGTATTTGCAATGCTCGCTATCGCTGCTGTAGTAGTAGCGTGTAACAATGAATCTGCAACTTCAGCTGAAGACGCTGCTAAAAAGACAGCTGACTCTATCCGCGTAGCTGATAGCGTAGCTGCTGAACAAGCTAAAGCGGCTGCTACCCAGGCTGCTGATACATTGAAAGCCGCTGCAGACTCTCTGAAATCTGCTGCAGATTCTCTGAAAAAATAATTGATTGCAGGATTTTGTTCCAACAAGATTTCCTCCCGCTTGCGGGAGGTTTTTTTTACCATGAAATTGTCGTTTTTTTCCCAAGGTTTCGCTTCACACTGATTCTACCTTCACTTCATCAGCAGTATCGCTGACATTCATTTTAAAGTGTGAAGTATGAAAAAGAGTGCGTGGATCGGATGGCTGCTATTCTGCAGTTTTCAACTTAATGCCGAAGTGTTGAAGTGGGATGGCGAAGGGAACGATGGGTTATGGAATACTCCACTCAACTGGGATCTCGATCGTGTACCAGATGCGGGTGACGAAGTCATACTCGACAATACATTTCTTCATTCGGGTTATAATGTTACTTTACCAGCGGGTAATCTGACTGTATCATTGACCTCATTAAGGATCACACCCGCCGCCCCCTTTTCTATATATTGTATCCTCCCCCCAACGAATACCGCTCCGGTTGGATTGGTACTCACAGCAGTTGGTGACGCACTGGTATTGGATCGGGGTGCTGTTCTTAGAAACGCGTCCGGAGCTTCCGCAGGAACGCCATTGAGCGTTACCGCAAACGGCTATTTCCGGATCAATAATGGCGGCCACTATATCCATCAGACAGCAAGAGGGCATACTGACTTTCTTGTGAGCAGGTTGTCTGTACTACCAGGAACAGAGGAAGGTGTTTTTGAATTTGATGTTCCCGGTACTGCCTCATACACTGTTTCCGTCAGCGGCCGGACTTTTGGAAAACTCATCTTCTCTGCGGCCAGTGCGGGCGCCGGCCGTACATACACCGGTGCCGGGATCAATCCATTGCTGATCCGCGGAGGCCTGGCCATCAGGGAGAATACCAGTTTCTCTTATGGTGCCAATGTTGATACGATCACTATCGACGGGCAATGCAGTATCGCCCCCGGTGCAGTCTTCAATATTGCGAATGGTAGTAACAGGGCCACGGTACTGATCAACGGAGATCTCGATAACAACGGTTTCATTACGGAAACAGGCTCTTCCACCGGCTCCGGGATCATCATGGGCGGTAACACGATGCAAACTATTTCGGGAGGAGGAAGTATCATGCAGGAAGTAAAACTGGTGGTCAATAATCCTGCAGGCGTTACACTCTCAAGTCCGTTACATCTTTCTTATCAGCTTGCATTTGTTACAGGTAAGATCAGGTCATCCGCATCTAATCTGCTATCCTTTGGCCCCGGTGCTACCTGTATCGGAACTTCTACGCACAGCTTTGTGGAAGGTCCCGTGAAAAAGACAGGGCGTACTGCATTTGAATTTCCTGTTGGAGTGGGAGAGATCTATGCACCTGTCTATTTTGACGATGGAGATAATGATGCGGATGAATTCATTGTCAGCTACAGGCGGACAAATCCGCAATCCTTACCGGGATTGGGCAGCCATTGTCTCAGTCCGATCAACCATGTTAGCTATGTTGAATTCTGGGAGTTGATACAAGTGGCCGGTAATTCATTACGAAGGATACGCTTCTCTGTTTCTCCATTGAGTTTTGTATACCACCTTGAAGCGATCGTGATATCACGTTTTGAGAACGGATCATGGATTAGTGAAGGTGGCGTTGATCATTCTCCCGGATCACCTGTACCACCTTATGTTACAGGCCTGGTCAGTACCGCCGCTGAAGTACCTCCCTCCGGTGCATTCACCTTGGGTTCTACGATAAATCAGCAGTTAAATCCCTTACCCATATTGATTGAGAAGTTTGAATCGCAGTATCTCAATGGAGAAATGAGTTTGATGTGGAAGACCGGTGACTGTAATTCATCTGCATACAAATATTTGTTGCAATATGCCTTGCCAGGAAAACCGTATGAGTATCTGGCTACTGTACCGGGAAACGCGAACAACTGCGATCACCGGTTTATCCATAACAATCCTTCCCCCGGACAAAATCTATACCGGCTGAATGTTCTGAACAGTGCGGGAGACACTGTTTACAGCACAAGTATACAGGCACGCATTGCCAATACCGGGCGAAACAATATGTACCAGGTTCGCGTTAGTAACTCCCGGTATGAGGGCATCGAATTGACGGTTGATCTGCCTAACGGAAATGTTCGGTTTTTAATAGTTGGTCACAACGGAGCAATAGTAACATCACATGCTGAAAGGATATCAAGGCGCGGCGAAAAGATATTTATTCGCCTTCCGTTTCTTTCAAGCGGGATATACAGAGTTATCGCTCTGGCGGAGGGGGTGAAAGTTTCCCGAGTCTTTATCCGCTGACCAGGACACAAATAGATCTTGTTCCCGTTGAGATCGTATGACAGTTAAGGTCTGGAAGGATTCTTCTTGGCTCAGGCGGTAGATGTTTTGTGAGGTAATCATCAAGACAATCTGCTTAAAGACGGTCCCGGTAAAGTTTGCCGAATAAAATTCACTTGCCAGTGTGAACACCTTTCTTCTTTGCGGTGCTTTTCTTTTTAACGGCTTTAACCATCGGTCTTTTAAGCATTTTTGCTTCCTGGTTCCATGCAGCAGCCGTAAGAATGATCTCCTGGAGGTTCAATTTGTGAATATCGGTTTTCGATGTGATCAGTACGGATGCAACAATAGCTCTTTTATTTTGCCGTAATTCGGGAAATAGTTCGACCAGATCTTTTCCCCGTAAAAAACAAACTGATACACCGTCTTTGATATTGCTGAAATACATGAACATGCCGAAGTAATGATAGAACGGAACTTTAAAACTGAAACGTTCTTCGATCTGCGGAACCAGTGTAAAGATCATATCCCTGATCTTTTCGCATATTTCCTTTCTGCCTTCTGGCAGCAGTTCGATATAGTCGTCTACGCCTTTCATTTTTTCCGGGATGGGGAGTTGCTTTTTTTGGTCCAGGCTTTTAACTCTTTTACTTTAACGCGAAAAGAGGCTAGCTCTGCTTCCTGTTGAAGGATGAAGGCATTGTTTTTTAACTCACCGATCACTTTTTCCATTTCCCTGGCGGTTTCATACACCATCTGCCGGAATGGGCTTTCATAGTCTTTTGCTCTTGATTCATAAATACCTTTAGATATCCATTCTTTTGTGGCGAGCGCTTCATCAAGATACTGCAGGAAAACTTTCCTGTTGAAATCTCCTGCGCTGAGCCCCTTTATCTCGAGCATGGAAGCAAATGCGTGTTGTGCCTTTTGAAGAGGATAGTTATCGCTGCACTGATGGTAGAATTCGTGAACAGCATCCCAGTTATCGATCTTGCCTGTATGAATATTTTGGATCAGTTGGTTCAACACAGGCTGTGGTATTAATTGCCCCCCGATATTATTCCAATTTTGTCTTTGTGCCGTACTCACTTTTTTTATAAGGGCATCAAAACTGAGTTTAGGTGCTTTATCCAGCAAATTGATCAGTTGGGTAATGCCATAATAGACGATCAATTCTTTAAACAGGTGATAAGCTTCGGTGACTTTGATCAGTTCAACTTCCCGGGATGAATTTTCCAGCCCATGAACGAGAATTTTTGTTTTATGTAATGGAGTCTTTTTCTCGAGCACTGATTCTCCTTTGCTGATAGCTGCTTCCGGAGAGATGGTTTTGCGATCTTTCTTTTTCCAGCTTTGGCCGACTGCTTTTTTCATGAGTTCCAGTGCAGAGAACATCTCGTTTACACTGTCAGGGGCGAGAAAGTCATATTCGAGATATTGGTTTTTGAAGGTCCGTTTGTCGCGACTTTCATACTTACCTGCATTGCGGGCAAGCGCATACATATTGTACATGAACCAGTATCCGGGCATGATGAGCAGTTTGTCATTGCTCACATCGTTGCTTACGAGGGAAAATGGAATGGGGATATCGAGTTCTGCGGGGAAATCTCCTTTAGCGATCAGCGTAAATGAGGCAAACCTGGAATTATGTTTGAGGCTTACGCAGAGCCCGGGCCAGAACCCTCTGCCGGCTATAAGTTCTCCATCGGCGCCGCGGGAATTATGGTTGGATCCAATGGTGGCTCCGGCTGCCATGTTGCTTTGCCCCATCAATACGGAAGCGCACAGAAATGAGTTATTATGGTGTTGCTCATGTGCCGGGAACAGTAATGAATTCAGTACTTCACAGCAGGAGATCGTAGAATTATCGCCGAGAAATGAATTGATCAGCCTCGCGCCATACTTTAATTGAGAGTGTGAAGCCAGGAAAAAGCGTACTGCTTTTACACCGTAGAACACCCGGCAACCAAAGCCGATGATTCCGTTTACCAGTTCGCAACCTTCTCCGATCTGAGTAGGAGAATCGGCTGATGAGTTAATGGTGAGGTTCTTCAGCTTATTCGCGCCTTTGATATAAGCATCAGTACCAATCAGTACATCTTTGATGATACGGCTGTTCTTGATCACCGTTCTATCTCCAACCATACCGTAATAACCACGCCGGAGGTCAAATTTCTTTTCAGTGAATTCACGGAATTTCTGCATCAGTTTTTCATCGGTCCTGTATCTGGTCCATAGCCAGGCATCACCTGTTTGCATCCCGTCAAAAGGCAATACGCTGCGTCCCGCATTTTCATTGCAAAGCTCCATCCAGATACGCACGGATTCTTTCTCACCTTGCTTTACAATACCATTCCCGAATTTGGCATGGTCTGACACGCTTACCTCATTAAGGTTGATCAGGATGGCTTCGTTGCCGATAATATAATGGCTCAGATAGTTCACGTTATCTATGACCACGTTATCACCAAAATCGCAACTGATGATTAAACTGTTGTATAAACCGACAGGCAATCTCACATCGTGAAATTCCAGGGAGTAGGGTTCCAGTTTTCCAATACGAATGAGGCCATAAAACTTACAGTTCCTGATCAGCCCCGCATCGAATATTTCCGACACAAGGATGTTCTCCCAGTTATCTGCCATGTTTCCATTGATGGTCAGCTGGCTGATTTCTTTATCGGTAAGGTTTCTCCAGTTATGTGCTCCTGTATATTGCTTGTTTCTGAAATAGTATTCATTCTCTCCTTCAGGAAGATATTCAGCGCCTGTAAAATTATAGCCAAGCTTTGCTACGGGAATTTTATTGATCTTATTCATAGAAATGATTTAAATCCCGGCTTTCGAAAGCCGGGATCACATACCGTTCTGTGTGAAAAATTATTCTACCGTAACCGACTTAGCGAGGTTACGCGGTTTGTCTACGTCCAGGCCTTTTGCAACGCCAATATAGTATGCCAGTAGTTGAAGAGGAACAACGTTGATCATTGGCGCGAGGATCTCATCCGTTTCAGGGATCACCATGATATCCTGTGAAAGCTCTGTTGAAGTGGTATCGCCTTCAGTGATCACGGAAATGACTTTTCCTTTTCTTGCCTTGATCTCCTGCATTTTGCTTACAATTTTTTCATGATATGAATCTTTAGTAGCAAAAAAAACGACCGGCAGGTTTTCGTCAACGAGGGCGATGGGGCCGTGTTTCATTTCCGCGGCAGGATATCCTTCCGCGTGTATGTAGGAGATCTCTTTCAATTTGAGAGCGCCTTCCAGTGCCACCGGGAAATTATATCCCCTGCCGAGATAGAGAAAATCCGGCGCGTCTTTATACTTATCTGCCAACTGTTTGATATGGTCATTCTGTTTTAATGCGATGGCCACTTTTTCAGGCACTTCTTCCATTTCTTTCAGCAACGATCTGTAACGTTCTTCCGGGATGGAGCCTTTGATGTGAGCGATCTTCAGCGCGATCATGGTTAATACGGCCAGTTGAGCGGTAAACGCTTTAGTACTTGCCACACCGATCTCTGGTCCCGCATGAGTATAGGCGCCGCCGTGCGAAGCGCGGGCGATAGATGATCCGACTACATTTACTACGCCGAGAATGATGGCGCCTTTCGCTTTTGCTGTTTCAATGGCAACGAGCGTATCAGCTGTTTCGCCACTTTGGGAAATGGCAATGATCACGTCACCTTCGTTGATCACGGGATTGCGGTAACGGAATTCAGAAGCATATTCTACTTCCACATTGATCCGGCATAATTCTTCGAAAATGTATTCGGCAACTAATCCGGCATGCCAGCTTGTTCCGCACGCGATCATCACGATCCGGTTTGCTTTGATCAGCTGTTCCGCATATTGTTGTATGCCGGCCATGGTGATCGTGCCTGCGTTTGCATCAAGCCTTCCGCGCAGGCAATCATAAATGGTTTGCGGCTGTTCGAATATTTCTTTCAGCATGAAATGCTCATAGCCACCTTTTTCAATAGCGGCTAATTCCAGGTCGAGCTTTTGGACATAAGGTGTGATCTTCTCATTTCCGAGATTTTTCAGGATCAGTTCATCCGGGCGTATGATCGCCAGTTCATAATCGTTCACGTACACGACTTCCTTTGTATACTCCAGCATTGGAGACGCATCTGAGCCTAGAAAATGTTCTCCTTTGCCGATACCGATCACCAGCGGGCTTCCTTTGCGTGCTGCGATGATGGTCTGCGGATCATCTTTATCCAGTAGTAAGATCACATATGCGCCAACAACACGTTTAAGGGCGATCCGTACGGCTTCTTCGAGGGAACAGTTATTATTGGTCTTGATCTCTTCGATGAAATTGAGTAATACCTCCGTATCGGTGTCACTCTTGAATTGATAGCCCTTTTTAACGAGTTCGCTTTTCAATTGCGCATAGTTCTCAATGATTCCATTGTGGATCATCGCCAGATTGCCACTTGCCGATTGATGAGGGTGTGCATTCCGGTCGCTGGGCTCGCCATGGGTGGCCCAACGAGTATGACCGATACCGGCATGGGCGCTAAGATCTTCGCCAACAATCGCTTCTTCCAGGTCAGCTACCTTGCCCTTTTTTTTATATACTTTTAAATTGTTATTCTGCAAAGCGACGCCTGTGCTGTCATATCCACGATATTCAAGTCGCTTAAGGCCTTTGATAATGATCGGATAAGCTTGCCTGGGGCCTGTATAGCCAACAATTCCACACATAAGGTTTATTTTTTTTAGATAGTTTGAAATGGCCTTCCTTGCGAATTTCGAAAATTAAGGGGATACGCCCAAATTGGGGATTGAAATCTAAGGAGTTGTGCCGGGAGCTTCCCGGCGGGTTTTTTTGCTGCTGAGCGAGCAAAGCGGTTTTTTTCGAGGTTTTACCTCGAAGACTCCGTTTACTTTTTTTTGCATCAAGGCAAAAAAAGTAATAAAAAAAGATCAATGCTACGCGCTAATGACTCCACCTGTTTTTGCCGGCGGGCAAGGCGCTTTTTTTCCGAGGGGGCTCGGAGACTCCGTTTACTTTTTTTGCCTTGATGCAAAAAAAGTAACAAAAAAAAATCAAGGCTACGCGCAAATGGCTAAAAATGGGAGGGTGTCACCTGCACAAAAAAAAACTCGCCAGCGGAGTGTTTAAGGTCGATTGGCGTGCTGGCTCAAACAGTTTTTTTGTGCCTTCGGCACACCTGCGGTGTGTCTCAGACGGTGCCAGCCTCCCATTTTCTTAACGCCATTTGCGCTAGGCCGCGGGCCTCTGAAAGCGGGTAGTTAACT